>NZ_QPEQ01000001.1:952612-1270150 GCF_009455625.1 Paraburkholderia bonniea | reverse complement strand
TCGTGATACCAGATCCACGCCTCGGGATTGATCGGTTCGCCAACGGTGCCAATGATCCGCAACGACGATAGGTCAAACCGCTTCGGATGAACTTTCGCATCCGCTTCGGCCAGCTTGATTAGCGAGCGGATCGCGGTTGGAGCGGTGTAGAACACGCTCACCTTGTGCTTCTCGATCATGCGCCAGAACCGGCCTGCATCCGGCCAGGTTGGCACGCCTTCGAACACCACCTGAGTGCCGCCCAGCGCTAGCGGTCCATAAGCGATATAGCTGTGCCCGGTCACCCAGCCAATATCCGCGGTACACCAGAACACATCCGTCGGCTTCCAGTCGAAGGTCCATTTCATGGTCTGAGCGGCCCACAGCAAATACCCTCCTGTGCTGTGCTGAATCCCTTTCGGCTTTCCGGTCGAACCTGACGTGTACAGAATAAATAGCGGATGCTCAGCGCTCAGTGGCTCAGGCGCGCAGGTGTCGGCCTCGGCCTGCATCAGCTCATGCATCCAGGCGTCACGCCCCGGGTGCCACGCCACCGCGCCACCGGTGCGGCGATACACCACCACGCTGTGTACCTTCTCGCAGCCGCCCAGTGCCAGCGCTTCATCCGCGATCTGCTTGAGTGGTAGTGCCTTGCCGCCGCGCATCTGCTCATCAGAGGTAATCAGCGCCACCGCGCCCACATCAACCAGCCGCTCATTGAGCGATTTGGAAGAAAACCCGCCGAACACAACCGAATGCGTTGCGCCCAGACGCGCGCAAGCCTGCATGGCGATGATCCCTTCGACCGACATCGGCATGTAAATCACCACGCGGTCGCCCTTCTTCACACCACTCTGCTTCAGCGCATTCGCCATCCGGCACACACGCTGCAGCAAATCCTGGTAGGTCACGTTGGTCACGGTGCCGTCATCCGCTTCAAAAATCACCGCAACCCGGCTGCCATTTCCAGCCTCAACGTGACGGTCAAGGCAGTTGTACGAAGCGTTCATTTCGCCGTCTTCAAACCAGGTGTAAAACGGTGCCTTTGATTCGTCGAGCACCTTGGTGAACGGCTTGCTCCAGCTCAGCGTTTCGCGCGCAAGACGCGCCCAGAAACCGGTGTAATCGCGCTCCGCTTCAGCGGTGAGCGCCTGATAGGCTTCCATGCCAGACACCGAAGCCTTGGCAACAGCATCCGCCGACGGCGGGAAAATACGGTGTTCGTGAAGAACCGACTCAATCGCAGACATCAACTACCCCCTGATGATGAAACTTGAACCCTGTATTGATGAAGCCGCTACGCCCGCGCACGGCTGCTTGCGCCGCGCCATGTGCGAGACGCCAGGTGCTAGACGCTATGGCAACGCCAGACGCTTCGGATGCCAGACTTCGCATTCACCCGAGGCCCCGCTCGCACCCGGCGCTCCGCATACACCGACACCTTCAGTGTGCCGCGCTGACGCGACGATAAGCGGTGCAACTTACCCGGCACTTACGCGAGCCAGCCCATTGATTCACCGCACGCCACGGAGGGACGCCGCAAGGCGTTTACGCTATAACAAGCACCCCGCAGGCACCCTCGCGCCATGCTAACTGAACTTCTCGCCCGGATTCCAGCTTGAATCGTTACGCCCTGCTCCTGATCGCGGCGATGCTGCTGGTTGGCACCAATGTCGGCATCGGTAAATCCATCGTCGCGTTCCTTCCCGTTTCGCTGTTCGCGCTACTGCGCTTTCTGCTTGCGATGGCGGTGCTAGGCCCGCTATTGCGTGTGCCCAAACTACGTCGCGTGACCCGCAGCGAATGGCTCAATCTGTTTTTACAGGCACTGTTCGGCACCTTCGGGTTTACGTTGCTAATGCTCAATGGCGTGCAACGGACCAGCGCTGTCGCAGCCGGGGTGATTACCAGCACCATTCCCGCAGTCGTCGCGCTCTTCGCGTGGATTTTTCTCAAAGAACGGCCCAGCGGGCGGGTGCTGGCTTCGATTGCGCTTGCGGTGGCGGGCATCGGCGTCATCAATCTGGCCCAGAGCGGGCACGACGCAAGCGCCACACAGGGCTCGCTCGCGGGCAACCTGATGGTGCTAGGTGCGGTGTGCTGCGAATCGCTTTATGTGATCTTGTCGCGCCGCCTCGCGCAAACGCTCGCACCACTTGAGATCTGCGCCTATACCCATCTGTTTGGCTTGCTCCTGATGTTGCCGCTCGGGGCCAGTGCGCTACTGCATTTTGATTACCGCAGCGTGCCTGCTGGCATCTGGGCGCTCGTGCTCTGGTACGGCCTTTCGGCCAGTATTTTTTCGTTCTGGCTCTGGATGAAAGGCATTCGCCATGTGCCTGGCAACCTGGCTGGCGTGTTCTGTGCGGTACTGCCTATCGCCGCCGCGCTCTACGGCATCGTGTTTCTGGGCGAACATCCCACGCTCGCGCACGGCATCGCCCTTGCCTGTGTTATCGCAGGCATCGGACTCGCCAGCCTGAAAGGCAGGCGCGCGCCACCCACCCGCGTCTGAAAACCGGCCAGACACCCGCCACCCGGCGCGCAGCGATTGTCCGCGCCCATGCGATCCAGATAAACGACGCTGTACAATAGCGCGCCTGGCGCCGGGGCAATCCAGTCCCGGCCAGGCCAGCGTCCACCATCCAGAGCCTCATGTCCGCACCACGCCACCGTTCTGCTGCCCAGCCCCGTCGTCCAATGCGCCCGCTGCCCGCTGTCATCTTCATGAGCCGCTGGCTGCAAGTTCCGCTTTATCTCGGGCTGATCGTCGCGCAAGGGGTCTATGTCGTTCTGTTTCTCAAAGAGGTCTGGCATCTGGTTACGGCCTCGCTGACACTAGACGAAACCAACGTGATGCTGGTCGTGCTCGGCCTGATCGACGTCGTGATGATCTCGAACCTGCTCATCATGGTGATCGTCGGCGGCTACGAAACCTTCGTCTCACGGCTCGGCATCGAAAATCACCCCGACGAACCTGAATGGCTCGATCACGTCAACGCTGGCGTGCTCAAGGTGAAGCTGTCGATGGCGCTCATCAGCATTTCGTCCATCCACCTGCTGAAAACCTTTATCAACCCCGATCAGCACACGGCGCATGCGGTGATGTGGCAGGTCATCATCCATATCGCGTTCCTCGCCTCTGCACTAATCATGGCGTGGGTTGACCGCCTGACCACGCATACCCATCCCGAGCATTTCCATGAACCGGCCAGCGAACCTCACGCTGCCCCGGCGAATCCGCAGAACTGACCGCGTTCCTGTCGAGAACCCGGCATATACCAGTTGCCCCCGTCCCCAACGAGCCCGTCATGACCGTCATCAAACAGGAAGATCTGATTCAGAGCATTGCTGATGCGCTTCAACACATCAGCTATTACCACCCGCTCGATTACATCCAGGCGCTTGGCCGCGCTTACGAACGTGAGCAAAGCCCCGCAGCAAAAGACGCCATTGCGCAAATCCTGACCAATAGCCGCATGTGTGCCGAAGGGCGCCGACCGATTTGCCAGGACACCGGGATCGTCACGATCTTCGTCAAGGTAGGCATGGATGTCCGCTGGGACGGCGCTACGCTGAGCGTGACCGACATGATTAACGAAGGCGTGCGCCGCGGCTACACCAATCCGGACAACGTGCTGCGCGCATCCATCGTGAGCCCGCCTGACGGCGCGCGAAAAAACACCAAGGACAACACGCCGGCCGTGATTCACTACGAAATCGTGCCCGGCGACAAAGTGGATGTGCAGGTTGCTGCCAAGGGCGGCGGCTCAGAAAACAAGACCAAGTTCGCCATGCTGAATCCATCGGATTCCATCGTCGACTGGGTGCTCAAGACCGTGCCACTGATGGGCGCGGGCTGGTGCCCGCCTGGCATGCTGGGAATCGGCATCGGCGGCACGGCTGAAAAAGCAATGGTGATGGCCAAAGAGTCGCTGATGGATGCCATTGATATTCAGGACGTCATCGCGCGTGGTCCACGAGACTGGATTGAAGCGATGCGCATCGAGCTGCACGAAAAAGTCAACGCGCTGGGCATTGGTGCCCAAGGGCTGGGCGGCCTCGCCACCGTGCTCGACGTGAAGATCATGGCGGCCCCTACGCATGCCGCCAGCAAACCCGTGGCCATCATTCCCAATTGCGCTGCCACGCGTCACGCCCACTTCACGCTCGACGGCTCTGGCATTGCCAAGCTTGAACAGCCTTCGCTAGATGCCTGGCCCAAAGTCGAATGGGTGGCCAACACCGAAACCAGCCAGCGTGTCGACCTCAACACCTTGACCCCTGAACAAGTCGCCGCCTGGAAACCAGGCCAGACGCTGTTGCTCTCGGGCAAGATGCTGACCGGCCGCGATGCAGCACACAAGCGGATCGCCGACATGCTGGCCAAAGGCGAAAAATTGCCGGTTGATTTCACCAACCGCGTGATTTATTACGTCGGCCCAGTCGACCCGGTGCGCGACGAAGTGGTGGGCCCAGCCGGCCCCACCACTGCCACACGAATGGATCAGTTCACCGAGATGATGCTGGCGCAGACAGGTCTGATTTCGATGATCGGCAAAGCCGAACGCGGCCCCGTCGCCATCGAGGCGATCAAGCGGCATCAGGCGGCGTATCTGATGGCAGTGGGTGGCGCGGCCTATCTGGTGTCGAAGGCGATTCGCAGCGCCAAAGTGCTGGCATTCGAAGACCTCGGCATGGAAGCCATTTACGAATTTGAAGTTCAGGACATGCCGGTCACCGTCGCGGTTGATTCAACCGGCACCTCGGTCCATCAGACCGGGCCAAAAGAATGGCAGGCAAAAATTGCCGGACTGCAGGCCATCTCCGCCTGAGCCGCATCAACCCGAATTAAGGACTACCCGAGTAAAGCAGCCGCCGGGGTAACGTGCCCCGGCTTCTTTCCCAACGTGCACAAGCTGTCCGGCACGCCCGACGAATGTCACCATCCATGCGCCAGGGTCTTGGCTTTTTCAGGCTCGACGTTTATTGTGGCTGGGCATTCAAAATCCCCATAATCAAAAAGGAAGAATCATGCAAGGCGACAAAAAAGTTATCGAATATCTGAACGCCCAGTTGAAGAACGAACTGACTGCCATCAACCAGTATTTCCTGCATGCACGCATGTACCGGCACTGGGGTCTCGAAAAGCTCGGCAAGCACGAATATGACGAATCCATCGGTGAAATGAAGCATGCTGACTGGCTGATCGAACGCATTTTCATGCTGGACGGCCTGCCGAATCTGCAAGATCTGCACAAGCTGCTGATCGGCGAAGAAACCAAAGAAATTCTGGAATGCGACCTGAAGCTTGAAAAAATTTCGCAAAACACTTGCAAGGAAGCCATTGTGTATTGCGAATCAGTACGCGATTTTATTTCGCGCGAACTCTTTACGAAAATTCTCGACGACACAGAAGAGCATATCGACTGGCTAGAAACACAAATTGATCTGATCGACAAAATCGGCATTCAGAATTACCAGCAATCAGCGATGACGCTCGACGCTTAAGCATTAGCCCATCAAGCATCTGCCAGCATCAGCCCACGTTCATCTGATGGCGTGGCTGATTTCTGGCGCTTGACTGGCATTGCCGCGGCGGCAGCGCTGCTGCGTTGCATTGCTTATCACCCCAGTTTATGACCCCATCATGACCGCCACGCCCGGCACAGCCTCACCGCTGCTTCCTGCCGAAGCCCTGATCTCACCCGTGTGCGATACCGCGTCCAGCGCCGCATCGACACAGATCAAGGCATCGCCGGGTGCCGCGCCGGTCGGGATTTTTGATTCCGGGTTAGGAGGCTTGTCCGTACTGCGAGCCATCAGGGCCCACTTGCCCAATGAAGCCTTGATCTATGTCGCCGATTCGCTCTACGCCCCCTATGGCGAACGCGACGACGATTTCATCACCGACCGGACACTCGCCATTGGCCAATGGCTCATCGCGCAAGGGGCCAAAGCGCTAGTGGTGGCCTGCAACACAGCGACGGCGCAATCCATTGCCATCGTCCGCGAGCAACTAGCGATTCCGCTGGTAGGCGTTGAGCCTGGCATCAAACCCGCAGCCTTGGTGTCACAAACCCGCATCGTGGGCGTCCTCGCCACGCAGGCCACGTTACGCAGCGCGCGCTTTGAAGCCTTACTGACTCAATATGCGTCCGGCTGCCGGTTTCTCTGCCAGCCAGGCCACGGCCTGGTCCAGGCCATCGAACGTTGCGATATCAGTTCCAGCACCTTACGCGCGTTACTGCGCAGCTATCTGCAACCGATGCTCGACGCTGGGGCCGACACCCTCGTGCTGGGCTGTACGCACTATCCCTTTCTCGATGCGGCCATCCGCGATATCGCGGGCGAGCGGCTCACGCTGATCGACACCAGCGTCGCCATTGCCCGGCAACTGGAACGCATCCTCGAGCAGCAAGCGCTGCGCGCCGATATCCAGCGCGCCCAGCCCCACCAGGCCCCTGTCAGCCTGCCACGGTTTTGCTCGACCAGCGACGGCGCGCACCAGCGTCAGCTCGCTGCGTTACTACTGCACATCGACGCCCCGGTAGAGCAGATCACCATCCCTTCGCGCCGGACCCATACCCCGAATATCCATACCGCATAACCCGCAGCGCCCTTCTGACTGCACCCAAAGCAGCCCCAGACCGCCGCTGCACAAGGCTCTGTTACAAAAATTCCAGCACCGGGCTTGCCAAACCCGCAAAACATAATGATAATAATTCGCATTAACGTTATCTATTGCGCTCTATCATGATTGTCTGTGTGTGCAAATCTGTTTCTGACCGAAAAATCCGCGCCTCTATTGCAGAAGGCGCGGATACGTTTGACGAGCTTCAATTCGAACTTGGCGTCGCCACATGCTGCGGCAAATGCGAAGAGTCAGTGCGTGACGTCATGGCACAAACAGGCGTGTGCGCCAGCCGCTGCGGCGTTGAGCACTCATCGTATCCAGTGCCTGTGACGTTTTATCACCAGAAAGCCGCCTGATACATCTGATACCCGCACCACACCGCCTTTCACCTCACCCGCACCCGCTACATCCTGTTAGCCAGTGCATGCCGTCTGCAAGCCGCCTGTTTCACAGCCAGCGACCGCTCTCATCCTGAATGGAGTTCGAGATGGAACTGCTGATCGGCTTTATGACCACTCTATGCATTTCATTGCTGATATTCCGAAAATGACCCCGCACTATCTGAAGGGCTGTATTCACCACGTCCGGCCACGCTAATATGCAGGCTTCTTCCTCTGCCTCTCCGGCCGTCTGGGCCGACCGGATGAATGCTCGCGTCGTCGCAGCCATCGTTGCCGTTCTGGCTCTCCATGCCGGGTTACTCGCGTTCCTGCTGAATGCCCGCAACGATCTTGCGCCTCGCCCAATCGAATCTCGCACCATCACAGCCGAACTGCTCAGCCCAGCCGCGACAGCAGCGCCGCTCGCTATCCAGTCGACGCCAACACCACCTGCTCCGACCCCGCCCACGCCGGTCGCCAAACCAAAAGTCCAGCCGCGCCCAACGCCGATCGCCAAGCCAACCCCGACGCCACTACCAGAAGCCGCCGCGCCATCACCTAACGCGCTTGCAGCACCAGAACCGACACCCGCGCCAACGGCAGCAACAGCCCCTGCGGCCACCGCTGCCGGGGCTCCCGCCACGGGCCAGCCAACGATGGCGTTAAGCGCGCCCAAGAACGTCGCGCACCTCGACTGCAACATTATCCAGCCCGCTTACCCGGCACTGTCGCAACGCCGCGGCGAAAGCGGCACAGCGCATGTCCGGTTCGTTGTTGGTTTAACCGGCAAGATCGAGAGCATCGAACTCAAAAAAAGCAGTGGTTACAGCCGGCTGGATGATGCTGCCATGTCTGCGATGCGCGCCAGTTCATGCCGTCCGTATGTTGAAAATGGCGCGCCGATCCGGGCCATGTACACCCAACCTTTTGAATTCGGTCTGAAAGACTGAAACAGGCAACCGACTCCACGCAAAGGAATTTCAATGCAGAACTATGGTTTAGCGCACGTTTGGGCGCAGGGCGATTTTGTGACGTGCAGCATTGCGCTGGCACTTCTCATCATGTCAGTGTTGTCATGGAGTGTGATCGTCATCAAAGGCTGGAATGTTTTCCGCCTGAAGCGTCTGACCCAGGACGCCGAGCAGGCATTTTGGCACTCCGACGATTTCGCCGATGGCATCCGCAAGCTCGGTCACGACACCTCAACACCGCAAAACAATCCATTTCTGGCACTGGCGCTGGCAGGTCAGGAAGCCGCCGATCACCACCACCAGACTCAGCCCCATCTGCATGACCGGATGGATGTCTCCGACTGGATTACACGCTGCCTGAAAGACACCATGGACGACAGCGTAGCCCGCATGCAAAGCGGCCTCGCCATTCTCGCGTCGATTGGCAGCACTGCGCCGTTCGTTGGGCTGTTTGGCACGGTCTGGGGCATCTACCATGCGCTGCTGACCATTGGCGCAACGGGTCAATCGTCGATTGACCAGGTGGCAGGTCCAGTCGGCGAGGCACTCATCATGACGGCATTCGGCCTGTTTGTTGCGATTCCAGCGGTGCTGGGCTACAACGCGCTGACACGTGCGAATAAAGGCATCGTCAGCAAGCTGAACCGCTTTGCTCACGGTCTGCACGCCTTCTTCGTGACGGGGGCCCGCCTGTCATCTTCCCGGCGCAAAGACGGCCTGCGCCTCGCCACTGCCCACAGCAACTGATTCAGACGAGACTCCAGATGGCTATGAGCCCTTTTGCCAGCGACGACGACGATGGCCTGATGAACGAAATCAACATGACGCCGCTCGTTGACGTCATGCTGGTGCTGCTGATCGTTTTTATGGTGACTATTCCGGTGATACGGCATGCCGTAAAAATTGACCTGCCACACGCCAGTAGCCAGAAAGAAGACACCAAACCCGCCCAAGTGAATGTTTCCGTCCAGGCGGATGGCACCGTGCTGTGGGATGCACAACCGGTAAACGAAGACACCTTGCGCGAGAAAATTGCAGCAGCGGCTCAGGCGAGCCCACAACCTGAACTGCATCTGAATGCCGACCGTAAAGTAGCCTATGAAAACGTAGCGAAGGTCATGTCCGCAGCCCAAGCCGGTGGCATGACCAAAATAGGTTTCGTCACCCAGCCGGAAAGCCACTAACTAAATCGGGGCCCCGCCCAGGAAGCGCTTCAGCCCGCGCACAAAGTAAAAGGCCTTCATCAGAAACGATGAAGGCCTTTTTTTGCGCACTCGGCGCCTTCGGGCGGCAGGATCACTGGCCTTTTGCAGCGTTTGAAGCACCAGTATCACTACATGCGGCAGCCGTGATTGGCACGGACAGCGCGGTCAGCCCTATGAGACTCGCTATGATAGCGGCCATCAATTCCCGCATAAGAAACACTCCTTAGCGAAAGGAATTTCAATATAGGCGCAGCAATATCCCGATACAAGCAAACAACCATTGAATGTGCTGATCGCACATTCGGCATTCATGGCGAAAGCGCATCAAGGTGCCGGAGTAGGCGGCATCGGTGTGAGTTCAGGGCATTCCTGTTCCACATATTTGCCGCCATCGGGATCAAGCATTTCAACCAGATAATCGACGAATGCCCGCACGGCCGGCGCCATCCCCTTACGTGACAAAAATACGGCGTAAAGCTGCGGCACCGGCAACGTCCAGCCAGGCATCACGGGCGAGAGCTGCCCCGAACGCAATGCGGCGCTGTACATGATTTCTGGCAGCGCGGCGATCCCAATACCGGCTAGCACGGCGGCACGCAAAGTCATCATGTCAGCACTCACCAGACGCGGCTCATGCTCATGCACGTGATAGGTGCCATCAGGCGCAATCAGGTTGTACACATGGCGGCCGTCCCCCGTTGGGGTGTCCAGCGTGTCGAAATGATCCAGGTCATCCGGCTGCAACGGTAGCGGATGCTGATCGAGCAGGTTCGGCGCGCCCACCAGCATCTGCCGGGTACGCCAAAGCGGCCGCACAATAATATTCGCGTTCTCCGGAGGCACCGAGCGCACGCGCAACGCAACGTCAATGGCATCTTCATACAGATCAACCACGCGATTCGTTACTCGCATAGCCACGCGCACTTCTGGGTAGCGCTGCATAAACTGCGGCAAAATCTGCGACAAAATGGTCTGGGCAATAGTGACCGGCACGCTCACCCGAACCGTGCCTCGTGGCGATGAGCGCAGTTGCTGCACCACATTGACCGCAGCCTGCGCCTCCAGAAGCATCGCCTGACAGTGCTGATAGAACATTTGCCCCGCTTCGGTTAGCGCGAGCTTGCGAGTCGAGCGCTGCAGCAAACGCACCCCCAGCGACGCTTCCAGTTCGGTCAGCCGTCGTGACAAGCGTGACTTGGAAATACCCAGTTCCCGCTCAGCAGCGGAAAATCCCCCATGCTCAACAACTTGCGAGAAATACATCAAGTCGTTCAGGTTATGTGAATCAATTTTCATTTTGTCGTTCCATCCATTAGAGCAATCTAATGTCATTCAGTGACGATTAACGCTAAAAGCGGCCCCAATAATAGCGTTTTGTTTAAAAATTTATATTTCCTCTTTTCCTTTTTTATGACCCTGAAGCGTGCCAGGTGCGCGTGCCCAAGACGCACGAATGCGCTTGTCCTGCCTGGCACCGCAATACCTCCGAATGAGTGGTGATATGCCGGCAAAATGCCGTCGTTCTGTTCAGCGGCGTGGAGGCGCGAGACCCATTGAGGACCCATCACGCCAAGGCCTCACAGCCGTACCATCACGCCTCCTGTAAAACTCGCCCCTTGGTTCCTGGCCCTCTGGAGCTCCCGGCTAACGTTGCCGCAACAAGGCACCAAGGGCATCAATTTCGTTCACAATGCCACTTCTTGCCGCACGGGCCCCGCCGTGCGGCACCCCTTACAGGAAGGAGCGAGTATGGCCACCTCCAGCGTGACGGCACAGATCAGTTCGACGAATTTCAAGGTCGCCCTTGATGACGGCTCACATACGTGGTTCTCGGATGAACCCGAAACCGATGGCGGCGGCGACCGTGGCCCAACGCCCATCGCGCTTTTGCTCTCCAGCCTCGGTGCCTGCACCTCCATTACGTTAAAGATGTACGCGCAACGCAAAGGCTGGCCGCTTGACGATGTCCGTATCACGTTGACGCTTGATAGCAATCACAACGAGAGCACCATCATCGAGCGCAGCATCGTGCTCGAAGGCCAACTGTCCGATGAGCAACGAGAACGGCTATTGCAAATCGCCAATGCCTGTCCGGTCCATAAAATTCTGGCCCATCCGATCTCCATCAGAAGCGGTCTCGCGCTGGCCTGAATCTTCCCCCGTAACGCCCCCGCATCAATGGGCCACCACCTGGATGGCCCAGCTTTAAGAGGAAACTGTTGCCTTGAATTTCGAACACTTAATCCAGATCAACGATCCACTGAACCTGCTCATCGAACCCATGACGCGCGAGCAACTCTGGGAAGGGCTGAAATTACGCGCCGAGCAACCACAATTGTTTGTTGTCGGGCTCGACAGCTGCACGATCGTGTCACGAACCCAAACCACGCTGGAACGCGAACTGCACTACGGCAAGATCATCGTCCATGACCGTGTGACGCTCTCGCACCATGAAAAAGTGCGCTATGACATTCAAGCGACTGAAACCTATGTCGGCGGCTCACTCACCATGACGATCGAACAACCCGAACCATCGCAGTTGTTCTTGCGCTTCAACTACAGCACGACACTGCCCGTGGCCGACCACCAGGATGCCATCCAGACCCAGGAAATCGTCAAGTCAGCCTATTACGAGGCAGATCTCGACACCGTCCGGTTGATTCGGCAATACGTTCAGGGCAATGGCCATCCTGACGCGCTGCATTAAGACGCCATCTATCGCGTCATAACACCACGCCCGGCAGGCAGCCTGCGGCCGGGCAAAGCACACAGAGTTGCCCTAGCCTCTGGCAACGCTACCCGGCATAGGCCTTTGCCAAAGACGCGTCACCATCCAGGTAGTCATTTGTCTGGCTATTGAAAAGAAGATCCGATGAATTTTGCGTTCTTGCGAATAGGAACGATTATCATTTAGAATTGGTTCATCGACTCATCAACCTGAAGCCCAGAATGACTGAACAGACCCGCTCTTCCACGCTTAACCTACGTCGTTCAACGGCTTCGGCGCTAACCAGCCGCTCCAGACCAGCCCGCACCACTCCTGCAACAACACCCGTTGCAAGTTCGAAAGTAATTAACAGCAACACGCTGCTTCAAGGTCTTAGCCATATCAGCATCATGCATAACGGCGAAACCTATCAACTTCGCTCAACACGGCTAGGCAAGCTGATTTTGACGAAGTAACACCAGGTATTGTGGGGACCACCTCCCAGAGAGGTGTTGGCATTAGCCAGCCACGACGGCTTGCACGCGAGATCTAGACCCCTTCGTGCAAACACCAAGCCAGCCGTCGCAGCCAGCCAGGCCATTTTTTTGGTTCTCACTGCAATGCAGGCGCTCCATCTCCGGACACCGCCTGATCGCTATAGTTTTCTTTAGCTTTTAGTTGTTAAAACACCGGAATGATCATCCGTCATTCCGGTGTTTTTATTTATGCATTTGCACCTTAGATGCCTTAGAGCCAAAGGATCAAGCCATCCCCAGCGCGGCAATCCCCGCGCGGGCAATCGCTGCATCCTGATCCGACTTCACTCCGGACACACCAATCGCACCCACCACCGCCCCTTCAACCACGATTGGCACCCCGCCTTCCACCATTGCCGATAAAGGTGCACTCAAAAAAGAAATACGCCCTTGTTGCACGATCTCTTCATAGACTTTGCTTTCGCGCCGCCCAAGCACCGCCGTGCGTCCTTTACCCATTGCCATTTCAACCGTGCTGGGCGCGACATTGTCCATCCGGTGCAAGTAAAGCAAGTGGCCGCCATCATCGAAAATCGTGATGGTGACATTCCATTGATTCGACACGGCATGTGCTTCAGCCGCACTTGCCATTTTTTTGACGTCAGAATCTGTCAAAACCAGTTTAGTTTTCATCGCTACCTTGTGTAAAAACAGGTCACTGTTGGCTTAACCCGTCCAGCCCCAAAACATCAGCCACCAGGCACTATCCACAACCGCCAGCGCAGCCATGAACCAGACCATTGCCAGTCCACGCTGAAGCAGTGTCGCGCTATACCGGCGTGTCACGAGCCACGCCAGCCAGGCGCTCCAGATATTCGCCACGACCAGAAGCGAGATCCGCATATCCGAGGCCCACCACAACGACACATGTTCCGCGCGCAGCAGCGAAAGCGTGGTCGCTGAAAGCCCAAGAAATACCCCCGCGCCAGCAATTGGAATCAGCCCCTGCGCCAGGTGATGCAGCCGCATCATGGCAAAACGCCCCAGCATCTGCGTTGCACCAGCCAGCAAAAATAACAGCGTCGTGCCATATACCAGTGCGGTCGCCAGGATGTAGCCGATCACCATCGTCCCGTCGAGCCACGAAAACACATCGTTTTGCTCGGGGTAATGAGTAAACAGAAACCATGGCACGTTCGTCTGGAGCGGCCAGGTAATATCATGGTCAATCAACCAGGTAGCAAAAAACGTTTTTAGCGAGATAAACCAGGGTGACCCAGTCCAGTGAAATGCGCCGAGCGCAATGCCCAGCAGACCATACAAGATAAGCGCCGTATCCCAGGCACTGGCATGCTTGTCGCCCAGCTCAACTACCTCTTGCGATGGAGCACGCCATGTCAGCGCAATCGCATCACGGTGGCCACTGCAGCGGCCGCACATATGGCAATCCGCCGCACCTTTCATATTGCGCAACGGCACGAGCGGCGCGCAATTCACCGGAATCACGCGATGCCCATGCTCGCCTTCGGTATATGAGCGACGCCACGCATCTTCGTCAACCTTGTAGCGAAAGGGCGCGAGCCGGGACAACAACGAAAAAACGCCATTCACCGGACACAGATATTTGCACCAGACGCGCTTTTCACGTCCATACAGCAAACCGATAATCATCGCGGCAAGCGTCGAGCCACCCAGCACCAGCAAAACCGCTCGCGGATACTGATAAACGCTAACCATCTGGCCATAGATCGTCGTCAGGCCAAAAGCAACGAAAGGCCAGCCGCCCCAGCGCATCCAGCGCGGAATGGCCCAACCCCGGCCATATTTGCTGGCAAATTCAGCCAACGCCCCTTCGGGACAAAGCACCCCGCACCACACACGCCCAAGCATGACCATCGACAGCAGCACAAATGGCCACCAGATGCCCCAGAAAACAAACTGGGCAGCAAGCGTGAGGTTATTCCAGAGATGCGCGGTTTCGTCTGGTAACGGCATGAATACCGGGACGAGAATCAAAAAAAGATAGACAGCGACAACGCCCCACTGGATGCCACGGATCAACGAGCCGTGGCGCTGCATCCATTGCCCAGCGGCAGCCAGCCGGCTGGAGCGGCCAGGGCGGCTTAAAACCTGACTCATGCTGTATGCCCTGCGGCTCGTTGTGCTGGCCCGCGGTTTGCACGGCGCACCAGTAAATACACCACGAGCCAGTAAGCCGCATATGCCAGCAGATTCATCAATGCTGGATGAGCCCGATAGCCGGTGAGCGTGGCCACCAGCGAGCCCAGCGTGCCTGAATCATCAAGCAGCGCAGAGGTATTCCATACCTGGTCGATCAACGTCGGCAAAATTTCCTTGTCGATCAGTTTGTCGACCCCCGTCTGAAACAGGCCCGCGCCAAGAAACAGCAACATGATCTCGGTGACCCGGAAAAAGAGCCGCCACGAAAAGAACTTGCCACCCAGTTGAAGCACATAAAACGTCAGGAATGCCAACGCGAGACCCAGCACAACAGCGAGCATCTGGGCCTGATCGATGTGCCCCGACTGACCAAAACCCAGGCCATACAGAAAGATGACCGTTTCGCTGCCTTCACGGGCAATCGCCAGCGCCACCAACACCGCGACACCCCACCAGTTCGCATCCTGCCGGCTCTTTTGCAGCGTCTGTTCCATATCACGCTTGAGCGTGCGGCCATGCTGCTTCATCCAGAGCACCATCTGAACAATCAGCACGCAGGCCACCAGTACCATCGCCGTCTGGAAATAATCTTGTGCGTCACCTGACAGCACCTCGGTAAAACCGATCAATGCAGCACCCAGCGCCACGGCAGCCAGAATGCCCACGGCAACACCCGCCCACAAATACGGCAAACCCCGCCGTGCATCCGCGTCACCGTTCTTCAGCCATGCGTACAAAATGCCGACGACCAGCAGCGCCTCGACACTTTCCCGCCACACAACAAACAACACCTGACCCATCGAAAACCTCCCACACTCAATAAGCGCCAGGCGCTCTCAAACCGCCACTATTTGGCGACAATCACGCCTTGCGCCTGCTGGTGAAAGTCATCGAAAAATTTATATTCGCCCGGCGATAGCGGAGCAATGACAACAAATGAATCCGCCCCTGGAGCGAGCACCTTTTCTTTGCGCAACTGCAAGCTCTCGAATTCAGCCGCACCTTTGCCGGTATTGCGCACTTCAATCTTGATGCGCTGGCCCGCTGGGACTTCGATGCGTGCCGGATTGAGCTTGCCGTCCTTCATTTCCAGCTGGAATGTCGGCAGATCGGCAGCGTGCGCGATGCCAGCGCACGATCCCGCGAGGGCAACCATCGTCAATATTTTTTTGAATTCCATATGCCCTTCCTGAAAACGCGGCATGCCGCGCGCGCTGCATGCCGCCGGATCGCCGGTAACGGCGATCTCGATTCTCAATCAATACCCGCCCTTCTTGCCAATCCCGGCGAAGGTGAAATCGTAGTTCAGCTCAAACGGCTTGAACCACGGACCTACGCCTGTTTCCTTGTCGACGTGACGGCCAAATGCCATGTGGCCCGTCTGTGACGGCGGTGCAATAAACAGCTTCAGATGATATTTGCCTGGGCCGGCGAGCTTCACGTTGTCGCCGTAATGAGGACCATCGCTGGCGACCATTGCCATCAAATCGCCCTTTTGCACCTCTTTCGAACCGGCTTTCGACAGTTCGTAGCGCACCTGCAGGTAAGGCATCCAGTCGCCTTCGGCGAAACCGGTCGGATTATTCTTCACCGCATGGATATCCGCCTCAAGGTGAATGTCGGAATCCGACGCTTTGCGCATCATTCCTTCTGGTTCCATCGTGATCGGCTGCAAATACACCGCTCCGATCTCCATACCACCCTGAATCTGCTGCTTGCCAATCGGATACTCGGCGGCACTGGCCGACAACGCAACGACAGCAGCAGCGGCAGCAATGCCACCGCACAAATATGAGGAAACCCGCATTGAAACTCCTGATAGATCAGACTGGGAGGAAGAGAGACGCGCCGCAAGCAACGCGCCCAGGACAATGGCCAAACATTGCCAAACACATTGCCAAAAAATGAGAACGTGAACGCTTTTTGCGAAAGCAATAAAAACGCTAATGCGAACAATTCTCAATAATTGGAAAGTTTAGCACTCTTCCCCATAGAGAACCATGCGGATTGCCGCAAAACCTTGCCCTGTAAGGATTTCAGAAGGTTGGAGTGCCTTCTGGCGAGGTTCAGTCTTAGTGCCAGATCATGCGAATCACATCATTTTGTGCTGTTGATATGGTCGCCGACGTTGGCACCAAATACGCGCTCACGTAATAGCGCAAGCTGATCGCGTGTCTGAGCCGCCTGCTCAAATTCGAGATTTTTCGCGTGCTCCATCATTTGTTTTTCCAGCCGCTTGAGCTCTTTGGCCAGTTGCTTTTCAGACATGTCTTCAAACCTGGCCCGTTGTTGCTGCTCTTTCAGCTCGGCCCGCGCTTCGTCAACGTTATAGACGCCATCAATGATGTCCTTGATGCGCTTCACTACACCGCGCGGCGTGATGCCCATTTTTTCGTTGAAGGCGATCTGCTTGGCGCGCCGCCGCTCGGTTTCGTCAATCGCACGCCGCATTGAATCGGTAATCCGGTCGGCATACAGCACCGCCCGGCCATTCACATTCCGCGCGGCACGGCCAATGGTCTGGATCAACGAGCGTTCCGCGCGCAAAAAGCCTTCTTTATCAGCATCCAGAATCGCTACCAGCGACACCTCAGGAATGTCCAGCCCTTCGCGCAGCAGGTTAATCCCGACCAGCACGTCAAAGGTGCCCAAGCGCAGATCGCGGATGATCTCGACTCGCTCCACGGTATCAATATCGCTGTGCAGATAACGCACCTTGACGCCATGTTCTGCAAGGAAGTCGGTCAATTGCTCGGCCATGCGCTTGGTCAGCACCGTCACCAGCACCCGGTCCCCCGCCTTGACCCGCTCGTGAATCTCCGACAGCACGTCGTCGACCTGGGTGCTCGCCGGACGTACCTCGATCATCGGATCAACCAGGCCCGTGGGACGCACCACCTGCTCAGCCACCTGGCTAGAGGTTTTGCGTTCGTAATCGGCCGGTGTCGCCGAAACAAAAACGATCTGGCGCATCTTGCGCTCGAATTCAGCGAACTTGAGCGGCCGGTTGTCCAGCGCCGATGGCAACCGAAAGCCGTAATCGACCAAGTTTTCCTTGCGCGCGCGATCGCCGTTGTACATACCGTTGAGCTGGCCAATCAGCACATGCGACTCGTCCAGCAACATCAGCGCATCAGACGGCAAATAGTCGATCAGCGTAGGCGGCGGCTCGCCAGGCAACGCGCCAGAAAAATGCCGGGAGTAGTTTTCAATGCCTTTGCAAAAGCCCAGCTCCTGCAACATCTCAAGATCAAAACGCGTACGTTGCTCAATCCGTTGGGCTTCGACCAGCTTGCCGCCCTGATAAAAAAATTCGAGCCGCTCACGCAATTCGTCCTTGATCGTCTCGATGGCCCGCATCACGGTCTCGCGCGGGGTCACGTAATGCGACGAGGGGTAGACCGTGAAACGCGGAATTTTCTGCCTCACGCGGCCGGTCAGCGGATCGAACAGCTGCAAGGTTTCGACCTCGTCATCAAAAAGCTCGATACGGACGGCCATTTCGGCATGTTCAGCCGGGAAAATATCAATCGTGTCGCCGCGAACCCGGAACGTGCCGCGCTGAAAATCGGTCTCGTTGCGGCTGTACTGCATTGCAATCAACCGCCCGATAATCTCGCGCTGGCTAATTTTGTCGCCGCTGCGCAAGGTCAGAATCATCTGGTGATACTCAGACGGATTGCCAATACCGTAAATCGCAGAAACGGTCGCCACAATCACCACATCGCGCCGTTCCATCAGGCTTTTAGTCGCGGACAGCCGCATCTGCTCGATATGCTCGTTAATCGCAGAGTCTTTTTCGATGAACAGGTCGCGCTGCGGCACGTACGCTTCGGGCTGGTAATAGTCGTAATACGAAACGAAATATTCAACAGCATTGCGCGGGAAAAATTCTCGAAACTCCGAGTAAAGCTGCGCCGCCAGGGTCTTATTCGGCGCGAACACAATCGCCGGGCGGCCAAGCCGCGCAATCGTATTGGCCATCGTGAAGGTTTTGCCTGAACCGGTCACGCCTAGCAACGTCTGGAACAACAAGCCATCTTCGACGCCTTCAACCAGCGTATTGATCGCGGTGGGCTGGTCGCCAGCCGGTTCAAATGGCTGATAAAGCTGGAATGGAGAGCCCTCAAACGAGATGAATTTAGCCTCGTCGTGCGTTTCGGCAGCGTCACGTGTGCGATGTTCGGACATAAATGCGGCTCCCGGCCAGAAACAGGCAAACGGCCATTCTAGCGTTTTGCCCAATTGCAGGCGGGCCGCGCTGTGAATCTGGCGCGGGCGTCACTGGCCTATCCTGAAATTAACCGCTTTAGGCTAGCGCCCGATTCACGGCGCGCATCGGAGTTTCGAAGTTTTATAGCGCCCTGAAAATCGGAACCTGATATGCCGTGGAGAGGATTAAAAAGTCGCGAGTGGATAACGCATGCAGCGAAATATTTAACCGGGATTCGCTACAATGCTGCGCTGCACTCCACGCGTCGCCTCCATCCGCTTTTCCATGCTCCGCACCTTTCACAGAAATCAGGCATGGTGCGCCGGACGGTCGCACTGGAACCCCCTCTTCTTTCCACTACTGCCGAACCATCATGTCCCTTTTTTCCGCCATCGAACTTGCCCCCCGCGACCCAATCCTGGGTCTCAATGAAGCCTTCAACGCCGATACCCGCACGACCAAAGTGAATCTGGGAGTAGGTGTCTATACCAACGAAGAAGGCAAGATTCCGTTGCTGCGCGCCGTGCGCGAGGCGGAAAAAGCCCGGGTTGAAGCGGCACTGCCGCGCGGCTATCTGCCTATCGAAGGCATCGCAGCCTACGATGCCGCAGTGCAAAAACTGCTGCTGGGCAACGACTCCCCCCTGCTGGCGGCCGGGCAAGTTGTCACCGCCCAGGCGATAGGCGGCACCGGTGCGCTAAAAATCGGTGCCGATTTCCTCAAGCGCGTGAACCCCAATGTCAAAGTCGCCATCAGCGATCCAAGCTGGGAAAATCATCGCGCGCTGTTCGAAGGAGCAGGCTTCGAAGTCGTTGCCTATCCTTACTACGACGCAAAAACAAGCGGCGTCAATTTCGACGCCATGCTCGACGCACTGAACAGCTACGCTGCCGGCACGATCGTGGTGTTGCATGCCTGCTGCCACAACCCAACAGGCGTCGATCTTTCGGCCGAACAGTGGCAACAGGTCGTCGCCGTGGTCAAGGCACGCCAGTTGGTGCCCTTCCTCGATATCGCCTATCAGGGCTTTGGCGAAAACGTCGAAGCGGACGCCGCCGCGGTACGCCTCTTCGCCGCGTCCGGCCTGAATGCCTTTATCTCGTCTTCGTTTTCGAAATCGTTCTCGCTCTATGGCGAGCGCGTTGGTGCGCTGTCAATCATCACAGGCAGCAAAGAAGAAACCGCCCGGGTGCTATCGCAACTCAAACGAGTGATCCGCACGAACTACTCCAACCCGCCAACCCATGGCGGCTCGGTCGTCGCGGCAGTCTTGGGTTCGCCAGAACTGCGCGCGATGTGGGATGCAGAGCTTGGCGAAATGCGCGACCGGATTCGCGCGATGCGCCATGGCCTGGTGGCACGCCTGCAAGCGGCTGGCGTCGCACGTGACTTCAGCTTCGTCAACGCACAGCGCGGCATGTTCTCTTATTCAGGGCTGACAGCCGCGCAGGTAGACCGTCTGCGAGAAGAGTTCGGCATCTATGCCGTGAGCACCGGCCGGATCTGTGTCGCCGCGCTCAATACACGTAACCTGGACGTGGTGGCCAATGCCATTGCCCATGTGCTGAAGTAAAAACCATTCCGGCCAGATCCCGTCTGGCTGGATTCAAACTTCAAACGGCGCTCCGGTGAACTGAATTGCCAGCAGGCGTTGGACATCAATCCAACGCCTGCTGGCAATTTGAAACACCCGGGTGCCGTTTACTTAACTGCTGCTGTTGAGGCGAACGCTCGAACTCAGCGGCTATCCCGGTGGATATCATGCGTTACAAAACCCGCATCGTTATCCGGTAACGCGAGCCATCCAGGCTGAGCCAACGACTGGCGAATATCATCCAGACCACTTTGCCAATGCGCGCGCATCGTCGACAGGCCGAACTGATAATCCTTGTAATGCCCTTCGTATTCCTTGTGCCGGTAAATCAGATGGATCACGTTATAACGTTTCGCACTCGATAGCTCTTCTGCCAGCTTGCACCAAGGATCATCTCGGGATTCGGGCGCAACGCGCTCAAGCACTTCACGCAACACATGACGAAAACGCTGCGAGCGTTGCAGCATGTCCGTCACCAGCCGCGTGCGGCTGGAAAACTGAATGTCTTTGGTGCGTCCCTGAACATCCACGAGATTGTCCGGAACCGGCCCGCGTGCGCTCCACAAGTCAACCTGAAATGCCAGCGTGTCATGCCGGGGCGTGGTCTGTATCACCTCGTACAGCGGAGTGTTTGACATCAACCCGCCGTCCCAGTAATAGTCGCCATCAATTTCCACCGCAGCAAAACCCGGCGGCAAAGCACCTGACGCGATAAAGTGCTCGGCACGCAAACGTATGTTCCGGTTATCGAAGTAAGCAAAATTACCCGTGCCCACGTTAACCGCGCCAACCGATACCCGGACTGCACCAGCAT
Source organism: Paraburkholderia bonniea (assembly GCF_009455625.1). Classification (NCBI taxonomy): domain Bacteria; kingdom Pseudomonadati; phylum Pseudomonadota; class Betaproteobacteria; order Burkholderiales; family Burkholderiaceae; genus Paraburkholderia; species Paraburkholderia bonniea. Next base: position 1,248,993 of record NZ_QPEQ01000001.1, on the reverse strand, counting down.
TGATCCGGTCGAAATCGCACAAACGCTCAAGCGTTGCTTTAAGCGGCGTCGTGTCGTAATAGCTCGCCTGATCGGGCGCGCCTGAAAGCGTCGGAATGACAGGTGGAAACCGCGGGACAAAAAAACCGTTTTGCCCTTCGATCATGGCACCCATCGCCTGCATGACCGTTAAACCCTTGCGAATCGCATCAGTGGAATCGAACAGCGTGTGCTCGATAAACCCGGGCAACGGCAAGCTATAAGCGGGCTGGCAGATGGTTTCCCAGAATTCGCGCAGCCGCGCAACACGAAGCTCAGGGGCATTGCCGGCAATGATCGCGGTATTGAGCGCGCCAATCGAAATTCCGGCAAGCCAGTCAGGTTCAATCCCAGCCTCGCTCAAGCCTTGATAAACCCCAGCCTGATAGGCTCCGAGCGCGCCGCCGCCCTGCAGCATCAACGCAATCGTTTCGTACTGCGGCAATTCGATGCGGCCCGGGCCATGCACCGCCGCACCAGTACTGCCAGCACGTCCACCGCCATCGCCTCCATCACTCCCGCCGCTGGTCCGGGCACGCCTGACATTACGTTGCGCCATGCTTTCTCTCCCGGGTTACTGCATATACCAGCCATGGCTGACGACGAATGACTGGCCGGTCAGCGCTGCGCTTGGGAAGGCGGACAGGAACAGGACCGTTTGCGCAACATCTTCGACCGTCGTGAAAACGCCATCGACCGTGTTGCCCAGCATGACGCGGCTAATCACCTCTTCTTCGCTGATGCCTAATTCTTGCGCCTGCTCCGGGATTTGCTTATCAACCAGTGGCGTACGCACAAATCCTGGGCAGACAACATGCGAGCGCACGTTGTGTTTAGCGCCCTCTTTGGCCAGCACGCGCGCCAGGCCCAGCAACGCATGCTTGGCCGTGACATACGCGGACTTCAATGGCGATGCCTCATGCGAATGCACTGAGCCCATATAGATCACCACGCCACCACGATCATCCTTGTACATATGCTTGAGCGCTGCTTTGGTCGTCAGAAAAGCACCGTCGACGTGAATCGCCTGCATTTTTTTCCAGTCTGAGAACGCGTAGTTTTCGATCGGGTTGACGATCTGGATACCGGCATTGGAAATCAGGATGTCGATTGAACCGAATTCAGCCGCTACCGCATCAATGCCCTGGGTAACCGCATTTTCGCTAGTGACATCCATTGCAACCCCCAGCGCTCGGCCCCCTGCCTGCCGGATCTCATCAGCAACGGCATTCGCACCAGCGAGGTTCAGATCAGCAATGGCGACTGCCGCACCCGCTTGCGACAAGGTCAAGGCGATCTGCTTGCCAATGCCGCTCGCCGCGCCAGTTACAACCGCCACCTTGCCCTTCAAGCTGGTATTGAGTGATGTCATCGTAAATCTCCGTGCAGTAAAGAAGCTATCAAACCTCATCGCGCCATTTCGTGAAACTAGCCAGAAGAACTAGACCATCTGGCCGAATGCCGCACCTAAATTTGCGCTGCTATTGTGCATGAAGCTCGTGTGCAACGCGTTCGACTCACCGCTTTACGCCCCCAGCATGGCTTGACGCGGCATTACCAGGCATTGCCTGGCGAGAAACCCCCGCAGCGCGTCGCGTACAATACGCCACGCGTTGCACGGCACGCGCGATGATTTTCGAACTCCGGCTATCCCCGCCCCTAATCCTGCCTCGCCATTTCACATGCTCAGCTATCGCCACGCCTTTCACGCCGGTAATCATGCCGACGTCCTGAAACACGCCGTCCTCGTGCAATTGCTGGACTACCTTCGACAAAAAGACAAAAGCTACTGGTACATCGACACCCACGCGGGCGCGGGCGTTTACTCGCTGCAGGAAGGCTACGCCACCAAAACCAGCGAATTCGAAAGCGGCATCGCCAAGCTCTGGAGCCGCACTGATCTGCCCGCTCCGCTCGCCGCCTATGTTGATGAAATCGCAGCACTCAACCCTGATGGACAACTACGCTATTACCCCGGTTCGCCCTATCTGGCATGGCGCTTGATGCGCGAGCAAGACCGGATGCGCCTGTTCGAGATGCACACCACCGAAATCGACGTGCTCCGACATAATTTTCGTGACGCCGGGCGACGCGCGATGCTCTATGACGGCGATGGATTTGAGGGCATCAAAGCGCTCCTGCCCCCGCCACCACGCCGGGCGCTAGTGCTGATCGACCCTTCATACGAAGACAAACGCGATTACACCCGCACACTGCATTGCCTCGAAGAATGTTTGAGCCGGTTTGCAACCGGCACCTATGCCGTTTGGTACCCGCAGGTCACACGCCTCGAATCGCAGCGTTTTCCTGACCAGTTAAAACGTCTGCAAAGCAAAAACTGGCTGCACGTGTCGCTAACTGTCAGCCGCCCGCCAAGCGGCGGCTTCGGTCTGTTTGGCAGCGGCATGTTCATTCTGAACCCACCGTACACGCTCGCTGCCGCGCTCAAAGCGACAATGCCTTGGCTAGTCAAAACACTGGGCCAGGATCAAGACGCCCAGTTCCAGCTCGAATATCGCGGAGACTAAACCGGGCAGTACTGGCCGGCTGCCTGCTGCACACCAAAACAAAACGGCGAACCGCCATTAAGCGGTTCGCCGTTTTGTTTCATCTACAGGTGTTTAGCTGCTTTAGTTTTTACCGCGCTTGATTGAAACGTGATTGAAGCGTTCTGCCGGGCCGCCGTCCAAGACACCGACGGCGGCCCGGGCCGGTTATGGCGTAAGCGAATACTGAGGCGGCTTGTCGAAGAAATTGAACTGATCAGCATCGGCCGGTAATGCCGGCATTGAAGGTAACGGTGTCTGGCCGAAGTTACTTTGCAACACGAGCGGTTTCCCAGCGGTGGTCTTGTTATCGCTGGCATAAACCGTAGAAAGGTCCATGTTCAGAAAGGAAATCAGCGCGCCATCCACGCCGGGAATATCAAACCGGTTCTGGGCAAACACGATGTTCTCCGCGCCATTTGCCAGCTTTCCAGCATGGTGCGGGCCCCATGGCGTTTCGTCGAAATACTCCTGCATGTTAAAACCCGCCTGCCATTTGCCAAGATTTGTCCGGCCGCGATAATAGTTATTCAGCACATAAAAATCTTTTAGATACATGAAAGACAAACCTGGAAACACGTGCATTAATAGACCCGTGTCGTCAAAAGTGTTAGCAGCCAGCACCACGTCTTCGCCATTCTTGAATTTGACGCCACCGCCCGAATCATTCGGCCAGCCGTGAAAGAAATTACCCACGATACGCAAATGCTTCGAGGTTTTCGCGTAAATCACGTGATCGGCCGTGCAATTCGTCTTGTCATTATTTCCAAGAATGACGTTGTTCAAAATCTGGGAATCGAGATTATCCGAATACAGGTTAATGCCGGTTAAAAAGCATCCCTGTGTCGCGTTTTCTGGAAAACGTGCAAGCTGGGGAGCGGCCTTAGTCACCAGTGCAGCTAATGCCGGCGGCAATTGCGGCAGCAAATGAGCACGTGCAGCGGCACCATCAGGTAGACCAAAAAGATTGGCCTCGATCAGCGCCTTCCTGGTCTGATAACCCGTCACGCCCCGTCCCTGCAGGTTACGCAAGAAAAGATTGCCGCGAACCACGGCTTGCGTCACACCAGAACCCAGCGAGATATGCGGGGTATCAACTTTTTTGGTACCAAAGAAAATGTTGCGCTCGAAAACCTGATTAGTTTGATTGCCAATTACACCAACCTGGATATTTTCAAAACCCATGTCCTGAATAAGCAGATTAGAGGTTTTATCTCCCCAGGCGGTCGCACCCAGCACAACCGGTGTATCGGTTGTGCCACGGAGCAGCGAAAGTTGCGCAGGATTACCCATAATCGTGACGTTTTCGACCAGTGGCATCCGGGTAGCCACGCAGTACTCGCCATGCGGGAAATACAAAGGCTTGCGCTGACTGGCGGCCAGCGCAATCGCCGCAGTAATCGCTGGACCATCATCAACCTTGCAATCGCCCTTTGCGCCAAGATCCCGGACATTCAGCGCCCCGGCAGGACCCCGGTCAGGCAATGGTTTGAGGATGATGCCGATGCCCGGCGTAACAACTGGCGGGACCGGTGGATCAGGCGTAACCGGTGGCTCCGGTGTCACAGGCTTGAGGGGTTTTAGGTGCAGGTTGATCGCAGGAATGCTTGTGTTGTCCGGCAAAACGATATGGCCGTGTGGTTCACGGCCATCGTCGATCTCCGGTGACGTCGGAACATCAGGCACAGGAGCGGGGCCAGGACCCTGGCCCGGAGGAGCAGTAACCAGACTCTCGAACGGCGTGCTGTCGCCGCCACAACCGGCCAACAGTGCAAACAGTCCGGCCACTAGTGCGGCTCTAGCACGCCTGGGCGTTAAATGTGATTCACAAGCAAAAACTGGCATGGCGATGGTCTATGAAAATTTGACAGGCAAAACCCCGACCATGCGCAGCAGTTTAATTGGGCAAATTCGGGGAAAGCAACCACTGGCCGATGAGCATTGGCTCGCTCCGGTCCAGATTATGGGTGGCTATTCTGAATGTGAGCCATGACCCTCCTATATAGGAATAGTCCCAAAACATTAGGAAAAATCTTATTAATTAGGGCTCGGACACTCATCCAGAAAATCACCAATTGGGTTGGGGTGGGGTGACCTCGTGACTTGCCCTGGAATTTTCGGACCAGCTGAAACTTGAGAGATGGCTTCCAACGGAGAAGGGAGTCATGAAAAAGAGCCGGTTTAGCGACGAGCAGAGGGTCACGATTCTGCGTGAGGCAGACAAGTCGCCAGTCGCCGAGGTCGCAAAGAAGCACGGAATCAGCGAGCAGACGATCTACAACTGGCGGTAGCATTTCGGCGCTCTGGAGACGGCCGATGTGAAGCGGCTCAAGCAACTCGAGCAGGAGAACGCGCGGCTGAAGAAGATGGTGGCGGAGCGGGATCTCGAACTGGACGTGATGAAAGAGATCAACGCAAAAAAGTGGTGAGCGCGCCGGCGCGTCGCCAGCAGGTTGCCTATGCAAAGTCACGGGGCCTGTCGGAACGACGTGCGTGCGCGCGGATGTCCGTCGCGCGATCAGCGTTGCGCTACGAATCGAAGCTTGTTGAGCGGGACGCGCCTGTGCTCGCGGCCATGGGCATCCTGTCGGCGCAATATCCGCGCTATGGTTAGCGCCGCATTCAGATCTTTCTGGGGCGCCAGGGTCACGAGATGAGTGCGGACCGGGCGTGGCGACTGTGGCGTCTTGCTGGCCTGCAGGTGCGGCGCAAGCGTTCGCGCAGGCGCGTTTCGGTTCGTCGCCCCCGTCCACGGCCGGCGACGGCTGCCCGGCATGTCTGGGCGTATGACTTCGTATTCGATGCCTGCGCGAACGGCCAGCAATTGAAGTGTCTGACGGTGATCGACGAGTACACGCGTGAGAGCCTGGCGCTTGACGTTGCAGGATCAATCCGCTCGAAGCGCGTCATCGAAGTGCTCTCGCAACTGATCAGTGTTCACGGTGCGCCACGCTATCTACGTTCAGACAACGTTCTAAATGCAAGCGGAATGTACAGCGCAAGGTAAAGCGTATCCGCGCGCACGCCGGGGTGCGGTGCGCGACGATTCAAAGAACGAACTACATCCAGCCAGTGGTTTCCGCAGCCGTGCGGAGGCAAAGGTCGTGATCGAACAGTGGCGGTGCCACTCCAATGCGATCCGGCCGCATTCAAGTCTGGCGTACCTGACGCCCGACGAGTTCAAGCAGCGGCATTGTTCAACTGAAGCAACCAAGGCCGTTCTCCAAGATTGAAATGGCCCGAAGAAATCAGGCAGGTCAGACACAATCGCTGTCATATTTCAGCAGCCGTGGAACGATCTACATGTCTGCGTTACAAAGGTAACGTCAATTTAGTCTGGATTTCAGGACTCTTTAAAACAAGCGAGTAAATTATGCTTCCAATAAATAATAGCGGTTCTGTTAACAATCAACGAAACGCCGACATCGGACGCCGTATTTTGACCTGCTTCGTGCTCGGAGAAAGTGGATACATGCTAGAGATGGCAGGTAAGCACGCGGCGTTAGTTGCTCCTTCTGTCGGACGAGCTATGACGGTTGGGAGCATTTTCATTTATCTCGCTACAGCGGCTTGGTTCGGTAAAATTACTTGGGACGCGTTGATTGCCCCAGCACATGGAAGAAGGGCGACAGCGAACCAAGTTTGAATCTGATAGGGTGCTCTTGGGGATGCTGCTAATCGCGAGGGAGATGTGGTTCTTTGCAGCATGTCGATAGCATTTGTATAAAACTTGCATTTGCTCTCTTTTGGGCAGATGCAAGTTGCGTTTGCGGCAGCTCTCATCGCTGTCTTAAGCGCGAAAACGAACATTAATCCGATTCGGGCAGATTTTGTTTTCGGCGTTTCATCGTGCCGATAGCCGAGCTGACTCAGAATCAGATCGCGCTCGTCATCGGATATCCGTCGCTTTCCTGGCTGCGGCTCAGTCGGTCTGCGCATGCTCGTAAAGGGACTTTCTCGCGCCCACTTCCATTCATCACGCGCGATCGTAAAAACGTGTGAATACAGATTTATTTCCCGGAGCACCGTAGCCGAGCCGACCGGTGCCCTCTTCTTCTCCGCATCACCAGCGAGCCGAGCATCACGCCACCGGCCCATCTGTTCCGCAGTCACTTCGGACAGAGGCATTACAGCCAGATCGGAAAAATCGCGGATGAACGCCGCGAAACGGATTGCCTCCCATCGAGCGCTTTTTTTGGTCGGCGACACACGCTTTTCGTACTCGCGCATTGCGTCAGCTACCGTCTGAACGGTTCCCTAGCTGATAGCACCGATATTAATTTCGTGCTCTTTGCGGGTCGCCCAGACTACAGCGTCTGCCTTGCTTTTGAAGGTCTCAGCAAGATACACACCCTTGCGACGGATCTGCACACGCCACCCGCCGCTCCGTTTCACATACGTCGCCATCGAAACACCTTTCACCTTTGGTGCAAATTTGGTGCACCCAAGTGCAAATCTTCAAGTAAATTGGTGTAGATATTGATGGAAAGCGACGGGGCTGTAAAGCCCGTAAATACTTGATTTTCAATGCACTTTTGTCGAAAAAGTGAAGGAAGGTGCAAGGGGCCATAGCACCGGGGACCGGAACTATAAACTATTAATAATCAATTAGATACGGCGATCAGGTGCAAAAATGGCACGAACATCTTTAGCTCGCAGATGAGTCTGCACCTTACCTGCGATTGAAGTCTGCACACGCCTTACGGTTCGACTCCCGACATCACGAGCATCTGCGCACGATGTTCACTCGAAGCAGGGAACACCAAAACCTTCCCGAGCATAAACAATATTGTTTGCAATTGAAGCCATGAACAGCAAAGAATTTAAACGGTGGCTGACGCAGCAAGGCGCAACGTTCGGCACGATGAAAGGCTCCCACCTCAAGGTTTACCTGGATGGCAAGCAGTCGATCATACCGATGCACAACACCGACCTCAAAAAAGCACTGTTGAGGGCATCAAAAAGCAACTTGGCCTGAAATAATAAGCGAGGTATTTATGAAATTTCCTGTCACCCTTACCCCTGATGAAGCCGATGGCGGCTTTGTCGTAACGTTCTCCGACATTCCTGAAGCTATTACTCAAGGCGAGACCACCGAAGAAGCGCTTGCAATGGCTCAGGAAGCACTTGAAACAGCGATGGAATTCTACTTTGAGGACAAACGCGTTGTGCCCACGCCATCGAAGCCGAAGCGTGGACAACCCGTCATCGAGCTTCCTGCCAGCCTGTCAGCCTAGATTTTGTTACTCAACGAAATGGTGACGCAAAACATTCGCCCCGCTGAACTCGCGCGGAGATTGAACACCACCCCTCAGGAAGTGAACCGCCTCACAAATTGGCGGCACACCACTCGCATTGATGGAATTGCTGCGGCCCTTCAAGCAATGGGACGGCATCTTGAAATAAGCGTTGCATGAAGCACAAACCAAAAAGCCTCTCCGCATTCAGGACATAAATTGCTGAATGCCGAGGGACTATCGTCAAGCCACATAGGGATTCCGAGCACCGGGCAAGCGCCCGAGATGTTACGAAAAATACTTTTCACGAGTCGGGCCCATGGAAATCGGCGCTCTGCCGCACATCCGCTTCGCTCCTTACGCATGACTTTGCAGTGCCGGTTTGAATGTCACTTGCCGACCCTGAGCCGTCCTTCGGTTTTCACGAAAGTGGCCGTTTAACCCCAGTTACGCCAAGGATTCCAGTCATCACTGAGCCAGATCCTGATGACTCACAAATCCAGCGCAACGCCACTGCGCCGGATAAGGCTAATCGGGGGAATCATGGCTGACAGCAATGCTGCGCTCAGATAGTCTTGCCCTCCCTTACCGTCGCCATCATCTGCTCGTACCCCCTGGATAAATAGCATATTCATTATCGTGCTTTAATCAATTTTAAAAAAATCATGACCATTGTATCCAGACTCATCAAGCAGAATATCATACCCCGCTTCCTCCTTAAAATGTTTTTCAAACTCCTTCAATTTATCTCCACGAAATTCATCACGCGATGAATAATGATATCGAAATTTCAGCCTTTGTATCATTGGCATTTTATTTTTACATTCTTTACCAAAATCGATAAGGCGCGCATCCAAATCAGACACCGCACGACAACCTACTCCAGAATAATCAAATATAAGCAAATTTGGAAATTCTCCTATTCCATCTAATTTTAGATCGCGCCCATCACTATAACGAAAATGCGTTACCGACTCACTCTCAATACCCGATTTTATTTCATTAAAAACATTGGAAAAACAGGGCAACGCCAGAATCAAAAATTTTAAATTACTCATCTGCGGTATTAAATCAAGATCCCCAATATTAATCTCAGCAATACTAACATTAAGCGTTTTCAGCTTTTCAATAACAATATCAGGCGCTAAAATTTTATTCAATACCTCACCCGATTTAAAGCACATGCGCGGCAATCTAACGGAGTGAATTTGATCGACTTTTATTTTTAAAAAAACTTTACTCAGAACAGGCAGATACGACTCAGCGTCATATAGCTGTAAATCACCCACACTAATTCGACTCCGTATATCTTTCTGATCTGCGCCAAGTAAAAAATTTCCCAGCTCACTTTTCAACTCCTCTTTCTTCTCGGAAGACAACCATTTTTTATTTTCCAACGCGACACCAGGCGGCCGTCGGTTGTTATCGTATTCTCTAAAAATCTCAACTAATTTATTTTCACATTCTTTTATCTCTTTCGTAGGTGCATCAAAAATATACTTCCTCAATATTTTATTTCTCCACATTACCGAGAACCAACTAGTATTTTTTGTTGAATGGTCTTGCCCCTCCGCCTGCTTCATGTCCGTATTCGCCACCACCTTCGGCTTCGCCGGAGAAATCTGGGTTGTCATGTCAAGAGCCTTGGGCATGATTTCATCCTGACAGACCCTTTCTATGGTCGGAGGCTCTACACTCACCACACGACCCAGAGAGTCTTCCCGAGGCGTCACTCCCGGGGAGGGCAAATCAAGAAGGCTACAATTGCCTGAATTAACAGGATGCTTGATAGGAAAATTGCCTCTCATTTATTAACCTCGTTTAAGTTTTATTAAAAATGAAGCACATTTTTTAATTTTCACAACGTTTTTTCAGCGCAAAAATTATTCACCGAAAAATGAAATCCGTAAAAATTTAGCAAGATTTTTCAGCTTCACGAGATGAGAAAAGCACCCATCTCCCAGCTCGCTCACCTTCGTCAAATTAAAATTCAGAGCAACCAGATTTTTCGGCAAAAACCCTGGTACTTTAGCCAACAGATGATCACTGAGATCCAGCATGGTTAATTTCTGAAACGGCCGGCAATCAAGTTCAATCAATTGATTGCGGGACAAATTTAATTGCTGAAAATTTCTGAACCAGCTCCCCGGAGCTTTCGCAATAGAACTGCAAGCCATATTAAGTTTTACAAAATTAACTGTCAGACCAGATGGAATTTGCGCCCCCGGATTTTCGCTCAAATCAAGAGAAATCAGCCTCTCACCCCATTCGCCAGGCCATTCAGCAAGTTGACAAAAACTGATATCAAGATGCGTTATCCCGGGATATAAATGCGCAGACCAAGATGAAATTTTTGAATAATTCTCAAAAATACTCAAAATATCCCCTGGCAAATTGCTGGAAATTGAATTTAATCTACCACCATCAAATCCCGGGCCGTCCAAACAAATAATGCCATTGCCACTTTTCAACCTATCCAGCAGCGCGTCCCGGACCCGCCAAAGTTGCTCAAATGCATGTCCGCCAACTCACTCCTGAGCCATATTATAATTTTTGGCAATTTAAAAATTTTTGAATCACTTTCACTTATTCCGCCCTGATTTGAATAACGCCTAAGTTCCAATAGCACACCAATCTCGCATTGCCGCCGCCCCAAGCCAACCAAATTACGGCTCCAGCCAACTGTTTTCGCCTCCCAAATTAATTCGTCCCGCATTCGAATTACATAATTTCCGACTCGGCCTGAATATTTTATAGTCATATATACATTCACACTTAATCAAAATTAACTGGCTTTTACTTTTTTTACTCCATCTTGAGTAACGCTTCCCGCCTACTGGTTCCGCCAAGCCATAACATCCAAGCAGCGTTCGCGCTTTGCACTGCAACTACCCTCATCCGGCCTAGACGATCGCTTCAAGCTGCCGACACCGTATTCACAGATAACTACCGCTGCGACGACGGGATGCGCAAGCAACACCTGCTGTAGTTGATGGGCGATCTAAGCAGCATGGCCGTAGTTCTCACGAACCTGACATCTGATGTCGATGGGAAAAGAAACGCTTATGGCGGAACACACGGGAATCGAAACCCGGTTCACATCTGTGTTGAGCGCGGCTGGATTCGCTGCCCGGAAATCATCGCGGACGGAACGACTCACTGGTTTGACGAGCCCGTTTGACGGCTCAGAAGACCAGCAAGGCAAAAAATACCCTCTTATCCCTTCCGCTTTCCCCGGATCAACCTAGACCTCTCAGGCAACAAAAAAACCCGCGAAGCATTGCGCTATCGCGGGTTTCTGGATTGCATCGGATGGTTCTGGAATACATTTTGGTACCGGGGACCGGACTTGAACCGGCAAGCCGTTAGGCGGCGGATTTTCGTCACACTACGTCTTTCGACGCCATTCATACAAGACCTCGTGAATGTTCGTGCGCTGGACTATGCCTTCACCATCCCGACGCTGCCACGTAATACCAGCGCATCGCTTTAGGTGCCCCCCGTCTAGTCTCTACACCTTCCACATCCTGCTCGAAAAACAGCGAGGGCGGGCTTGGCTCGGTATTGCCTCGATGACGCTTGACGCGCATCAGGGGGTTCGCCGAATTTGAGGGGTTCTACTCCAGTCGTTTCCGGCTGGGCACTCAATAATTTAAGTCCGCTATGTTTACCAATTTCATCACCCCGGCAGGGCGGACGCGATTCTACCACCGTGGTGCAGGCATACCAAATGCATATCCAGCACAAAAACGACAAAAAATACTGGGAACTCAAAGCTGGTTAAAGGTACGCCTGACCTGCAGCGATGTACTGAAATACGGCACCACAAACGCCGTCAGTAACGCCACGCGGAGCAACCCGCCCACTGGCAAGGCAATCGGCACGGCAATCGCATGACTCATATACTCACCGGCCAGATACGCCAGCCACTCGAGTGCCACGAGGCTAGTCAACCATACCTGGGCATGCACCGGGAAACGTCGTGAACGCCGACACGCCAGCAGCACAAGCCAGCCCGCGCCGATCACGATAAACAAGTCGATGGCGGCGCTCATACCCACCAGCAACAGCACCACGCGATACCAGCCAGCGCTTCCAGGTTGCACAAACACTGCGAGCAACTCCCGCTCCAGCAGCAGCTTGAGCGGATCGCGTAGCTCTATGACGCTCAGCGCAATCAGCGTCACCAGCACCAGCACAGCAACGCCAGGCAAGAGCCTGCCCGCCAGGCCAGCATGTGCCACCGAAGCATGGCGTACAGCAGAATGTGGTTCCTGCTGTGCGTCCGATGAGCGTTTTGACAGCATGTCTACGTCCACTTCGACTCCCTCTTTCAATCTGCCTCTCAGTTGCTTTTCTGGATGATCCCGGCAGCCCCCCAGATAACGCACACCCAAGCGCACCATGCGCCGCAGCGGCCACCTCCCAGCACCAGCCTGGTTAGAATTTTTCTTCAGCAAATCACTTGCGATGCGCAGTGTATCGTTCATGCGCGCTCAGGCTCTATCAATATCAAATAAGGCACCCCACATGTCTTACCCGCATTTGCTGTCGGAACTCGATCTGGGGTTCACAAAGTTGCGCAATCGTGTCGTGATGGGCTCGATGCACACCGGCATGGAAGACCGTTTCTGGAACTATCCCAAACTCGCGGCCTACTTCCGCGAGCGCGCCAAAGGAGGCGTCGGGCTGATCGTCACCGGTGGTTTTTCACCTAACCGTGCCGGGTGGCTACTGCCCTTTGGCGGAACCTTGAATTCAGTGTTCGACCTGCGGCATCACCGTTTGCTCACGCGCGCGGTGCATGCTGAAGGCGGCAAAATCGCCCTGCAAATCCTGCATGCCGGACGCTATGGCTATCAGCCATTCGTGGTGTCAGCCTCGGCCATCAAAGCGCCGATTGCGAAGTTCAAACCCCGTGCGCTCACCATCGCAGGCATTGCCAAAACCGTGCAGGCCTATGCCCGTTGCGCCCATCTCGCCCAGCGGGCGGGCTATGACGGCGTCGAAATCATGGGGAGCGAAGGTTATCTGCTGACCCAGTTCTTGTGCCCGCGCACCAACCAGCGCACAGACGGCTATGGCGGTGGCATCGAGAACCGCATGCGGCTCGCCCGCGAGATCGTCGAGCAAATCCGCGCGGCTTGCGGCGAGCGTTTTATCGTGATCTTTCGCCTGTCACTGATTGATCTGGTCGAAGGCGGCAATACGTGGGACGAGACCGTACAGGTCGCTCAGGCGCTCGAACGTGCAGGCGTCACGCTGTTCAATACGGGGATCGGCTGGCATGAGGCTCGGGTGCCGACCATCGTGACTTCGGTGCCTCGTGCGGTTTTTGCGCCACTCGCCGCGCGGCTCAAGCAGGCTGTGAAGGTGCCGGTCATTGTCTCGAACCGGATCAACACTCCCGAGGTTGCTGAGGCTCTCCTCGCGCAAGGAATGGGCGACCTGGTGTCGCTCGCGCGCCCGCTGCTGGCCGATCCAGAGTTTGTGGCCAAGGCAGCGGCTGGACGCGCCCAGGAAATCAATACCTGCATCGCCTGCAACCAGGCCTGTCTCGATCACACCTTCAAGAATCTGCGGGCGACTTGCCTCGTGAATCCACGCGCGGGCCGGGAAACCGAACTGGTCTACCAGCCGCTCACCGCCCGTCAGATACCGCGCCGGATCGCGGTGGCGGGTGCTGGCCCGGCTGGACTGTCGGCGGCCACCGTGGCAGCCGCACGTGGTCATCACGTGACGCTGTTCGAAGCGAGCGCCATGCTCGGCGGACAATTCAACCTGGCCATGCGGGTGCCGGGCAAAGAGGAGTTCCGCGAAACCATCCGCTACTTCGAAAGCCAGTTGCAACGCCATCGCGTGGAGGTTCGGCTGAATACCTATGTCGACACCGCGTTACTGGCGCAGACGCGCTTTGACGATGTGATTGTCGCCACCGGCATCGTGCCGCGCCGCCTGTCGCTGGCAGGCGCTGATGGCGCGAACGTGCTGTCGTATCTCGAGGTGCTGCGTGGCGCGCCGGTAGGACGGCGTGTCGCGGTAATCGGCGCGGGTGGAATCGGTTTTGATGTGAGCGAATTTCTGCTGCATCCAGCAGGTGCCGCGCAACCCCAGTCCTGCGCGGACTGGCTCGACGAGTGGGGCGTGGACCTCACTGTGCGCGAACGCGGCGGACTAAAGCCGCCGCGCCCGGCACAACCACCCCGTGACATCTGGCTCCTGCAACGCAAGGCAGGCAAGCTCGGTGCCAACCTTGGGAAAACCTCGGGCTGGGTCCATCGCGCGACGCTGGCGCGCAATGGCGTGCGGCTGCTCGATGGCGTGACCTACCTGGAAATCGCCGCCCGCGGCCTGAAGATCCTGCACTCGGATCAGGAGCAATGGCTGGAGGTCGACACGATTGTGGTGTGCGCTGGGCAAGAGGCGCTACGCGAGCTTTATCCAGCCGCGCCGCCCGTTGACGGCCCGCGTTATCACCTGATCGGCGGCGCTGCTGTGGCAAACGAGCTTGATGCCAAACGGGCAATCCGCGAAGGAGCAGAACTCGCCGCCCGGCTATAGCAGAAAACGCCCCACCGTGAAGCACGGGGAGGCGCATCGTCAAACAATGTTGTGTTCGCCTGGATACTCGGGTGAATAGCCGGCAATGGCTAACACAGCAATCTCCGGCTGCCGGACCTCAGTCACGCTGAATCACGCCGCCGGTAATCGAACCAGAAAGACAAACCCACGCTCAGCAAAATCACGCACGTCGCAATCACTGTCGAGCGCGTCACCGGTTCACCCAGCAGCAACGCGCCTAGCGCCACCGCGATCACCGGATTCACATACATACAACTGCTGGCGATGATGGGGCTGGTGTTCTGGATCAGATAGCCATAGGCCACATAGGCCGCCATCGACCCCACCAGCATCAGGTACAAAAACGCCAGCACGGGAAGCACATGCAGATCGAGCATGCGCTCACCGGAGAGCCATGCCACCAGCGTCGCAGTCACGCCGCCAAGGCCAATTTGCAGCGCGGTGGACAAGAACAGGTCAGAAGGAAGCTTGAGCCGTCCGGCCAGAAACGCGCCTCCGGCCCAGAACAGCGCGCCACACAAGATGGCGAGGCTGCCGCCCGCAGAACCCGAGGACGCATCCCCATGACTCAAAATGCCGATGCCAACCAGACCCAGCGCCACCGCAAACCATTCCAGCCGGGCTACTTTGCGCCCCGCCAGCGCGGCGATCACGGTGACAAACAGCGGCACGGTGGCCACCATCACGGCTGTGGTCCCGGTACTAACGGTACGCATCCCATAGGCCAGCATGCCGCTCGACAGGCCAACCAGCATGGTGCCGACCAGTGCGGCATTGCGGATCTCCAGCAAGGTTGGCCAGACGGGCCGCCGGCGCATGGCAAAGACAAACAGCCCGAGGCCCGCGAACAGGTTACGCAGACCCGACATCAGTAGCGGAGGAAAGGAACCCAGCGCCACATGCACCGCCAGATAGGTTGAGCCCCACACCAGATACACCACGGCAAGCGCGAGCACGATTCGTCCGGCACGCGTCTGGGGCAAGCGCAGCGGCAGTCGGGAAGGAAAAGAGAACGCCATCGTGCTAGCTCGCACGGGCAAAAAACAGCGTATCCCCGCAAGCGGACGGAATCAGGCTGAGGGACGAGCGCCGCAGCGCGAAAGAAGCCGGAACGGCAAAACACAGGAACATGGCTGAAGAACGGGGACAGTGAGACTTTGGAGCACAAAATAAATGGCCCATGTGGGCCGCTGTGCGCTAACACCAGAATGCCTGGCTGCGCCGCTTTGCATTATGCAGGACGCCCGCACAGTCGCGTACTAACACCGTCAAAGAACATAACTGCGAAACGTAACGTCGGTCAGCCCACGGTTACACATGACACGAGGAAATCCGCCTCGCATGCACACCGCACCGCTGCACCACCATGCTGGCATGAAACGCCAGACCAGCCAGCGCTTCAGCGCTACCTTGAACCACTAGCTTGCTACCACAGCCAAACGCATCGCCAGGCGCGGTTGCCAAGCTCCGGCAAGCAGGTGTATCGTGTGCGCTGCTAACGCGGGGGTCCTGCGGCGCGTGTTGTTTGATACGGCATGCCATGTGGGTGAGAAATACCCTTTGAACCTGATCTGGATAATGCCAGCGCAGGGAAGCGTCCGGGTCTCGCCTTGTTTCAGCGCATCACGCCTGCGGCCCCGTCCTCTTCCGTTCCGCCTCCTGCTTAGCCCCCACACAAACAGGAGAGACGCATGAACGCCAACCCCAAATTCCTTTCCGCCGACGCCCATGTCGACGAACTGGCCATCGCGCCATTACCCAATTCCCGCAAGATCTACGTCACTGGCTCACAACCCGATATCCGCGTGCCAATGCGCGAGATCAGCCAGTCCGACACCCCCGACAGCTTTGGCGGTGAAAAAAACCCGCCGGTTTATGTCTACGACACATCAGGCCCCTATACCGACCCGCAAGCCGAGATCGACATCCGCGCGGGCTTACCCGCGCTGCGCCAGCGCTGGATCGAAGCGCGCGGCGATACCGAAGCACTCACCGGCCTGAGCAGCCAGTTCAGCCGCGAACGCGCAGCCGACCAGGCCACTGCTGACCTGCGCTTTCCCGGACTGCACCGCACCCCGCGCCGGGCCAAACCAGGCGCAAACGTCTCGCAAATGCATTACGCCCGGCAAGGCATCATCACGCCCGAGATGGAATACATCGCCATCCGCGAAAACCAGTGCCGCGCGGAATATCTGGCAAGCCTGCGCGCCAGTGGTCCCAACGGCACCAAACTGGCTGAAATGATGGGCCGCCAGCACCCAGGCCAGGCCTTTGGTGCGGCTACCTTCGACCCGGCCACACTGGCTGCGATCACACCTGAATTCGTGCGCGACGAAATCGCACGCGGACGCGCGATCATCCCGGCCAACATCAACCACCCGGAAAGCGAGCCGATGATTATCGGCCGCAATTTCCTCGTGAAAATCAACGCCAATATTGGCAATTCGGCGGTCACGTCATCCATTGGCGAAGAAGTCGACAAAATGACCTGGGCGATTCGCTGGGGCGGCGATACCGTGATGGACCTGTCAACGGGCAAGCATATTCACGAAACACGTGAATGGATCATCCGCAACAGCCCCGTGCCGATTGGCACCGTGCCCATCTACCAGGCGCTCGAAAAGGTCAACGGCAAGGCAGAAGACCTGACCTGGGAAATTTTCCGCGACACACTGATCGAACAGGCCGAACAAGGCGTCGATTACTTCACGATCCACGCGGGTGTGCGCCTGCAATACGTGCCGCTGACGGCAAAACGCATGACCGGCATCGTCTCGCGCGGCGGCTCAATCATGGCCAAGTGGTGTCTCGCGCATCACCGCGAAAGCTTCCTGTATGAGCATTTCGAAGACATCTGCGAAATCATGAAAGCGTATGACGTGAGCTTTTCGCTAGGCGATGGTCTGCGTCCGGGCTCAATCTACGATGCCAACGACGAAGCCCAGCTTGGCGAGCTCAAAACCCTCGGTGAGCTCACGCAAATCGCGTGGAAACACGATATCCAGACCATGATCGAAGGCCCCGGCCACGTGCCGATGCAGCTCATCAAAGAGAACATGGATCTTCAACTGCAATGGTGCGATGAAGCACCGTTCTATACCCTGGGGCCGCTCACCACGGATATCGCGCCAGGCTATGACCACATCACCTCCGGAATCGGCGCAGCAATGATCGGCTGGTTTGGCACTGCGATGCTCTGCTATGTGACGCCGAAAGAGCACCTTGGGTTGCCCAACAAGGACGACGTCAAAACCGGGATCATCACTTACAAGCTCGCCGCCCACGCCGCGGATCTGGCCAAAGGCCATCCAGGCGCGCAGGTGCGTGATAACGCGCTCTCGAAAGCGCGCTTCGAGTTCCGCTGGGAAGACCAGTTCAACCTCGGCCTGGACCCGGACAAAGCCCGCGAATTTCACGACGAAACCCTGCCGAAGGATTCAGCCAAAGTCGCGCATTTCTGCTCGATGTGCGGGCCGCATTTCTGCTCGATGAAGATCACCCAGGATGTGCGTGAATATGCGGCCAAACAAGGGATCAGCGACACCGAAGCGCTGAAGCAAGGCATGGAAGTCAAAGCGATTGAATTCATCAAAAGCGGCGCTGAAATTTATCGCCGCCAATAAATGAAGCTGCGCTGCTTACGCTAGACCAACTGGGCGGGCGCATGCGGTTTATCGCAGCGCCCGCCCGCAGTGAAATGCAGCGAAACTTCGGCGAAACATTTTTTTACACACTCCGGGGTTCGATAACAAAGACCTTCCGCAGAAACTGGCTAGCCCGCGCTACCATTCACGCATTCATCAAGGTTGTTGAAATTTATCTTTTTCTCACCGAGGTATGCATCATGAAATCCATTCGACACTTGAGCGCGCTAGCTGTGATCGTCACCGTTGCCATGAGCCTGAGCGCTTGTGACACCATGAGCCGTCGCCAGCGCGATACGGCAATCGGCGCAGGAATTGGCGGTGTAGCGGGCGCGGCACTGGGCGGCAGTGCGCTTTCGACGCTAGGCGGTGCAGCAGCGGGCGGGCTGATCGGCAATCAGGTAGGCGAGTAAGCGTAGATCACGCGCTGCGGGGGCACACGGCCCCCGTCATCACAGTGCCTGACGGTCAAAGACCCAAGCCATTCCGTTAGCCTCACGACACAACCCAAGCTCAATTTAAAGGCAGCGCCTGCGGCTCAAACCGTCTGGTGTTGCCTTTATTTATTCCGCGCCCACCCCACACTAGCTGAAATATGCAGTAACCAGATTGCACCCTGGATCATCAGACGGCGCAGTAAGCTCGTCGCACCTTGTCACGCTACCCTCGCTCATCCGCGTCGGAACCCGCTGGCCGCATTGCGCAGGAGCACATCATGACCCTCCCTTTCCCTACTGCCCGTTTCATGCTTACCCGGCCACTCACCGCCGTCGCGCTAACGCTCGCCTTGTCAGGCTGTTACTACATGGGCCCCTATCCGTATGGTTATGGGCCTTACGGCTATGGCAGCTATTACACAACCAGCGTGGTTCCCATTGCTGCGGCCGGCACAGAACGTCAGATCGCGCCCGCCAGCGGACAAGATGTCCAAGCTCCGCTCGAACCACCACCGGTTTATGTGACCTCTACTTACGTCGCACCCGCGTATTACCCCGCCTATCCGGTTTATGCGCCTTATCCCGTTTACCCCGGCTGGTATGGCGGCGGCCCCTCCGTGTCGCTCCACTTCGGCCGTTACTGGGGCGGGCGTCCCGGCTACTACGGCGGCGGCCGAGGCTACTGGGGCGGGCATCGCGGTTACGGGCGGCACCACTGATCCATTCTTTCGCCCTGCTCGTGAGCCGGATTTGCCCTGTGCTCAAGCCAGTCACGCTCAGACGCCGCATCTGCATCCGGCCCATGTGTCTTTTGCCACCTGGGCCGGCTATAGGGCCTCAGCGATAGGGCCCCTGCTACCTCCCTGGATCTCCCAGCGCTAACGCCGTCGCGTGATGATGTGCAAGCCATTAGGGCCACCGGGCTGCGATTGCGCTCAAAGCCCGTCAAGACAAGACAAATTTATGCTTGCTGTTTCATCAGAAGTTAAAGCGACAAGCTAAAAGCCGGTGATACCATGCCTGCGCGTCCCGACCCACCCCACGCGAGGCTCTTTCGATGACCCCCAGTAACATCATCCAGTTGCTCATCCTCGCCGCCTTATGGGGCGCGTCCTTTCTCTTCATCCGGGTCGGCGTTGGCGATTTTGGCGTAGCGCCGCTGATGGCATTGCGAGTTGGCATTGGCGCGTTGTTTTTATTGCTCGTGTTATTCGCACGACGGCCAGCACGCGCCACTCTCGACATCATTCGAACCCGCACCCTGCCGCTATTGGTGGTAGGCATCCTGAATTCGGCCGCACCGTTTTGCCTGTTTGCCTATGCAGAGCTGACACTGTCGGCAGGCGTCACCTCCGTGATTAACGCAGCCACGCCACTATGGGGTGCGCTGGTTGCCTTTCTCTGGCTCAAAGACCGCTTGAACGTGCTGCGCAGCATCGGGCTGGTCATCGGCTTCGCGGGCGTTTTACTGCTGGTCTGGGATCAGATCGCCGCACCCCACGGCACGCACGCTACCCCGCTGACAACCGCGCTGGCCGCCTTCGCTGCGCTCATGGCCACGCTGTTGTACGGCATCGCGGCCAACTGCACCAAACGCTATCTGGGCGGTATCGATCCGCTCACCAACGCAGCGGGCACCATGACTGGTGCCACACTGGTACTCATTCCGTTTGCTATTGCCTACTGGCCCGCCACACCAATCTCATTACAGTCATGGGGAGCGGTAATCGCCCTCGGGATTGCCTGCACCGGTATCGCGTACATCCTGTTTTTCCATCTGATCGCAGTAGCAGGCCCAACCCGGGCCATCACCGTCACCTTCGTGATCCCGATCTTCGGCATTTTATGGGGCACGTTATTTCTCGGCGAACAGGTTTCCATTGGCATGCTGGAAGGCTGCGCCGTGATTCTCCTCGGCACCGCGCTGGCGACAGGTGCTATTAAACGCATTCCGGGTTTTGGGCCCAAAGCACCAAAGCAAGCATGAGCGTGCCCGGGCGCTAATCCAGAGCGCCCCGCTGCTGCATAGATCTGCCGAGTTGCGCTGATGCCGCACCGGAATCCCCACAGAAAAAAATAGCCCGCGCTTCACCGAAACGCGGGCTAAACCGTCACCTTACGAGGATAGGAGACGGGGCCATCGGAGCCCGGTAAAGGGCCATGATCCGATCCAGCGCGGGACTTCCCCGCACGGCTAAAACAGACAAACAAAGTCTGATCAATACACCTCGCCCAATCTCAAAAAAGACACCCTTTATCACCTTGTTCCGGCAAAGGAGAGCAACTTGTGTGCCAGCGATAAAAACAATCCAGCAAATAAATACAACCCTATGATTTTAATGATTATTTTTAATTAATAAAGCCGCTGAAAAGTCTGTTTCAAGACGATTTATGAGCCATGTAACGTTACGTTCCCTGATGTCCCCCAGGATGTAACGCCCAAGAAAAAACCCGTCTGGTGTGACGCACCAGACGGGTTTTAACGAAAAACACAGACTTCAGTCAGGTCAGATCATCGTTCAACGCAGTTGATCGACCATCAAAGACATGATCTGCCGCGCCTGGGGCGAGTCATCAATCACGCCCTTGTCATCCACAACAGCCACACGGGTTTGATTCGGTGTCACGGCCCGGACATTCACCAGATACTGCTTCACGATCTTTTCTTTCTTGCCGTGGAACATCTGGTTCCAGAAGCCCTGTTCCGCCGCAGACAGATCCTTAGGATCGGCGTAGCGCACGAAATACACACCCCGTGTGCGATCGCGGTCATCCACCGTGAAGTTGCTGCGATCCAGCGCCACGCCGACACGCAACCATGCGCGGTCATAAGGCTCGCTCAGCGTCAGTTCAGACGAGGTGTACTGCGCATCGGTGTCCGCTGACGCACCAGGCAAAGGCAACTGCGCAGCTAGCGCGACATTCTGGGCAGCGGTTTCTGCGGCCTTCGACTTCGTCATCTTGCTGCCTGCTCCGGCAGCCGCTGCAACCGTGCCAACTGCGCTATCTGCGCCAGGCACATCACCCTCCGCCGGTGTCGTGCCACGCGTGTTCGCCAGCGCCAGCGAAGCCATCAGCCGCTTCAGATACTCGCTTTCGAGCACCGGATCATTGGCTTTAGCCACCCAGGTGCTGGAATCACGATTCGGGCCGCTCAGCGCTTCGCGCATGCCTTTCTGGCTGATGAATACATATGTGCCACCGTTGGGTGCCGCTTCGAGCCGCGTGCGGAATTTGTTGCGCTCGGCGGTGACGTAAGAATTGCCCATCGCCTTCGACAGCGTATTGCGGATAAACCCATCGTTGATCTGCGGATGGGTTTCGTTCCAGTCGGTTTCCATCACCCCGCGATCGCGCTGATCCACCACCAGCAGAAAACCCTGTTCCTGCCAAAAACGACGGATTTGCGGCCAGGACTGAGCTGGCGTCTTGCCGTCAATTACGAGCCAGCTTTCGGTGCCATCACGCTGGATATGCATACCCGCCACTGGCGGCACGACCTGGAGCGTCGAAACCGGTGCGCTGTTTTGTACTTGCCTGAGGGTGGATAACGAGGTTTCGCCGCCTTGTGGCGGCAGTGAACGCTGATCTGCGGCCACCTCGGTCATGTTCGGCGGTGCCGCAAGTGACACCGTTTTCGATCTGGAATCGCTTTTGTAATCAATCTGGCTGGGCGATGGGGAACTGCAACCAGCGGCCAGACCGCTCGCCATCAGCAATACGGCAAACCGGCGGGTAAGTCGAAGATCAGTCATGTTCGGGGAATCCTTGCGCTTCGCCACGGGAGTTTCCGTGGATCAACCTGCGATTTTACCGGTCCCGCGCAAACCTGTGCAAAAAGCGCGACTTGCCGCATTTCCACCTGGTTTCAAACCATCCGTTCAGCTATGACCCAGTGAATAAATATATGCACGGCTTAAGCCAAACGGACGTACAGACAAAATCCTCACGCTTACGTTTAGCTATCGATACGCTTCGGCATCCATCTTAAATTTAACAATTGACAACAATCTTCCTACACTCCTAAATCTTCCTTAACGAAACAATAACCTGTTGTTTATAAAGCAAAATTACTTCGAATTCAGCATTTCAAAGGAAGCCTAACTAGCCTTGATTCTTAAAAATTCCCATTTCCTCAAAAAACCCGAGTGCTATCTTAAATATAGAAATATTAAATTTAACACTATGGCTGCGAGGAAAAGTCAATGGCACAACTCCTAAGTTTCAAAGCGCTTGTGCGCGCTCTGCCTGGTGCAGCGCTCGCCCTGACGCTCAGCGCACATGCCGAGCTCGGCGGCATGATGCCCACTACTCCCAGCACCTCTGGTGCAGTCCAGCACATGCTGCTCAACGGCGCTGTCCGGGAGCGCTCAAGCGTTGACGCAGGCGGCACGGTAATCAATGAATACGCCACCAGCGACGGCCGGATCTTCGCCTATACGTGGACCGGGCCAACCATGCCGGATTTGCAAGCACTGCTGGGCAAGCACACGGATTCGTTTCGTAGTGGAGCCCTGGCGAATCGTGTGACGTCTGGCGAGTTGCACGCGTCACGCGTCGAACAGCCTGATGTGGTGGTTGAATCGGGCGGCCAGATGCGCAGCTATATCGGCCGCGCATGGCTACCCAATGGGCTACCGCCAGGTGTTTCTGCTGATGACCTGAAATAACGGAGGTCGCCATGACAGTCCAACGCACATTCGTTGTATTACTTTTCACAATCCTGGCTGGATGCGGTGGTGGCGGTGGGAGTGGCAGCAGCACCCCTTCCTCGCTATCCGGTGCCACTGCACCGGCTACGCCGGATACGGCGGCAAGCGCAGTTGTAACCAGCACCCCGCCGCCCGATGTCACGCAGTCGAGCACGCCCAACGTTCAGCCGATCGTCGTCACCACTGCACCTAACCTGGTGCGCAATATGTTGACGACCAGCGTCACGCTGTGCGTCCCAGGCACCACGGAATGCGCCACCATCAACAACATTCAGGTCGATACAGGGTCACAAGGATTACGGATTCTGAATTCGGCGCTACCAGCCAATCTCCAGACGCTTCCCAAGATGGCGTCAGGAACCGGCACCAGCGGCCAGTGCACAGTATTTGGCTCAGGCTATACGTGGGGTTCGGTCAAAACCGCCGATATCCGCATGGCCGGACATGTCGCACCCAATGCGTCAATCCAGGTGATCGCCGATCCTACCTTGCCAACCGTTCCTGCCGATTGCGCCGCGTCCGGCATCGCTATGCTGACGGCACCTGACCTACGCGCCAACGGCATTCTCGGCGTAGGCCTGTTTGCGGCTGACTGCGGCATAAATTGCGCCATCAAAGCGTTGCCTCGCTGGTATTACTCGTGCGACACCAGCGGCAATTGCACCCCAAGCACGCAACCGCTGGCACAACAAGTCACCAACCCGGTCAGCCTCTTTGCCCAGGATAACAACGGCATCGTGATTGAATTACCGGCGATCGCGGATGGCGGCGCACCCAACGTGTCGGGCTCAATGATCTTCGGCATTGGGACTCAGGCGAATAACGCGCTGGGCAATGCGACCGTGCTAAAAGCGAATGCGCAATCGGGCTATGTCACCACTGCGTTGAACGGCAACACTTATGCGAGCTTTCTCGATAGCGGCTCGAATGGCCTGTTCTTCCCGAGTTCAACGCTACAGCGCTGCGTGCTGTGGTATTGCCCAAGCAGCACCCAGTCGCTGAACGCTACGTTACTCGGTGCAGACGGTGCCAGTACGAACCTGACTTTCTCGGTGGCCAACTCGCAGACGCTGTTCCGCACATCGAACTATGCGTTTAGCAATCTGGCTGGGCCAGCAGCGAATTCATTCAACTGGGGCTTGCCGTTCTTCTATGGCCGCCGTATTTTCACCGCCATCGAAGCCTCCGCCACACCTGCAGGCAACGGTCCGTACTACGCGTTTTAGCTAACCGCTAATGCAATGAGCCAGCGCAGGACAACACCTGCGCTGGCTCATTTATTGGTTTGCTTATTAGCTCGCTTATTGGCTCGCTTAGCCGCACCAAACTTTAACTAGACGAATCATCGCTCTCCGGCTCGTCTTTCGTTTTCACCAGCTCACGAGGCGCAAGCCAGTTGAATGAGGCAAGGCCTGCTGCCTTAAAGGTGCACTCAGCCGCAATAGGCTTGTGCAGCGTTTTCGGCCTGAAGCTGGCTTGCGGCACCGCAGCGGCCGAAACGGCCGAAACGGCCGAAGCCGATGCAGCAGGCGCTAGCGCAGGAGATGGCTCCAGGTACTCGATCTCTCCTTCGACGACTACCCGGCTGCCACCGATCCCCACTCCCGCATGCGATACCACCAGCCGGTTCGGCGACACCGTAGCGAACCGGCTGTGCATCAACTGCTCGCATGTCACGGCATTTTTTTCCGCGAGCGTGCATCCCGCCAGAAGCGTGGACAACACCGCCAGCACCGCCACTCGCGGAGCAAACCCAGAAATGTGAATCGTCATCGTGCTTTCCTTTCAAAACGGCGGGGATTGTAGCGTGAGCCGTTCCGGGCTTCACCGGGCTGCCCGGCTACGGGCGAGCACCGGTGCCAGCGCCTGGCCCGTATAGCTCGCCGCCACCTGCGCCAGCCCTTCCGGGCTGGTAGCAGCCACCACCTTACCGCCTGCTGCTCCACCCTCCGGCCCCAGATCAACGATCCAGTCGGCTTCGGCAATCACATCGAGGTCGTGCTCAATCACGATCACGCTATGGCCACCATCAACCAGCCGGTGCAGCACATGAATTAATTTTTCGACGTCGGCCATATGCAGGCCAACCGTCGGCTCATCCAGCACGTACAAGGTATGCGGGGCTTTCTGGCCACGCCGGGTCACGTCATCGCGCACCTTGCTAAGCTCGGTGACCAGCTTGATCCGCTGCGCCTCGCCACCCGACAGCGTAGGGGACGGTTGACCTAGCGTCAGATACCCCAAGCCGACATCCTTCATTAACTGCAACGGATGTGCGATGTTGGAGAGCGGTGCAAAAAACACCACCGCCTCGTCAATCTCCATCGTCAGGACTTCACCGATGTTCTTGCCGCGCCAGGTCACCGCGAGCGTCTCTGGATTGAAACGCTGGCCATGACACACATCGCACAGCACTTTGACGTCAGGCAGAAAACTCATGCCAATGGTCCGCACGCCTTGCCCTTCGCAAGCCGGACAGCGGCCATCGCCCGTATTAAACGAAAAACGCGACGCGCTATAGCCACGCGCCCGAGCTTCAAGCGTCTCCGCAAACAACTTGCGAATGCTGTCCCACACGCCGATATACGTCGCGGGACACGAACGTGGCGTTTTGCCGATCGGGGTCTGGTCGACCTCCAGCACACGGTCAATGGCTTGCCAGCCCGTTACGGCATCACAGCCATGCCACGCGTGAGTCACCGCCAGCGCCGGCCGGGCGGCCGAGCGAGCCAGCACACTTGAGCGCGACCTCGCTGGCAAGGCAGCAGGTTGCGCCTTGCGTGCCCGCCGTGTCGCAGGCGACGACAGCACCGAGCGCCCCACCGCATCCAGCAAACTGGTCATCAGCACATCACGCGCCAAGGTCGATTTCCCCGACCCACTCACGCCGGTCACCGCCACCAGACGCTGCAACGGCAACGCCACCGTAATTTCGCGCAGGTTATGCAACCACGCGCGCTGCACCGTTAGCCAGCCATCGGCCGTAGCCTGATCGGCCAGCGCAGGCGGTTGCACCGTCCGCCGCGGTTGAAGCGGATGCACTATCGGCCGCGCCAGAAACTGTCCGGTCAGCGAATCAGGCTGAGCCGCCAGATCAGCCACCCGCCCTTGCGCGACCACCCGGCCACCCCGTTTGCCCGCGCCAGGACCAATGTCAATGATGTGATCAGCACACCGTATCGTATCCTCGTCATGCTCAACCACGACCAGCGTATTGCCTTTATCCCCGAGCTTGCGCAAAGCCTCCAGCAACACCCGGTTATCTCGTGGGTGCAGCCCGATGGTCGGCTCATCGAGCACATAGCACACCCCCTGCAGATTGCTTCCGAGTTGCGCCGCTAGCCGGATCCGCTGCGCCTCTCCACCAGACAGGCTTGGCGCAGCACGATCCAGACTGAGATAACCCAGCCCCACCTCTTCGAGAAACTGCAGCCGGTTGCTGATCTCACTCACCACATCGCGGGCAATCCCGGCTTCACGGCCTTTCAGCTTCAAGCCCTGAACCCAGCGGCGCGTTTGTGCCACCGTCCATTGCGCAATCTCCACGATCGAATGCTTATCGAACGTCACCGCCCGCGCGACCGGATTGAGGCGCGTGCCCGCACAATCCGGGCACGGCGTCGCGCCAAGGCCATCAGGTTCCGGCTTTTGCGCTGGCAAGCTCTGCTCACGGCCACGGCCATCCTCGGCAAATAACGTGTCGTCGTAAGCCGCGCGTTGTTCCAGCGTCAGCACAAGGCCCGTCCCGACACACGTCGGACACCAGCCGTGCTTGCTGTTATAGGAAAACATGCGCGGATCCAGCTCGGGATAGC
The DNA here is from genome assembly GCF_009455625.1 of Paraburkholderia bonniea. Lineage (NCBI taxonomy): Bacteria > Pseudomonadati > Pseudomonadota > Betaproteobacteria > Burkholderiales > Burkholderiaceae > Paraburkholderia > Paraburkholderia bonniea. Next base: position 1,222,002 of record NZ_QPEQ01000001.1, on the reverse strand, counting down.
TCGTGCTGCAGACCGGACAAGCGCGCTTGACCGACAACACCTTGAGCGTGCCGACTGGCAGCGTAGACGCTCCTCCGTCCAGCGCCATACCCAAGCCATCCAGCGGCACCAGCAGATGCATCACGCCTTTGCCCAGCTCAAGCGTCTCATCAAGACACTGCCGCAGTTGCGCCTCGTGCTTCGGCAAGATCACCAGATCAGCGACGGGCAATTCGATCGTGTGCTCACGAAAGCGGTTGAGCTTCGGCCAAGGGTCGACCGGCACGAACTCGCCATCCACGCGCAAATGCGTATTGCCGCGCGCCTTCGCCCATTTAGCCAGATCGGTATAAAGCCCCTTGCGATTGACGATGAGCGGCGCGAGCAAACCCACGTGCTGGCCACGATGCTCACGCAGCAATTGAGCCGCAATTGAGGCCACACTTTGCGCGGCAACCGGCGCGCCATCATGAATGCAATGCTGCAGTCCCAGCTTCACATACAGCAAGCGCAGAAAATGCCAGACCTCCGAAGTGGTAGCGACCGTGCTCTTGCGGCCACCCCGCGACAAGCGCTGCTCAATCGCCACCGTTGGCGGAATGCCGTAGACCGCATCGACTTCCGGCCGTCCAGCTGGTTGAACGATTGAACGTGCATAGGCATTGAGCGACTCCAGATAGCGCCGCTGGCCTTCGTGAAACAGGATGTCAAAAGCGAGCGTGGATTTGCCCGACCCCGACACGCCAGCAATCACATTGAATTTGCCATGAGGAATATCGACGTCGAGGGACTTCAGGTTATGTTCGCGCGCGTTCACGATCCTGATCACATCCTCCCCCTCCACCGCCCGCCGCGCCTGTGTTTCCAGCGCGGTCTGCGTGAGCGCCACTGACGTTGGCGCATCGGCAGCCGCGATAACAGGCAACGCCTGTTCATACTGCAAAAGCGCTACGCCAGTATGGGATGCGGCACACGCCTTGACGTCATCGGGCGTACCCGAGCACACCACATACCCACCGCCATCCCCCCCTTCTGGTCCCAGATCAATTAACCAGTCGGCTGCGCGAATCACATCCAGATTGTGTTCGATCACAATCAGCGAATCGCCCCGGGCCAGCAGCTTGCCAAACGCCTGCATTAGCCGCGAAATATCGTCGAAATGCAGCCCAGTCGTAGGCTCATCAAACATGAATAACCGGGCACCCGGTAACGCCCCCTTAGTACTGCGCGTAGGTGCCGCCTCAGCGAGAAAACCCGCGAGCTTGAGCCGCTGCGCTTCACCACCCGAGAGCGTCGGCACAGGCTGCCCCAGCTTCACATATTCAAGCCCCACCTCAACAATCGGTTGCAGCACTCGCAACACCTCTGCATCCGCCGCAAAAAATACGATCGCCTCGCTGACTGTCAGCCCTAGCACGTCCGCGATATTCAACGCCCGCGATGGCTGCCCGCGCTCAAGTGTGACCTCCAGCAATTCCGCGCGATAACGCTGGCCATCGCAATCAGGGCAGCGCAAGTACACGTCACTCAAAAACTGCATCTCGACGTGCTCAAACCCCGAGCCACCGCAAGTCGGGCACCGGCCATCACCTGAGTTAAAACTGAACATGCCTGGGCCATAGCCCCGCTGCAAAGCGAGAGGCACTTTAGCGAACAGTTTGCGGATTTCATCGAAAGCGCCGACATAGCTAGCCGGATTCGAGCGCGCTGTTTTACCGATCGGCGACTGGTCGACAAACACCACATCGCGGACATATTCGACGCCCGACAAACTCCGGTATTCACCTGGAGTTTCAGTGGTATGCCCAAGTTGCCGGGCCAGCGCGGGATAGAGCACGTCTTGCAACAGCGTTGACTTACCCGACCCCGACACACCCGTCACACAGACCAGATGCTGTAGCGGGATTTCGACGGTGACATCGCGCAAGTTATGCTCGCTCGCACCGGTCAAAACGATACGCGGTGTTTGCGCCGTCACGGTGCGACGCTGCCAGTGCGCGGCATCAGCCACCTGACGCCGCCCAGCTAGATACTCTGCAGTTAACGTGCTCGCCTGCCGAATGCCAGAAGGCAGGCCGTCATACACGATGCTACCGCCACGCTCACCGGGCCCTGGGCCCATATCAATCAGCCGGTCGGCCGCGAGCATCACCGATGGATCATGCTCCACGACGACGAGCGTATTGCCCGCATCGCGCAGACGATGCATCGCCTCGACAATCCGGTTCAGATCCCGGGGATGCAGCCCGATGCTGGGTTCATCCAGCACGAATAACGTTTTGGTGAGCGACGTGCCAAGCGCGGTAGTCAAATTGATCCGCTGAACTTCACCACCAGAAAGTGTGCGGCTTTGCCGGTCAAGGGTTAAATAGCCCAAGCCCACATCGCACAGATACTTAAGACGAGTACGCACCTCTGCCAGCAACAACCCAAGCGCCTCATCCAGCAGCGCACCCGGCAAATTAATCGTGTCGAAAAACTGGCGAATGCGGCTTATCGGCAACAACATCAAGTCATGAATGGTCAGACCGGGCAGCGCCTCAAGCTGCGCTCGCGTCCACTCAACCCCACGGGGCATAAAACGTCGCGCGGGCTCAAGCACAGCATCCGCATTTTGTTTGGTTCCCAGACGCCAGAGCAGCGACTCCGTTTTAAGCCGCGCACCGCCACAGGTATCGCATGACGTATAGCTGCGGTACTTGGATAGCAGCACGCGAATATGCATCTTGTAGGCTTTCGACTCAAGATAGCCAAAGAAGCGCCGAATCCCGTACCAGTGCTTCTGCCATTCACCATCCCAATCTGGCGCGCCCTCAATCACCCATTCGCGCTCGGCATCGGTCAAATCAGCCCAGGACGTATCTTGCCGAATACCCGCCTGGCCTGCATAGCGCAGCAAATCATCCTGGCATTCTCTCCAGGCGGGGGTCTGCAAAGTTTTGACGGCACCACCGCTTAAGGTCTTACTTTCATCGGGAATAACTAACCCCCAATCCACGCCGATAACCCGGCCAAACCCCCGGCAACTTTCACACGCGCCATACGCTGAATTAAATGAAAAAAGCGCCGGTTGAGGCTCGGCATAATGCAAATCGCTGTCAGGATTGTGCAGCCCCGTCGAGAAACGCAAGATCCGCGGCTCGGCGGCAGTATCGGATTGAGCGCTTGTCTGCACGTAGATATTGACGCAACCCGCACCACGTTTAAGTGAAGCCTCAATCGCCTCAATCGCCCTCGCCTTGTCGACCTGCATCAGACGAAACCGGTCGGCCACGACATCCAGCACTTTGCGCGGCCCCGTCGCAGAAGCGACTAAGCGCTCAGCCTGCACACGAGTATGGCCACTGGCAGATAACCACTGCTCGAGCTCATCCTGGCTCGTATTTTCTGGCAGTTCCACTGGGAACGTCACGATCAGACGCAGGTCTGGATCTGCAACGCAACGGGCAAGCAATTCGCTATAAATCGTCTCCGGCGTCTCGTGACGCACGAGCTCCGCATTTTTCCGGTCAAACAACACCGTCGCTCGCGCGTAAAGCAGCTTCAAATGATCATTCAACTCGGTCATCGTACCGACCGTTGAGCGCGAACTACGAACAGGATTAGTCTGGTCAATAGCGATGGCAGGCGGAACCCCCTCAACCCGATCAACCTGAGGACGATCCATTCTGTCGAGAAATTGGCGTGCGTAGGCGCTAAAGGTTTCGACATAACGCCGCTGCCCTTCGGCATACAGCGTGTCAAACACGAGACTCGATTTCCCGGACCCGGAGAGACCTGTCACAACCGTCATTTCACCGGTACGCAGATCCAAGTCAATATTCTTCAGATTATGCTGGCGTGCTCCGCGAATGCGGATGAATCGAGTAGATGTCAATTTGATCAACCATCTAGAAAATTAGCCGGATGCCGTCCCCTTACACGCGTGCGCGTACGCGCAATCAAAGCGGCGAAGCCGGGAAGTCAATGCTGCGTGGGTGAGAAGCGGGAGCGGCAGGAAGGGGGAAGTGTAGCCGGGATGGCGGTCAGGCGGGGGGAGAGGGCGCGGGGGGTGAAGCGGAAGGGGGTGTAAAGACACACAAAGACAAACGCCCCGCAAGCGAGTGCGAGCGGGGCGAATGAGGAGATGGAGCCTGACGATTACCTACTTTCACACGGGAATCCGCACTATCATCGGCGTGGAGTCGTTTCACGGTCCTGTTCGGGATGGGAAGGGGTGGTACCGACACGCTATGGTCATCAGGCAAAGCTGTAACCCGGTCTGGCGATACCAGACAGGGGAATCGGGAAGAAGCAGCAAGGTAATGGGGTTGTGAGTGTGGCACGAACACAGACTCAAACCACGTGGCCCGTGAGTAAATACTCATGGAAACACACTGGTTATAGGATCAAGCCTTACGGGCAATTAGTATCAGTTAGCTTAACGCATTACTGCGCTTCCACACCTGACCTATCGACGTCCTGGTCTCGAACGACCCTTCAAGAGGCTTGAAGCCCCGGGGATATCTCATCTCAAGGCGAGTTTCCCGCTTAGATGCTTTCAGCGGTTATCTCTTCCGAACATAGCTACCCGGCGATGCCACTGGCGTGACAACCGGTACACCAGAGGTTCGTCCACTCCGGTCCTCTCGTACTAGGAGCAGGTCCCTTCAAATATCCAGCGCCCACGGCAGATAGGGACCAAACTGTCTCACGACGTTTTAAACCCAGCTCACGTACCTCTTTAAATGGCGAACAGCCATACCCTTGGGACCGGCTACAGCCCCAGGATGAGATGAGCCGACATCGAGGTGCCAAACACCGCCGTCGATATGAACTCTTGGGCGGTATCAGCCTGTTATCCCCAGAGTACCTTTTATCCGTTGAGCGATGGCCCTTCCATACAGAACCACCGGATCACTATGACCTGCTTTCGCACCTGCTCGACTTGTCGGTCTCGCAGTTAAGCACGCTTATGCCATTGCACTATCAGCACGATTTCCGACCGTACCTAGCGTACCTTCGTACTCCTCCGTTACACTTTGGGAGGAGACCGCCCCAGTCAAACTGCCTACCATGCACTGTTCCCGACCCGGATAACGGGCCAGGGTTAGAACCTCAAACAAGCCAGGGTGGTATTTCAAGGATGGCTCCACGCGAACTGGCGTCCACGCTTCAAAGCCTCCCACCTATCCTACACAGACCGGTTCAAAATCCAATGCAAAGCTACAGTAAAGGTTCATGGGGTCTTTCCGTCTAGCCGCGGGGAGATTGCATCATCACAAACATTTCAACTTCGCTGAGTCTCGGGAGGAGACAGTGTGGCCATCGTTACGCCATTCGTGCAGGTCGGAACTTACCCGACAAGGAATTTCGCTACCTTAGGACCGTTATAGTTACGGCCGCCGTTTACCGGGACTTCAATCAAGAGCTTGCACCCCATCATTTAATCTTCCGGCACCGGGCAGGCGTCACACTCTATACGTCCACTTTCGTGTTTGCAGAGTGCTGTGTTTTTATTAAACAGTCGCAGCCACCAGTTTATTGCAACCCCTTCACCCTTCTGGCGCAGGCCAGTCAAGCTACAGGGGCGTACCTTATCCCGAAGTTACGGTACCAATTTGCCGAGTTCCTTCTCCCGAGTTCTCTCAAGCGCCTTAGAATACTCATCTCGCCCACCTGTGTCGGTTTGCGGTACGGTCTTGTTAAACTGAAGCTTAGAGGCTTTTCTTGGAACCACTTCCAGTTGCTTCACGGCCTGAGCCGCTGGCTCCGCACCCTTGAATCCTGTACCCGGATTTGCCTGAGTACCTTCTCCAGTGCAGCGACCGGGACTTCCAACACCCGGACAACTTTCCGCGATCCGTCCCCCCATCGCATTTAACAATGGTGCAGGAATATTAACCTGCTTCCCATCAGCTACGCATTTCTGCCTCGCCTTAGGGGCCGACTCACCCTACGCCGATGAACGTTGCGTAGGAAACCTTGGGCTTACGGCGAGGGGGCTTTTCACCCCCTTTATCGCTACTCATGTCAGCATTCGCACTTCCGATACCTCCAGCGCACTTTTCAATGCACCTTCGCAGGCTTACGGAACGCTCTCCTACCATGCACATTACTGTGCATCCGCAGCTTCGGTATATTGCTTAGCCCCGTTACATCTTCCGCGCAGGACGACTCGATCAGTGAGCTATTACGCTTTCTTTAAAGGATGGCTGCTTCTAAGCCAACCTCCTGACTGTTTTAGCCTTCCCACTTCGTTTCCCACTTAGCAATATTTGGGGACCTTAGCTGGCGGTCTGGGTTGTTTCCCTCTTGACACCGGACGTTAGCACCCGATGTCTGTCTCCCGTGATTGCACTCTTCGGTATTCGGAGTTTGCTATGGCGAAGTAATCCGCAATGGACCCTTCAACCATGACAGTGCTCTACCCCCGAAGGTGATACACGAGGCACTACCTAAATAGTTTTCGGAGAGAACCAGCTATTTCCAGGTTTGTTTAGCCTTTCACCCCTATCCACAGCTCATCCCCTAACTTTTCAACGTTAGTGGGTTCGGACCTCCAGTACGTGTTACCGCACCTTCATCCTGGCCATGGATAGATCACCTGGTTTCGGGTCTACACCCAGCGACTGAACGCCCTGTTCGGACTCGCTTTCGCTACGCCTGCCCTAATCGGTTAAGCTTGCCACTGAATGTAAGTCGCTGACCCATTATACAAAAGGTACGCAGTCACCCCTTGCGAGGCTCCTACTGTTTGTATGCATGCGGTTTCAGGATCTATTTCACTCCCCTCCCGGGGTTCTTTTCGCCTTTCCCTCACGGTACTGGTTCACTATCGGTCGATCACGAGTATTTAGCCTTGGAGGATGGTCCCCCCATCTTCAGACAGGATTTCACGTGTCCCGCCCTACTTGTCGTACACCTAGTTCTTCCTCGCTGTTTTCGCCTACAGGGCTATCACCTGCTATGGCCGCACTTTCCAGAGCGTTTGGCTAACAACAAAGATAAAGAGTACAGGCTGATCCCATTTCGCTCGCCACTACTCTGGGAATCTCGGTTGATTTCTTTTCCTGCGGTTACTTAGATGTTTCAGTTCACCGCGTTCGCTTCACATGACCTATGTATTCAGTCATGGATACTCCATTCGGAGTGGGTTTCCCCATTCGGACATCTTCGGATCAAAGCTCGTTTGCCAGCTCCCCGAAGCTTTTCGCAGGCTACCGCGTCCTTCATCGCCTGTGATCGCCAAGGCATCCACCACATGCACTTGTTCGCTTGACCCTATAACGAGTGTGTCTCTTGCGGCCAGCATGACTGCTCTGGCCTGCTCCCCGGGGGGAGCCGCTTCACATCGTTACAGGTTGAGTATTGCGTTGTGCCGTATTCCAGGTCATCTTTCGATGAACTTTAAAATACATTGATACAATCACAACCCTGACCAGTCTACTTGCGCCCATCTCGAGGCACTTTCTTCTGGTCTCTTTACTACTTCTTCCTGATTTTTAAAGAACGACAGCCGGTACTTTCATACCAGTTGAGTGGCGCAACCGCCAATGCGCAACCCTCGCAGCCTTCACTTTCGTGAGACCGCAAGTCCTGTGCATTGAAGATTGGTGGAGGATGACGGGATCGAACCGACGACCCCCTGCTTGCAAAGCAGGTGCTCTCCCAGCTGAGCTAATCCCCCAACTCATACATCCCAGGCGTCTTCACCGGCAGCCACCGCAGACAAAGATGGTGGGTCTGGCTGGATTCGAACCAGCGACCCCCGCCTTATCAAGACGGTGCTCTAACCAACTGAGCTACAGACCCCTGAGTCTGTCCTGATTACAGCCGATAAGCGTGAGCACTTGATGTTGACACGTGAGCTCGAGAAAGGAGGTGATCCAGCCGCACCTTCCGATACGGCTACCTTGTTACGACTTCACCCCAGTCATGAATCCTACCGTGGTGACCGTCCTCCTTGCGGTTAGACTAGCCACTTCTGGTAAAACCCACTCCCATGGTGTGACGGGCGGTGTGTACAAGACCCGGGAACGTATTCACCGCGGCATGCTGATCCGCGATTACTAGCGATTCCAGCTTCACGCAGTCGAGTTGCAGACTGCGATCCGGACTACGATCGGTTTTCTGGGATTAGCTCCCCCTTGCGGGTTGGCAGCCCTCTGTTCCGACCATTGTATGACGTGTGAAGCCCTACCCATAAGGGCCATGAGGACTTGACGTCATCCCCACCTTCCTCCGGTTTGTCACCGGCAGTCTCCCTAGAGTGCTCTTGCGTAGCAACTAGGGACAAGGGTTGCGCTCGTTGCGGGACTTAACCCAACATCTCACGACACGAGCTGACGACAGCCATGCAGCACCTGTGTTACGGTTCTCTTTCGAGCACTTTCACCTCTCGGCAAAATTCCGTACATGTCAAGGGTAGGTAAGGTTTTTCGCGTTGCATCGAATTAATCCACATCATCCACCGCTTGTGCGGGTCCCCGTCAATTCCTTTGAGTTTTAATCTTGCGACCGTACTCCCCAGGCGGTCAACTTCACGCGTTAGCTACGTTACTAAGGAAATAAATCCCCAACAACTAGTTGACATCGTTTAGGGCGTGGACTACCAGGGTATCTAATCCTGTTTGCTCCCCACGCTTTCGTGCATGAGCGTCAGTATTGGCCCAGGGGGCTGCCTTCGCCATCGGTATTCCTCCACATCTCTACGCATTTCACTGCTACACGTGGAATTCTACCCCCCTCTGCCATACTCTAGCCCGCCAGTCACAAATGCAGTTCCCAGGTTAAGCCCGGGGATTTCACATCTGTCTTAGCGAACCGCCTGCGCACGCTTTACGCCCAGTAATTCCGATTAACGCTTGCACCCTACGTATTACCGCGGCTGCTGGCACGTAGTTAGCCGGTGCTTATTCTTCCGGTACCGTCATCCTCCTGCCGTATTAGGGCTGAAGTTTTCTTTCCGGACAAAAGTGCTTTACAACCCGAAGGCCTTCTTCACACACGCGGCATTGCTGGATCAGGCTTGCGCCCATTGTCCAAAATTCCCCACTGCTGCCTCCCGTAGGAGTCTGGGCCGTGTCTCAGTCCCAGTGTGGCTGGTCGTCCTCTCAGACCAGCTACAGATCGTCGCCTTGGTAGGCCTTTACCCCACCAACTAGCTAATCTGCCATCGGCCGCCCCTGCAGCGCGAGGCCCTTTCGGGTCCCCCGCTTTCCTCCTCAGAGATCATGCGGTATTAATCCGGCTTTCGCCGGGCTATCCCCCACTCCAGGACACGTTCCGATGTATTACTCACCCGTTCGCCACTCGCCACCAGGGTTGCCCCCGTGCTGCCGTTCGACTTGCATGTGTAAGGCATGCCGCCAGCGTTCAATCTGAGCCAGGATCAAACTCTTCAGTTCAAACCTGTTACTGTTTTCGGCCAGTTTCCTGACCGGTCGCTCACTCAACGTATTGACAGGTATCAATTACTCAATACCTGACCTTACTGTGTGAGACTTGATACTTTCGCTTCTTCAGCAAACCCCTTGAGGCCCGCTGCGCGTCGCTACCAAGCGCCCACACTTATCGGCTGTTAATTTTTAAAGATCATTTACAGGCCGGACCAGCTCTTCAGCTTCCCCACCCTGCCGTGCCGCCCTGCAGCACAGAAACGAGATTATGTAGAACTTTCCGCAGACCGTCAACATGTTTTTATCGGGACCCTGCTGCTTTCCTGCCCCAACCCTGCTCCGCTGACCAACCCGCAAAAGCCCCGCCAACTCTGGCGCTCCCGCTTTCGCCCTCACATCCACCCAGAGCGCGAAAGACCGCAATTCTAGTCACTCACCTCACGCCTGGCAAGACCTTTTTCGGGGAAAATTTTGCCTCTCCGAAAATGCATGGCAACCAGTCGTTAGTCACGAAGGTGCGTAGCCACATTCGACCTTCCTGGCTGCAGTCAAAACACCCATGGGGAAGCTGACGTTTCCGGTGGGCAAATACGGCAAGTAATGCGACCCATCCAACTGCCGCTTTTTTGCTGCCACATACAGATCGATTCACGCCAAATTAAAACTGCCGTGCAATGGCAGAACGCGAGCGGCCAGAAATCAGGCTGAATTCAGCCGGGCGGTGGCGGACCGTCATCAAAGAGCGACGTACTAGCCTGCAGCGAGACACCACCGAGTAACTTGCCTTGAATCTGCCGCGCAATCATGTCACCAACATAAGGAATGCTGGCATCCAGCTCGACTTGCGCGTAAGCACCCGGTGTGCCGACCTTATAGACCACAATGCGTTTTGCATAGTGACCCAGTTCATGGGACAGAAACTCCTGCACCTGCTGTTCAGAACAGGACTCGGGAATGCTCCAGACCATCAGGTTCATCACCGTTATCGGGTGCGCCGCACGTCCTGACGAACCCTGACCGGCACTGGCCGAAGACGAGCGCGACGGCGTGTTTCAGCCATTGCGGCATAACCCAGTGAAACCAGACCCAATGCAGCTAACGTCACGTAAAAGACAGTCATCGTGTAACCCTCCTTGCGGTTAGCCCCATACTATCAGGATAGGAGCGTTACCACTTGCGCCGTTACTGCGGCCATTCGCCACGCGGAGGCTTGCCAGATCTGGATAGCGCCTTGTTCTAACCACGCTACCGGTCCAGCAAGACTCGTTCACCTCTTTACGCGATAGTTCTCATCAGCCACGCTTTAATGCGATGGCCGGGTAAAGCTGATCCGCTACCATGGCGGGCCACGGCTGACGCTCTTCAGACTAGCGTCCGCATTCAGTTCACTGTCGCTAGCGTCGCTCGGATTCGCTACGCCAAGCTCATGTCCTTCCTGGCACCGCCTTGCCCACTTATACCCTTGCCACTACTCGAACCGCAGAAACCGAGATCCGCAAAAGCCGCTTTATTGCACACGCGATTCCGCTCGCGGATCGCGCCGCTGCAATGGTCGAACTTGAACGGCTACGGGAAGCGCATCCTGCAGCCACTCATATCTGCTGGGCATTACTGGCGGGTGGCCAATCTGGCATGTCTGATGACGGAGAACCCTCCGGCACCGCTGGCCGCCCTATTCTCGAAGTACTGCGTCATCACGAGCTGGATGGCGTGCTGGCTGCCGTGGTGCGGTACTACGGCGGCGTCAAGCTTGGAGCAGGAGGACTCGTACGAGCTTACGCTGATGCAATTGCCGCCGCGCTGCGCGATGCCCCTCGCATCGAACGCATCGCGCTCACCACGTTAGTCGTAGAAATCAGTTACCCGGACGAAGCCCGGGTGCGCCACTGGATCAGCCAGGAGCACTATGCGCTGGCCGCCAGCGTCTACGGGATGGCCGTGCAGTTAACCTTCAGCCTGCCGCTCGCCGCTCTCGAGCAGGCCCGCGTTACGTTGCGTGATCTCACCCAGGGCCGCGCCCAGTTTCCAGAAACATCGGCCTAAATCCGCGTTCAATCTGTGTCCCTCGCACAGCCGATGGTCCAGGTTGCTTACGCCACAACAAACGCGCACTCAACGGAGTCGGCGACCTCTATACTGAGATAACTTGGACGCAAAACGGGAGAGCAACGTGGCAAGTGATTATCGAGTGCGGGTAACGCGGGACAATGCAGGCTTCGACGACTACGGTATTCCTCAAGTGACGCGAACCAAGGCTCGCGTTGAAATTGTGATGCCACGACGTGCGCTGATCTTTGACAATCCCCCTGCGCTACAAACCTTTATCAATGCCTGTGTCGAAGCACACGACAACGCGTTTGGCCCACTCTCCCAAGACGCGCCCAGCGCAAATGCCGCTACTGACGCAGATCAAGCCGCCTGGCGCGCCTTCTACGCCAGGCTGATAACACCATAAAAAAACAGGCCTGACGCGCAATTCACCATGAACTGCGCGTCAGGCCTGTTGCTATCTCACTTGATCTCTCATCCCCGGGCCATCGCATCAATGCAATCCAATGGCCCGAGTGCCACCACTCTATTGAATGATCCGTGCAACGCCCCGGCCACGCGGATCTGACACCGCATCCGGGGTCTTGCCGTCAATCTTGATGGCCTGGATATCGCCGCTAAACCCCTGACCTTTCAGTACGTAACCTTTCGTTTCGATCTGTTTAGCCAACTCACCGTCAATCGGCTTGTAGGGCTCCCAGAAAATCGTGTCAGCAGGCAGCAACTGATGGTGAAAACGCATTTCACCGACCGCTTGTGCAAGTGGCAATTTGAAGTCGTACAGGTTGTTGATGACCTGGAAAATCGACGTGAAAATCCGTGAGCCGCCAGGCGTGCCGATCACCAGCGCCACCTTGCCATCCTGCGTCAGAATGGTCGGCGTCATCGACGACAATGGCCGCTTTTTCGGCTCAATCGAATTGGCATCGCTACCCACCACGCCAAACATGTTGGCCACGCCTGGCTTCGCTGAAAAATCATCCATCTCGTCGTTCAGCACGATGCCCGTGCCTTTAGCAATCACGCCTGAACCAAAATAGCCATTGATCGTATAGGTGTTGGATACCGCGTTACCCCACTTGTCCACCACTGAAAAATGTGTGGTCTCAGCTTTTTCCGGCATTGAAGTGCCAAGGCCAGGCTTCACGTCGGCAGTCGGTGTCGGGGTGGTGAGATTGACTTCAGCCGCACGCTTGGCAATGTAGGCGTCGTTCGTTAATTGCGCGACAGGCACTTTGTAAAAATCCGGATCCCCCAGGTATTGCGCGCGATCGGCAAAAACCCGCTTTTCAATTTCCGCGATCAAATGCACGTACTGCGGCGAATTCAGCGTCACGCCCTTGAATGCTGGCGCGAGATCCGCCTTCATCTTCAGCAGTTGCACGAGGCCAATGCCACCGGAGCTGGGAGGCGGTGCGGTAATGATGCGGTAACCATTCCAGTCCGCCAGGATCGGCTCGCGCCACACTGCTTTGTATTGCTGCAAATCCGCTTTGGTAATCAGCCCGCTGCCATCCTGCATCGACGCCGCGATCAGGTCAGCCGTCTTGCCATCGTAGAAATCTTTGGCACCCTGATTGGAAATTCGCGTGAGTACTGCGGCCAGATCCGGTTGCTTGAAGTTCACCCCTTCTTTCATTTCGCCGAAATAGGTGTCGAAATTGGTCTTGCCATCGAATTCCTTTGAAGCTTCGGCACGGCGTCGCGCGAGTTGCTCATCGACGATAAAACCGTCACGGGCATATCTGACGGCAGGGGCCAGCACCTGCTTCCACTTCAGCTTGCCAAAGCGGCTTTGCGCTTCCCACATCCCTGCGACGGTGCCCGGCACGCCTGCGGCAAAACCACCATACAGACTCTTGCCCTTGATGACGTTGCCCTCGCTGTCGAGAAACATATTCTTCGTCGCAGACAGCGGAGCGCGTTCGCGGTAATCAATGAAATACGGCTTGCCGTCCATGTACAGCGTCATGAAACCGCCACCGCCGATGTTGCCCGCTTCCGGATAAGTCACGGCTAGCGTGAATGCAATCGCCACGGCGGCGTCGACAGCGTTGCCGCCTTCCTTGAAAATTTGTGCCGCTGCATCAGCGCTGTATTTATCCGCCACAGCAACCGCTGAGGCAGTGAGCACGGCAGGCCGGGTAGCGGCTGACGTCTTCGCATAAGCCGGGGCGCTTGCGACAAAGCCCGCCGGGACTAAAAGCCACGCCGCTAACGTCAGCGCCGTAGCAGAAAATTTTGCTCTATTGATTAATTTCATCGCGCATCTCGCTCCTTAAACAGTCCTACTTGTGACAAACCATCTAGCGCGGTTTTATAGCAGTAAATGACTAGCTTGCGAAGCGTAAAAAATCCAGGTTAAACCCTCATCAGCCTTATGTCCGGCCTCGTCCAGCGCGCGCGATGTCGTCGCCAGAGCCTTGTGGCAAGCGGGCGGTGACGGGAATTGAGGCCAGTGCAAACAGCCCCGTGACGACAAAAGCCGGAACAAAATCGGACCAGGTAAGACTGGGGTGACCTTGCACCCTATGCGAGATTTGCAGCACGATGCCGCCGAGTGTTACGCCCAAACCCAGCGACACCTGCTGAATCACACTCGCCACGCTGGTTGCCCGGCCAATGTCGCCCGCCGGAATATCGGCATAAGCGAGTGAATTCAGCGCCGTGAACTGCAACGATGGAAACACCCCGCCCAACAGCACGACTCCCCAAATCAGCCATTGGGGAGTGCCAGGGAAAAATAGCCCATAGATCGCAATCGTCATGCCGGCAAAGCCCGCGTTGTACATCAGCACCGTGCGAAAGCCATAGCGCGCGAGAACTGGCTGTGCAATGGATTTCATAAAAATCGAGCCAAACGCGGAGGCGCAGGTAATCATCCCTGCGGCAAAGGCGCTCAAGCCCAGCCCTTCCTGCAACGCCAGCGGCAACAAAAACGGTACCGCTCCGAGGCTGATACGAAAAAGCGAACCGCCTAGCACACTGGCGTGAAAACTTGGAATGCGCAGCAAACGCAGATCAAGCAAAGGCCGCTCGACCCGGCTGGCGTACCACGCATAAAGCAGCAACAACGCGGCACCAAGCAGTGTCAGAGCGATGGAAAGCGCGTTGGGCACCAGTTCTCCACCAACCAGAGAAAGCCCGAGCATGAAACACGCAGCGCCACTCGCTGACAAACCAAAGCCGATCCAGTCGAGTGCGCCAGGATGCGCTTCGCGTGCGTTGGCGATATGGCGGCTGGCCAGCCAGAGGCCGAACAAGCCAATCGGAAGATTGATGAGGAAAATCAGGCGCCAGTGCAGGTAAGTGGTGATAAAGCCACCAAGTGGGGGGCCAATCACGGGGCCGAGCAGCGCAGGAACCGTCAGATAATTCACGGCACGGATGAAATCCGCCTTGGGTACCGAACGAAAAATGATGATGCGTCCAACCGGCACCATCATCGCGCCGCCGATCCCCTGGACAAAGCGCGCCGCAATAAACATCGGCAACGAGGTGGAGGCGGCACACAGCAGCGAGCCGCAGAGAAACACCGCAATGGCGCTGCGAAACACGCTACGTGGTCCATAACGATCTGCGACCCAGCCGCACACCGGGATAAACACGCCAAGGCCAATCACATAACTGGTGACGGCCAGCCGTAACGTCACGGGAGTCTGGCCAAAATCTCGCGCTAACGCTGGCAACGAAGTAACCAGAACCGTGGCATCCACGTTTTCCATAAACATCGCGCACGCCACAATCAGCGGCACGATGAAAGCGCTCAAGGTCGACGGCATGGTCACCACGGCAGGCACCAGGCCCGCTGCTCAATCAATATCAGCGAGTCATGCTCGCAAACGGTTGCAGTACCGGCAGCACATCCGCACGGGCACGCTCAATATCCGCGGGGAAATCAATTTCGATCCAGGGCGCTCCGCTGACGTCTGCAACCTCAAACACCTGCGAGCGTTCCAGCAACAGGTCGCGCACCGCTTCTTCGTGCGGCAGGTGGGCCCGTTCGCTGTCGATGTACTCCGCGACGATCTGTGCAAAACGCTGCGCCGCCTCTGTGCTGAAGCGGAAAAAACCGACCGATTCGCCAATCGTGTCGTAGTCGAGACTGGCTGCGAGCTGCTTGCGCAATTCAACTGGCACGCCGTCCTTGAGGCATAGCTTGACGGGCTCATCGCCCGCTTCGAAGTCGCGGTCAAGCAACAAGCGGTTCACTTGCTGCCCAGCCGCCAGCGTTTGCATGATGCGTTCGTCATACAGCACATCGGCGTCCATCAGCAGCACATCACCGCCGCGTGTCAGCGCTGAAGCTGCGGTATGCACCGTCAGCACACTGCCGAGGTCGTAGCGCGGATTCAGCACGATTTCAACCGGACGGGGCCAGCCGATCCGCTGCAATTCAGCTTCGACCAGCGCGGGCTGAAACCCAAGCGCAAGCACCACTTCGTGCACGCCCGCAGCGTCGAGCATCTGCAAGTGACGTTCAAGCAGGCTCATGCCGTCGAACTGCAGCAAACATTTAGGAAACTGTTCGCCAGCGGCCTGCTGGAGCCGCAAGCCCATTCCGGCGGCGAGGATGATGGCGCGCATTTACGATCCCTGGAAAAAATCAGTCGGTGGCAGGCAGGCGCGTCGTGCGCCGCCTTTGCCAGCTTCGTTCGCTGAAATGCAGATAGAGCAGGCCCGGGACGCCCAGCAATACTTCCCGGGCTCGTTTGGCCAGCGACAGCGCAAGCGCAGCATCGGGCGGCAAACCGACTAGCGGTGCCAGCAGCAGATATCCGCCCTCCTGCACGCCCAGCGAGCCAGGAATGGCAAACGCCGCTCCGCGAATCGCCTGGCCAATGCTTTCGAGCAGCAACGCGTCAATCCAGCTCACGGGATGCCCGAGGAAATACAAGGCGAGCCAGACTTCAACCGTGCCGACAATCCAGCCTGCGAGGCTCAGCACAAAACTGGCGAGCACCGCGCGGCGTTGACGATATAGCCCCTGCACGGCGGCATCGACCGCGTCGGCACGGGTCGCCAGTGCGGACCAGTCACGCTGGATGGGCATCTTCGACACCAGGCGCAACGCCCAGCCGAACAGGCCGCGGCGCTGGGCGACAAAAAACAGCACGATCAGCGCGCCTAGCACCGCCGTTGCTACGCCTGCGGCAAAACGCAGATCATGCGAGCTGCTTTGCGTTGCATAGATGCCGAAGAGCGCGAGACCCAACAGCGCAAAAACGATCTGCGCCAGCGCCTGCAATGTAGTGCTCACGGTGATCGCGGCGGCGGCGTCACGCATACGCATGCCGCGTTGCGCTAGCTGCCGCACCATCATCACGGGGCCGCCAATCTGGCCAGCGGGCAGCAGACTATTCACTGATTCGCCAGCCCAGCGCGCGTACAGCGCATCGCGCAACTTCACCGCAGAACCCCGGCCGAACAGCACCGAGATCGAAATGGCATCCAGCACCAGCGGCACCAGATGAAATGCCGCGACCAGCAGCAAGCCCCAGCCTGCCGCGAGCAACGTCGCCGTGACGGAGCCCAGGCCCTGCCACGCCAGCAGTGCGACAAAAAGCGCGGCACCCGCCGACAGCAAAACCCATGCAGCCCGAGTCACGTGTGCACTCCCCGGCGCTTGCCAAACTGGCGAAATACCTGGCGAAAGCCAAAGTAAGCGATGGCGTCTTTCATATTCGAAATGAAACGCCGCCAAGGGCGCATGGTGGGATGAGTGACGTATTCGAAAGTGAGCGAGACCCGCATCTCGTTGGCCGCCGCGGGGGTGATGCGATGACGCAGCTTGTCGCCATCGAAGAACACCAGGCCGCCCGGCGGAATCTGCACCGAACCGGGCTCATCGGGACGATCGGGGTCACGCGTGTGTAGTTCGTAGTCGAGACGGCACGATGATTGATCTATCACGCCCAGCAGCACCGTATAACGGCGGCCGTCGTAATAAGAGGTGTCGTAGTGCCAGCCGATATGGTCTCCGGCACGGGTGTAGTAATACAGCGCATAAGCGTGGGGATCATCGGCTGGAGATAGTTGCAGCGTGTCGCCGCTCAGCTTTTCGAGCCAGGCGATTAATCCAGGGGAGCGGTATAGCTCGGCGATAAACGGCGCGAACTGGTCGATCGTATGACGGCTAACGCTGCCACCCTGTTTGTGGCCTGGCAGGTAGTTGCGGTTCACTTCGCCCAGCAGCGCGTGGGCAGTGTGGGCCAGTTGCGCCGTGACTTCCGGGGCAAGGAAATCATCCAGATAAAGAAATGCGCCTTGTCCGGCGAAGCTGGCGCTCAGCGCTGCGTTATCCAGTGCGCCAGTCCGGGTCAGCATCATTTGCTCGGCTTGGGACGGCAGCACCGCAGGTGGCGTGGCGGGGGGGAGTGGTGCAGAGGGGGACTTCGAGTTGAGGGTGGCGGCCGTGAGCGGCTCAGGCGTGACGCGATGCGTGGCTTGCGGCTGGCTCATTGGCTGATCCCCATCGGGCCATTCGATGCCAGCGGCTGAGCGCGGCGCAGCACACGGCGGTAATCAAGCGCGACCCATGCGGCAAAAAGCGGTGCGCCAATCGAGGCCGCAACGAGAAACGGCATCACGCCATGCGCCAGCGTAACCAGCGGCAGCAGATACAACACATCCTCAGTTTCAAAACCGCCCACCAGCATCTGCCGGGTATTGGCCTTGCTCGTGAGGGCCTCAATGCGCATGCGCAGGAAAAAAATCAGCGCAACCGCGCAACCCGCAAGCGCCCCCAGAATAACCGGCGACACTTTTACGCCAAACGGCATGCCTTGCGTTGCCGCGATCCCGACGCCCATCCCCACAAATAGCAGCACGGTGACAAGCGCGTCGCTAGCGAGGTCGTAAAAATGACCGGCGCGGCTGGATTTGCCACTGATGCGCGCTAGCTCGCCGTCGGTGTGATCGACAAAGTTCGACAACACAATTAGCCAGGCACCCGCGTTGGACCACGCAAAACCGCCCTGAGCCAGACACCACGCGCCACCGCAGCCAAGCAGCAAGCGCAGGGTGGTCAGATGGTTAGGGCTAACACGGGTATGAACCAGGGGGGTCACAAGCCATCGGGCAAGCCGCGCATCCCATGTTCGAGGCGGCGGAATGGTCTTGGGAAGGGAGGGGCTTCGAGTCATAGGGAGGCAATATATACGGGTTCCCGAAACCTTGCCATTGCCCTTGGTTCTGCCCGGACAAGCCCGTCTTCGGGCCCTGAAAAGCCCGGCTGCAGGCTGCTCTGAAGCCCGGTAAAGTGCTCCCCCAATGCCGCTCTGAACTGAAAACGGCTGCCGTAACCCGCGCCACACTTCCGGTACGCGCAGCGGTTTATCGAGTCATCTATTCATGAAACTCATCTGCTCTGCCCTGTTCTGTGGCTGGCTTGCGCTGCTGTCGTTGTCCAGCTTTGGTGCCACGCTAGATGCGCCGCTCGCCTGCACCGTATCGGCGCACCGTTTTATTGGCGAGCTTCAGACGCAGCATCTGATCGAACCCCAGCCCATGCGGGTGGAAAGTAATTCCATCAATGCGTTCCGGCCTACATCGGACGCGACGCTAACGGCATTTGGCTTTCGTGTGTTCGCGGTGGTGGGGTTCGAAAAAGACGATCCGCTATTTCGCCCGGGGGATGGCGAGCCGCTGGCCGCGTCGGCCTATGGCGCGGTTGTGCTGGGCAGCGAAACCAAAGTCCAGGCAGCGCTGGAAGCCGCTGGCAGTCACGCCATCGTGCATCGGGTGGCACCTTTTATTACCGCGATTTTTTGCAAGTGGAGCTGAGGATGGAGAGCACGGTGTGGCGGATGGTGCTTTCTCTTTAGATGAATTCGCAGCGGCATTGTGCCGTGACGCCATCCACACACAAAGCGTGTGGTGCTAACTAACCGCTATGTGTGCGCTATGTGTGGCATGGCAATGGCAACGCAGTGGTTCTTAGCGTCGCCGCATGAGGAAAACGTAGGTTTTGTCTTGCATCGAGCTCTCGACCAGCTCGTTGTGGCTCTGTCTGGCAAAGGCGGCAAAATCGCGCTGCGAGCCTGGATCAGTCGCCAGCACCTTGAGGATCTGGCCGCTTTCCATATCAGCAAGCGCTTTTTTAGCGCGCAAAATCGGCAGCGGACAATTCAGCCCTCGCGCATCGACTTCCTTGTGGACCTGGATTTGCATCAGCAATGACCTTCGGCATGAGGTGCCACAGCGACGCTGGGCAGAATGCCGGATTCTACCGCAGCGGCTATCTGCCGCGTGCTTGCGGTACTTGTCACCCCTGCCCCTCTCCCCCCTGCCCCCCCTGTCATCACGTAGCTGGAACCTGTATCGCCTGCCGTTTCATTACGTGAGCCACACGCTATACGCGATACGCCGGCGCGCTCAACCGGGCCCTAATCCAAGCCACTGATCAAGTACCTCGCGCCGCTGCGCCAGCGCGTCCAGCGTGCCATCGAACACAATCGCCCCATGCCCCATCACCGCGACGCGATCTGCCAAACGGTGCGCCAGTACGAGGCGTTGTTCGATCAACAACAGCGCAATGCCGCGTGCCCGCAGCAGTTGCAAAACACTCTCGACCTGTTCGACCACCTGGCTGGCCAGCCCTTCCACCGGTTCATCCACCAGCAGTAAATCTGGATCACCCAGCAACGCCCGTGCCAGGGCCAGCATCTGCTGCTCTCCCCCTGAAAGCACACCTGCCCGCGTCGAAGCGCGTGCCTGCAACACCGGAAACAGCGCGTAAGCTTCAGCGAGCGTGAAGCGCGGTGTGGCACGTCTGGCGCGTTTTTGTGTCTGCGTGGAGAGACCGAGCAACAAATTGTCGTGCACGCTCAGCGTGGCAAAAATATCGCGGTGCTCTGGGACATAGCCGATACCAAGACGAGCGATCTCGAAGGTGCGCCGCCGGCCTAACGCGACACCTGCGAACTGCCTCTGGCCCTCGGTACGCACGAGACCCATGATTGCCCGCGCCAGCGTCGAGCGCCCCGAACCATTGCGGCCCGCCAGCGCGACCACCTCGCCTGCGTGAATCTGTAGATCAATGTCGTGCAATACCTGGCTCGCGCCGTACCACGCGCGCAAGCCACCAAGCTCCAGCAGCGTGGCGCTCATAACGGCCACCCATCGCCCAGATAAGCAGCGCGGACCGCCGCATTAGCGCGAATCTCGGTTGGAGTGCCCGTTGCCAGCACCCGCCCCTGGACCAGCACGGAGATCCGGTCAGCAAGCCCAAACACCGCCTCCATATCGTGTTCGACCATCAGCAGGGTGCGTTGCGCCATCATCGTGCGAATCAGTTCAATCGCCCGCGCGGCTTCCGCCCGGTTCATGCCCGCAGTCGGCTCATCCAGCAGCACCGTATGCGCGCCGCCCACCAGCGCCAGGCCAAGATCGAGCGCGCGCTGCTCGGCATAGCTCAAAGTGCCCGCGAATTCATCACGCCGCGCGGTGAGGCCGATGGCATCCAGCATCTGGGCTGCACGGGCGTCGCTGTCCGGCGCATCGCGCCAGAGCCGCCATGAGCTACGCCCGCCAGGCGAAGCGAAGGACAACGCACAGCGCAGGTTATCGAACACACTCAAGCCGCCAAACACGCGCGTCGTCTGGAAACTGCGGGCGAGGCCACGGCGGCTGACCGCTTCGGGTGTGAGCCGGGTAATGTTTTCGCCGTTCAACTCGATGCGGCCAGCGCTGGGCCGGTCAGCGCCCGCGATCAGGTTAAATAGCGTCGATTTGCCCGCGCCATTCGGGCCAATGAACGCGTGGCGCTCGCCGCGTTCAATCACGAGATCGACGCCACGCAGGATCGGCGTCGCACCCGCGCGTTTTTCAACGCCGCGAAGCACGAGCGCGGCGCTCATGACGCACCTCGCGTTTCAATCACTGGTGCGTTGGCACCCACGCTGGCCTTGGCTTCCATACCGGCCAGTTGGGCCCAGCGGCGCAGCGCGCCACGGTATGCCAGTGCGCCCGCTCCCGCCAGCAGCAGCGCCATTAGTGCGCCAAGCCACGCCATGCGGGCCTGAGCCCAATAGCCTGGCGAGCGGTTGAGGGGGGCGTCGACACTGAACGCGACCCCGTATGCCCACTGCACCACCAACACCACCGCACTACTCCAGGCCAATACCGCCAGCACACTAAGCAGCGCGGGCAGCGCACAAGGACGCCAGCCGTAGCGCGCCAAACGGGCAGCCTGACGCCGGGCTAAACCCATCAAGCCATCAGGCGACACCATCACCACCACAAGAAACAGCAAGCCGAGATAGAGCGGCCACGCGCGCGTGACGCCCGCCAGCGCGACACTAAAAATGTTCAGCACGATAGCGCCGAGCACGGGCCCGAAAAACGATGCGGTGCCGCCAATCACTACCGCCATCAACACCGAGCCCGAGCGCAGCATGCTGACGCTTTCGGCTGAAACCAGCTCAACGTTAATCAAGCTCAGCGTGCCGGCGATGCCCGCGAAAAACGACGCCAGCAACATCATCCTGAAACGGATCTGACGCGGCGAGCCCCCGAGCGCTGCGACCCGCACTGGGTTATCGCGCACGGCATAAGCCTGACGGACAAGCGGCGTGCGTGACAGCGCGAACATCGCCATGCCTGCCAAGAGGCACCATCCGGCGATCACCGCATAGGCCTCATTGGCGGGCCCGAAGCTCCAGCCGCCCCATGCGCCATGCGCCCGGTCAATCGGCACTCCGGCTTCGCCGCCAAACCAGTTGGGCAGCGTCCATGCCGCAGCGGCGACCAGTTCGCCAAGGCCCAGCGTAATCATCGCAAAGGCCGTGCCCGCGCGGCGTGTGGCGATGATCCCAAGCAGCGCCCCAGCCAGCATCCCACCCAGACCACCGGCAAGCGGCAGTAACGGCAACGGCATGCCGAACCGGTTGAACAACTGCGCAGCAATCAACGCGCCCAGCCCCGAGCAGGCCGCGTGACCGAACGACAGTAAGCCGGTGCTACCGAGCAGCAAGTTATAAGACAGCGCGAAGACGATCATTGCGGCTGTCTGCGAGAGATAGGCCAGCAACCAGCCGTGAGCAGACAGCAGCGGCGCGAGAACCACGGCCGCCAGCGCAACGGCTAGCGCCAAGGACCGCAGCATGCGGCGCGATGGGAGGATTTTGGGCGAATCAGGCGGCGTCATCGCGTTGCCCAAATAGACCACGCGGCCGCATCACTAGCATCGCTACCAGCAACATATACGGCACAAGCGGGGCCAACTGGGAAACGCTTAAGCCACTCCATTGCAGCGGTAGCGGCATCCCCAGCCACTCAACGAGACTGCCCAGCGTTGCTGCGCTGCCCACGGCGAAAGTCTGCACGCAGCCCACCATCAGCGACGCCACCAGAGCCCCGCTCAGCGACCCCAGCCCACCCATGACGACAACCACAAACATCAGCGAACCTGCCGTATCGGCCATGCCTGGTTCAATCACGAAAAGCGGCGCGCCGATCACCCCAGCCAGCGCGGCCAACCCAGTGCCAACGGCAAACACCCCGGTAAACACTCGCGGCACGTTGTGGCCTAACGCTTCAACGGCACTCGCGTGCGTCAACGCCGCACGCACAATCAACCCGACACGGGAAAAACGCAACACGCCATAAAGCACGGCAAGCATGGCGAGCGAGACCAGCATCATGAAAGCGCGATAACGCGGTAACGGCACGCCGTAAAGCGTCAGCAAGGGCCCATCCAGCACGGCAGGCACGCTCATGCTGAAAGTTTGCAACCCCCACACCAGCGTAACCATCTCTGCGATCAGATAAGCCGCGCCGAAAGTCAATAGCAGTTCAGGTAAATGCCCATGCGGGCGCACACGACGCAACAAGCCACGCTCCAGCACCGCTCCCAGTCCGCCGACAAGCATCGGAGCCAACACCAGCGCACTCCAGAAACCTGCATAAGCGGCAATGGCGAGGCCGATGTAAGCCCCGAGCATATAAAAGCTGGCATGAGCGAAGTTCAGCACGCCGAGCATGCTGAAGATCAGCGTCAGTCCGGCCGACAGCATGAACAGCAGCAGCCCATAGCTGATGCCGTTCAGCAGATTGATCGCAAGTGATTGCACGTGATGCTGGCGCAGTGATGCTGCGCAGAAGAAAGAAACCCGATGGCGTCAGAACTGACGCCAGCAGAAAGCGCGAGAGGTGCTGACGCGCCTCTCGCGCAGCAGCGCCATGCGATAGAGAGGGGGCCTTGGCAGGTGTATGGCTGGGCTTGGGCTTGGGCTTGGGCTTGAACCCGGGCCCAGCCCCCTCTTGCGGGCTGCTTCCTAGAGCCGCGCTTCAATCCAGCCTTTGACGCCAGCCAAAGCCGCAGGCAAGCCAGCAGGCTCAGTTCCGCCTGCTTGTGCCATATCGGGGCGGCCACCGCCTTTGCCGCCCACTTGCTGGGCGACAAAGTTCACCAGATCACCCGCCTTCACTTTTTTGCTGGCTTCCGGTGTCACACCTGCAATCAGGTTGACCCGATCGCCCTCAACCGAAGCCAGAACGATCGCCGCGCTTTTCAGTTTGCTTTTGAGTTTGTCGACGGTTTCACGCAGCGCCTTGACATCAGCGCCATCAAGCATCGCTGCCAATACCTGAACGCCCGCCACCTCTACGGCCTGACCAGCTAGTTCATCGCCCTGGCTGGAAGCCAGTCTTGATTTCAGCGCGCCCAGTTCTTTTTCAAGCGCCTTCACCTGGTCTTGCACTTGCCCGATGCGTTGCGTCAGGTCAGCAGGTTGTGTCTTGAGCGCCGCCGCTGCGGCATGAATACGTGCTTCGAGCTCCTGCACATAGCGCACTGCGTTATCGCCCGTAATGGCTTCCACGCGCCGGATCCCCGCAGCTACGCCACCTTCCATCACGATCTTGAACAGGCCGATATCGCCAGTGCGGCGCACGTGCGTGCCGCCACATAGTTCGCGTGAAAAGCCGAGATCGAGCACCCGTACTTCATCGCCATATTTCTCGCCGAACAGCGCCATCGCACCGCCTTTCACTGCGTCATCGAATGACATCAGCTGCACGATGCCCGGCGCGTTGGCCAGGATTTCAGCGTTGACGATGTCTTCGACACGGCGAATCTGCTCGTCAGTCATCGGTGCGTTGTGAGCGAAGTCGAAGCGGGTCTTGTCGGGATCAACCAGCGAGCCCTTTTGCTGCACATGCGCACCCAACACTTCGCGCAGCGCTTTATGCATCAAGTGAGTGACCGAGTGATTACGCTCAGTGCGAGTACGCCGCACCGCGTCGATTTCCGCCTTGACGACATCGCCCAGCTTCAGCACGCCTTGTTCAAGCGTGCCGTGATGACCCACGACATCGGCCTGCACTTTGGCCGTATCGGTGACGGCAAAACGCACGCTGGCGTTAGCCAGTACGCCCTGATCGCCCACTTGCCCGCCGGACTCGGCATAAAACGGCGTGTGATCCAGCACCACGACCGCTTGCTGACCCAGTTCAACCTGCTCGACCGCCGTGCCATCGACATACAGTGCGATGATCCGGGCGTCATCAAACAAAGTTTTCTCGTAGCCATGAAACACTGTTTTCGCGCCGGAATAGTCCAGCCCCTGAGCCATCCGGAACTTGCCCGCCGCGCGCGCCTGATCGCGCTGACGCGCCATGGCGAGATCGAAAGCGGCTTCATCGACCGTTACCTCGCGTTCACGGCAGACATCTGCGGTGAGATCGAGTGGGAAGCCATAGGTGTCGTGCAGCTTGAACGCCAGTTCGCCATCGAGCATCTTGCCGCCCTTCGCTTCAAGCTCGGCCAGCGCACCGTCCAGAATCGACATGCCGTGTTCGATCGTTTCGAAAAAACGCTCTTCTTCCTGGCGCAAAACTTCGGCCACGCGCGGCCCGGCTTCCTTGAGTTCCGGATAGGCGCCGCCCATCTGCTCGACCAGATCAGGCACCAGCCGGTGGAAAAACGCGCTTTTGCGACCCAGCTTGTAACCATGACGGATCGCCCGGCGCACGATGCGGCGCAGCACATAGCCGCGCCCTTCATTGCCCGGAATCACGCCATCCACAATCAGGAACGAGCAGGCCCGGATGTGGTCCGCGATAACTTTGAGGGAGTTGTTGCTCAGGTCGGTGACGCTGGTTTCGCGGGCCGCTGCTTTAATCAGCGCCTGGAACAGGTCGATCTCGTAGTTGCTATGCACGTGCTGCAAGACCGCTGCAATGCGCTCCAGCCCCATGCCCGTATCCACGCACTGCTTGGGCAGCGGTGTCATGTTGCCCTGAGCATCGCGGCTGAACTGCATGAACACCAGATTCCAGATTTCGATGTAGCGGTCACCGTCTTCATCAGGCGAGCCCGGCGGACCACCCCAGATGTCAGGGCCGTGATCGTAAAAAATTTCGGAGCATGGCCCGCATGGACCTACATCCGCCATTTGCCAGAAATTGTCCGATGCATAACGCGCACCCTTGTTGTCGCCAATCCGGATGATCCGCTCAGGCGGCACGCCTACTTCTTTGGCCCAGATGTCATGGGCTTCGTCATCTTCCTGATAAACCGTGATCCAGAGCTTGTCTTTGGGTAGCTGATAGACGCCCGTCAGCAACTCCCACGCGTAATGAATCGCGTCACGCTTGAAATAATCGCCAAATGAAAAATTGCCCAGCATCTCGAAGAACGTGTGGTGGCGTGCCGTATAGCCAACGTTTTCGAGATCGTTGTGCTTGCCGCCCGCACGCACGCTGCGCTGCGAAGTGGTGGCCCGGGAGTACGGCCGCGCTTCTGTTCCAAGGAAAACATCCTTGAACTGCACCATGCCGGAGTTGGTAAAGAGCAGCGTGGGATCGTTGCCAGGCACAAGGCTTGAGGAACGAACAATAGTGTGGCCCTTCGATTCGAAGAACTTGAGGAATTTTTCGCGGATTTCGGCGGCTTTCATGGCGGGGCGGGGACGGTCCTGGCTTGATCTGGCGGCATCGGCGATGCGTCAGACGGGGATTTCATGGTCGGCCGATTATACGGGATCGGCATTGCCGCGCGACGGCGTAACGACGGACCAAAACGCCATGCTGGCCATCCGGCCAGGGCTCCGGCACACCGTCCTGGCCAGATGACCCAGGCCATCTGGCCGAATAGGATGACCGCACAGAATCGCTTAAGATTGCCGCTCCTCGAATGGATTGCGATCCACCAACTCACCGGAGACAAAACTGCATATGGGCGCTCTCAGCCATATCCGCGTGCTGGATCTCACCCGCGTGCTAGCGGGCCCGTGGTGTTCGCAAACACTCGCCGACTTCGGCGCAGACGTCATCAAGATCGAGCGGCCACATACCGGTGACGACACCCGGCACTGGGGCCCGCCATATCTGCAGGCACCCGACGGCAGCGACACGCCAGAAGCCGCCTACTACCTCGCCGCGAACCGCAACAAGCGCTCGCTGACGGTCGATATCTCAACGCCTGGCGGGCAGCAGATCATCCGCGAGCTAGCGCTCAAAAGCGACGTCGTGCTGGAAAACTACAAGGTTGGCCAGTTGCAGAAATACGGTCTTGATTACGCCTCGCTGAAAGCGCTCAAACCTGATCTGGTTTATTGCTCGGTCACAGGCTTTGGACAAACCGGCCCTTACGCCAACCACGCCGGGTACGACTTTATCGTGCAGGGGATCGGCGGCTTCATGAGCCTGACCGGTGAGCGTGACGACCAGCCCGGCGGCGGCCCGCAAAAAGCAGGCGTCGCCATTGCCGACCTGATGACCGGCATGTACGCCACCATCGCCGTGCTCACGGCCCTCACACACCGCGAGCGCACCGGCGTGGGCCAATACATCGACATGGCGTTGCTCGATGTGCAAGTCGCCATGCTAGCCAACATGAACACCAATTTTCTGGCTAGTGGCACACCGCCCGTGCGCTGGGGCAATGCTCATCCGAACATCGTGCCGTATCAAACCTTCCAGGCCAGCGACGGCTGGCTCATCGTCGCGGCAGGCAACGACAGCCAGTTTCGCAAATTCGTTACAGCAGGCGGGCAGGCGGAACTGGCCAGCGACCCACGCTTTGCGACCAACCCTGAACGAGTACGCCACCGCGAGGTGCTGGTGCCGCTTCTCGCTGCGATGGTGCGCACCGCCAGCAAACAGCACTGGATCAGCGCGCTTGAAGCGGCGGGTGTGCCATGCGGGCCGATCAACAATCTGGCAGAAGTGTTCAGCCATGAGCAAGTGCTCGCCCGCGGCTTGCAAATCGATCTGCCCCACCCCAGCGGAGCTGTAGCCCGGCTAGTGCGCAATCCCATCAACATGAGCGAGACCCCGCCCGAAATGCTGGCGCACCCGCCAACCCTTGGCGAACACACCGAGGCGGTCTTGCAACAAGTGCTCGGCTACGACGCCGGCCAGCTCGCCGCGCTTCGCGCGCAAGCGGTGATCTAGCTTCACCTGG
Source organism: Paraburkholderia bonniea (assembly GCF_009455625.1). NCBI lineage: Bacteria > Pseudomonadati > Pseudomonadota > Betaproteobacteria > Burkholderiales > Burkholderiaceae > Paraburkholderia > Paraburkholderia bonniea. The sequence goes on along the minus strand of NZ_QPEQ01000001.1, from coordinate 1,194,183 downwards.
CGGCCCCGGCTGCATCACCGTACGAGGCTTTGCCTGCCGTGCCAGGCAAAGCACTGCGCAGCGGGGGCCTCAGGTAGAATTGGCAGCCCCGTGCGCACCACACGCGCTTCTCCGACCAACCTGCCCTCCTCGCATGACTACCGAACGCAACGATCCCCCTGCGGCATCCAATTTCATCCGCAACATTATTGATGACGACAACCGCACCGGAAAATGGAACCAGCGGGTGGAAACGCGCTTTCCTCCCGAGCCGAACGGCTATCTGCATATCGGCCATGCGAAGAGCATCTGTCTGAATTTCGGCATCGCCCGCAGTTATGGTGGCGTGTGCCATTTGCGTTTCGATGACACCAACCCCGAAAAAGAAAGCGTCGAATACGTGAATTCGATTATCGACGCCGTTACCTGGCTCGGTTTTGAATGGCAGCACAACGGCGCGGAACATCTGTATTACGCCAGCGACTACTACGACAAGCTGTATGCGTTTGCCGAGTTGCTGATCGAACGCGGCCACGCCTATGTAGACAGTCAGTCAGCCGAACAAATGCGCACCAACCGTGGCTCGGCAACTGAAGTTGGCACACCATCGCCGTTTCGCAACCGCACACCGCAAGAAAACCTGGATCTGTTTCGCCGCATGAAGGCGGGTGAATTCAAGGAAGGAGAGCATGTGCTGCGCGCGAAGATCGACATGAGTTCGCCTAACTTCAACATGCGCGACCCGGTGATCTACCGTATTCGTTTCGCTCACCACTACCGCACTGGCGACACCTGGTGTGTGTACCCGATGTACGACTACACCCACTGCATTTCGGATGCGCTGGAAAACATCACGCATTCACTCTGCACGCTCGAATTCGAAGATCACCGGCCGCTCTACGACTGGATTCTCAACCAACTGGCTGATGCCGGTGTGTTTCAGCGCCCACTGCCCCAGCAAATCGAATTCTCCCGTCTCAACCTGACTTACGCGATCACCAGCAAGCGCAAGCTGCTGCAACTCGTGACGGAAGGCTATGTCGATGGCTGGGACGATCCACGGATGCCGACTATCGTCGGTGTCCGTCGCCGTGGCTTCACGCCAGAAAGCATCCAGTTGCTGTGCGACCGGATTGGCGTAACCAAGGTCGATTCATGGATTGACATGAGCGTGTTCGAAGGCGCGCTGCGCGACGATCTCGACGAAAAAGCCCCGCGTGTCACCGCCGTGCTTGATCCGCTCAAGCTCATCATCGACAACTTCCCGGCCGATCTCACAGAAACCTGCAGCGCGCCAGTTCATCCGCATCATCCCGAGCGCGGCACGCGCACCTTTCCGTTGTCGCGCGAACTGTGGATTGAGCGCGAAGACTTCAGCGAAGCGCCACCCAAGGGTTACTTTCGCCTGTTCCCCGGCAACCGGGTACGGCTGCGGTATGGCTACGTGGTCGAATGCACCGGCGTGGACAAAGACGCGAACGGCAACGTCATCGCCGTTCACTGCAATTACTTCCCGGACAGCCGCTCCGGCACCGAAGGTGCGAACAGCTACAAGGTCAAGGGCACGATCCACTGGGTCAGCGTCGCTAGCGCCTGCCCGGCTGAAGTGCGGCTGTACGACCGGCTCTTCAAGGAAGCGCAGCCCGACGCGGGAGGACGTGATTTTCTGCAGGCGCTGAACCCGGATTCAAAACGCGTCGTCCATGCCTATCTCGAACCCGGTGCGCACGAAACAGCGGCAGAGCAACGCTTTCAGTTCGAACGGCACGGCTACTTCGTAACCGACCGGATTGATTCAGCGCCAGGCAAGCTGGTGTTTAACCGGATCGTGAGCCTGCGTGACAGCTGGGGCAAACCGTCCTGACGCAAAAATGCCTGCTGGGCTGAAAGCGGCTTCTTCGCCGCCTGCAGCCCAGCAGGCACACATCGCACATCGCGCATTACTCTCTTGCACTACGGCACGCCACTCGCGCCTGGCCCCTTTCTTTCCCCACCTCCAGCACACCCTCCGCCACGCCTTACACCAGCACCTGATGCAATTGCGTCAGCGACAACGTTGTCTGAAACAAGCGGGTCAGGCTGCGGCTAGCGTAATGCTCAATCTCATCTGGCGTAGACCAGCGGTACGCATCCATTTCAGGAATCAGCACACCGTCGGCACGACGGGGGAAAAACGAGGTGCAGATGCAGCGCGTCAGGTCGAATTCGTCCGGATTCGCCCGGGCCGCAAAGAGATGCAAATCCTTGTCGCGGCGATACACAAAAAGCCCTAGATCCGTTAGACGATCCGGGGCCAGCACCATGCCGGTCTCCTCGACCAGCTCGCGTAGCGCTGTAACGTCCGCCACTTCGCCATCTTCGCCATGGCCTTTGGGAATGTCCCAATGCGAGGTTCCGGTCGCATGAGCGAGCAATACCCGGCCCTGCGCATCAAGTAGCACCACGCCGCATGAAACGATCCGCTGCATCACGCCACGCTATCTGCGCGAGGTTTGCTATGCGGTGCTGGCTCAGCAAACCACTCCGCAAGCAGATCTAGCCGAATCCGCGATGCACTCATGACTTCTTCTGCAATTGCCATTTGCCGCTGCCGTGACGGCAAAACTGCGGGTTCAGCCGCATCAATTGCCCTTTCGCTTCAAGCTCCACGGTTACTGTGCGGCAAGTACGGTCACCATCCGTGGCCGTGCTTTTCGGCGTGATAACCGCCTCGATCCGTACGCTATTGCCGGTTCCTTCGTTGACCCAGTTGCTGCCCTTGCCGTCTTGCTGCTTGTCGAGGGCCTCGAATACCGCCACCTTCACTGAAGCAACATCACGCGGCTTCATATAACTAATAGGCGTGTCGTTCAGAAAACCCAGATTTGCCGCTTGCGCGCCGCACATGCTGGCCAGCAACACGCTGCCAAGCATCAGATAAAGGGGCGTGCGAATTCGCTTCGACATTGATTTTTCTCCTTGAAAAGCCGTTTGAGTGAGCGTGAAGCCAAGGCAAAAATAAAGCCGGAGGAGAATAGCACGCGACGCTAAAAGAACCTGCTCTAGCACGGCAAGGCGCACAGGATCTCAGCGTCGTGCTTGCGTGGCCGCGCTTGCAAACCCAGGAAAAAGGCAGCAAAAACCCGCGGCGCATGGAGCTGGCGCGCGCGGGAGATTGATGCAATTCAGTGGCAACCGGGAGCTGTGTGTTTTGCGTCAAACATCCGGCGCGGCTACCTAGCCTAATGCCCTTGCAGCAACCGCAATTGGCCTCATCGCCATGCAGTGCGCACCTTCCAGCGTGATCGGTTTTTTTAAAGGGAGGAAGTGAGAGGGCAGCCTATTGGAGGAGGATCCAATTTTTGGGGCAACCGGCAAGCTAGGTGGGGATGTTCAGTAAAAACGGGAATGGCTTGCATGACATCTGGCCCCCCCACGAGGAATCGAACCTCGATTTCAGGTTTAGAAGACCCGTGTTCTATCCGTTGAACTATGGGGAGGCAAGCCCGCTATCTTAACCGATGAAACGGGGTTCAAACGCTCGATGAACCCCACAGCAACCGAACGACTCCACTAAATCAGGCAGAGGCCCGTCACCGGGCCATGCATCAAGCGACCGGCGCATGCCACAAAAACCATGCGAAACACCCCGCGCCCGCAATCATGCAATACACGCCGAACGTTGCCAGCCGGCCGCGCCCTTCGAAATAACGCATCAGAAAACGCACGCTGAGATACGCCGCGATCGCGGTCAACACTCCGCCCAGCAGCGCGTCGGCGAGTTGCCCAGGCGCGTGGAACAGCTTGGGCAATTCCAGCAGGCCCGCCGCGAAGATAATCGGCGTGCCGAGCAGGAAAGAAAATTCAGCGGCTTTTTCGGCGCTCAAACCGGCGGCGTTACCGGCAATCATCGTCAGCCCGCTGCGCGAGAACCCCGGGATCAACGCGCCGACTTGTGCCAGCCCCACCAGAAACGCCTGGCCAAACGTGAGTTGCTCTGGCGCGCGATGCGCACGCGCACGCTGCAAACGGTCACCCAACCAGAGCAGCACGCCATTCACCATTAGCGCCAGCGCGACAATCCGCAAATCATGAAACACCTGCTCAATACGCTTTTCTAGCAATAGCCCCACCAGCCCTGTTGGAATCGTGCCGATAATCAGCGCCCACATCATGTGACCGTCGTCGTTGCGGCGTCCCGCCAGCGAGCCGCAAAAACCCCGCACCAATGCCACCCAGCGCTTGCGGAAGTACCACAGCAAAGCAAACGCCGTCCCGAGATGCAGCGCGACCAGAAATGGCAGGAGTTGCGGCGCGTGCTTGTCGATGTGCATGCCAAACAACGCAGGGACCAGCAAGGTATGGCCAAGACTGCTCACCGGGAATAACTCGGTCACGCCCTGTAAAACACTGAGAAAAATCAGAAACAGCAAGCTCACGTGTAAATCCTCGGCAAAAGTGAATCAAGGCGCACAGGGCCCGAAAGGGCACCGATTATGCCTGGCCACTCTGGCCGCGCCAAGCCTTGCGCTGGGCGCGTTACACAATTTCGGGATAAATCCGCGAGAGGCCGCGCGGCGTCATATAAATGAAAGACAAATGAGGGATTTTTAACAGGCTTTAACCGGCACGCCATAAGCCGGTTGAAGTTTATTTGAAGGCGTTTTTAACCTGCGGGGGTGGTGTCAGGTTGCGCTTGCGGAAAACCAAAGGCCGAAAAGAATTCGCCCGTGCCCGTGCTTTAGCGCACCAGTTTGTAAAAGAAATAAACCGTGCTGCCGACAAACATACCGACTATCGCAAGCCCCATTGCAAATGCCAGATCCATTGCGCCTCCTGAAATACAGGTGAGGTTCTCGTCAGGCCTTGGGCCTTAAACCTTAAGCCAGGTGCCTCGCTGGTTAGCACCACACACCACGCACCACGTACAGCACGTCATCCGGGCACGTTGCGCCGAAAGAGGGTTTCGTCCGGTAGCAAAGCAGCGCAGAATCAGCGGCTGCTTGTCTCGCCCGCTACGCTGATATATCAGCTCAGGCATAGCGGCTCAGGCATATCAGCTCAAACAACCGTCGTCTTGCCACACGTCCTTGCTTCATCGCGCTTTAATCCTGTGACTTCAATCTCATAACTCAACGCCGCCAGGACCCGCCATTATCCATGACTCTCTTACCACCGCCCCCCACGCTTGAAATCGCCCATGAACACTCCGTATTGCGCGCCGCGCCACACACTGGCGGCCTGCTGCTGTCATGGGTGCTCGATGGCCAGCCGGTGATTCACTGGCCAGATGATGCCGACTGGAGCCAGCCGAGCAAAATTCGCGGCGGCAATCCGTTGCTGTTCCCGTTTCTCGGGCGGCACCGGGTGAATGGCCAGATCGGCCTGTGGCGCGACACCGCAGGCATCGTGCGCGAGTTGCCCATGCATGGCTTTGCGCGCCAGTCGCCGTTCGCTGCGGAGCGCGATCCCGAACGCCACAGCCTGCGTCTGACGCTTGAAGACAGCCCCGCGACACATCCCGCTTATCCGTTTGGCTTTCGCTTCGAGGCCAGCTATCAGCTAACCGAACGCAACACGCTAGACGTCGAACTGACCACCACCAATACCGGCACGTCCCGCCTGCCCTATTACGCCGGACATCACTTCTACTTCGCGCTGCCACATGAGCTGCGCAGCACGACGGTGCTGGCCATGCCTCCCAGTGCGCGCCGCGTGCAAAACGCCGACGGCTCCATTAGCGCCGCAGAGCCCGGCGCTACGCGCTATACGCTCGATGAAACGCGGCTTCATGATCGCTTCCATTGCCTTGAAGGCACGCCCGAACAGCCTGTGCAATTGATCGCCCCAGGCCTGCAACGCGTGGTGTCGCTTGATCTAAACCGTCCGGGCTCGGTGCCGTGGTACGCCGTGACAACCTGGGCTGAAACCACCGAAGCCGATTACTACTGCATCGAACCATGGCTTGGCTTGCCCGATGCGATTCATAACGGTCAGGGACTCCGCTGGCTCGACCCTGGACAAGCCGAAACCGCTGCTCTGCGCATCACGGTAACGACCTTGCGTTAAACGAAGCACTACGCCAGTCAAGGCACCCCTGCAGTCAAGACGGGCCAGCATGCTGGCGTTTTTAAAGCTAGCGCGCAAAAAACCCGTTTAGAATCGGCAGCTTTACCTGCGCTGTCCGGTCAGAGACCGGAGAAACAGTCAGCCGTGGTGTCTTGAGAGGTTCAATGCTGGGAACACATGTCAAACGGCTAGCCTGCTGTGCGCTGGCCATCATCCTCGCCGCCTGCGGTACACCAAAGGTCGGCCCAGGCTACTACCGGGTGGAACGAGGCGATACCCTTTCGCAGATTGCCCGCAAGCAGCGGCAATCGGTCCAGAGCATCGTGCGCTGGAACGCGCTCTCCAACCCGGATGCGATCGAAGCCGGCCAGGTGTTGCGCGTAACACCGCCCGCCAATACGGCAAGCGCGAGCAATTCAGGCACTGCTGCCCGCAGCGCCAGCAACACCGGCAGCGCCAAAATCGCGGGCAAGACACGCAGCGCCCCGGCACGTAGCACCCCAGCCCCAGTTGACACCCCACCGCCAGCGACCTCGATCGCGTTGGTCTGGCCTGCGGCGGGTTCTGTAGTGCGCAACTTTGACGGCAAGAATTCGAAGGGCATTGATATTGCCAATAGCGCGGGGACGCCAGTCAATGCGGCCGCGTCGGGCACGGTGGTGTATGCGGGCAATGGGCTGCGTGGCTATGGCAACTTGCTAATCGTCAAACATAACGCGCAGTATTTGACCGCCTATGCGCACAACCGGACGCTTTTGGTCAAAGAAGGCCAGGCCGTCACCCAGGGGCAAAAAATCGCGGAAATGGGCAATACCGACGCCGACCGGGTCATGCTCCATTTCGAGCTGCGCTATCTGGGCAAGTCGATCGACCCTTCACGCGCATTGCCCGCGCGCTAGCCCGGTTACAGCACCCGCAACCCCAGTTCAGTCACCAGCACCGCTGCCTGTTCGTGCGAAATCGTTGCGCCGCGAAACATCCCCGCATCCACCAGCCGCACGCCGCTTAAATCTGCTTGACGCAGATCGGCACCGGCAAAACGGGCGTCTTTCAGATTGGCATCCTTGAGGCTGCCGCCCTCGAAGATCGCGTCACGAAAATCCGCCCCCGCCAGATCGGCATCTGAAAAATCGAGCTGCTGCAGCGTGGTCTTGCGAAACGACAGACCACGCAGATGCGCCCCTACCAGCAGCGTTTCGACAAAACACAGACCAAGCGCGGCACAGGCTTCGAAGTTCGCGCCGGTCAGCTTGCAACTGGTGTAAGTCACCGATGCCAGCCGTGCGTGACGCCAGTTCGTGTTGTTGAGATCGCTCGACTGAAACACGGCATCCACCAGATCCGCTGCGGCAAAATCCGCTTCGCGGCCACGGCAGCGCAGCCACTGGCTCTGCGACAGCGCCGCGCCAGCAAACGAGGTTTCCATCAGCGCGCAACGGTGGAACACCGCGCCACGCAAATCAAGCCGCGACAGATCAGCCCCAGCAAAATCGCAATCGTCAAAATACAGCGGCTGGGTCGCGGCGCGCAGCAGCGCTTCAACCTCGGCGCGCGGCAGCGTTGCGCTTGCCACGCGCTGGGTGTGTTCAAGGGAGAGTGGGTGATCAGAAGACATGTCCGGTTCCTGCGCCGCGCTCAAGGACGCGGCAAAACGACAAAGCAGCAAAGCGTACCGGAACCCTGCTGAATTAGGGGCCTCCGTAACGATGGTTTATAGTAGCCAGCCCGCCTGCCCCCCCTGCCTTTTCAATGACATCCTCCGACTCCGTGCATAGCCCGCTCTACCTCACTTTGCTCGCAGAAACCGCGCAAATTGGCTGGCCCGAACTCGAACGCTTTTTTGCCAAGGGCATCTTGCTGCATGTGGCGCGTGATCTTGATCTGGTGAGCGTCGCCGAAGCCATCGCCAGCGACCACACCACGCAAGTCACGCAATGGCTTTCAGCCGGTCTGGTTGAGCGCATTCAGGCCACGACCGCCGCTGATTTCGCCGCGCGTGACCCCGATTTGTGGGCCGTGGTGGTATCGCCGTGGGTCTGCGTGCAGGAACGCGGTTGAGCCTCCCGCCACCGGCACCAGGCTGCAATGAACCACGCTGACACTGTGGCAACAGCAACAGCCGCCACCGAAGCAGCAACAGCAACAGCGCCCGATTGCAGCCATCGCCGGGTGCTGGCGCTGGCCGTTCCGATTGTGCTCGCCAATCTGACCCAGCCACTCCTCGGTGCAGTCGATACTGCGGTTGCTGGCCACCTGGATCAGGCTTCGTATTTAGGCGGCGTCGCACTTGGCGGGCTTTTCTTCAATTTTGTGTTCTGGGGTTTTGGCTTTTTGCGCATGGGCACCACGGGGCTCGCCGCTCAGGCGTTTGGTGCCAACGACACTGCCAGTCTACGTCTGACCCTCTGGCGAGCGCTGCTGCTGGCTTTCCTGCTTGGCGCGGCGGTGCTGCTCGTGCAAGCCCCGTTGCTGCAAGCCGCGCTAGCGCTGCTGGGCGGCAGCGCCGCCGTGCAGCAGCATGCGCTGGCGTATTGCCACGCGCGCATCTGGGCCGCACCGTTCGCGCTGGCCAACTACGTCATTCTGGGCTGGCTGCTGGGCACTCAACGGGTGCGTCTGGCGCTGGCGCTGCAAATCCTGATTAACCTCGGCAATATCGGCGCGGTGTTGCTGTATGTGTATGGCTTGGGCTGGGGTGTCGCAGGCATCGGGGCCGCAACGGCCTCGGCGGATACCCTCGGTTTCCTCGCTGGAGCAGCGCTGCTGTGGCACCTACGGCCACGCAGCCTGCCACCCCTGAGCCGCGCCGCCCTGCTCCAGCGCGAAGCGCTGCAGCGCCTCATCTCGCTGAACCGCGACATCTTCATCCGCACGCTCTGCCTGCTCGCTGCATTTGGCTGGTTCGCGCACCTCGGTGCTAAACAGGGCGACATCACACTCGCCGCGAATGCGCTTTTGCTGAATTTCCAGACCTTCATGGCCTATGGCCTCGATGGCTTTGCCCATGCTGCAGAAGCGCTAGTGGGCGCAGCCATTGGCGCACGTGCGCCCCATGCATTGCGCCAGGCGCTGCGCGTCACGCTGCTGTGGTCGGCCCTCGGGGCGGCGGGATTTGCGTTGATCTACTGGAGTGCCGGCGCATGGTTCATCGCGCAATTGACTGACCAGAGCGCCGTACGCGCAGCGGCGCAGGCTTTTCTGCCATGGGCAGTGGCTTTGCCAATGGTTTCGGTCTGGGGATTTTTACTGGATGGCGTGTTTATCGGCGCGACCCGGACCCGCGCCTTGATGCAGGCGATGGCGCTCTCGTTTGGGTTGTTTATTGCCGCGTCATGGATGCTCACCACGCCTTACGGCAACCACGGACTATGGGCCGCGCTACTGCTCTTCATGGCCGCGCGCGGCATCACGCTGGCGTGGTGCTTGCCGTCATTGATGCGCTTTAGTCATTCCCGCCTGGCATAAAACACCAGCCCTCTGTGCAGGCCTGTCCGCAGCGTTTGACCCGATGGCGAGCTACTGCGTCGCGGCAGGTGGCTCAGTGCTCATCGTCGGCGGTTTTTGATCAGTGGGAATGCCCTGGTAGTGGCTGCGGAAACTACCGCTGTGGCAGGCTGCGAGCGTGGATAACAGCAAGGTCGTCAAAATCAGGCGGGTCATGGGATGTTTGGTCCAGAAGAAAAACTGATGCCGAGTCTACCCGGAAAGCACCTGCGATACCGCTAAACCAGACAACACTCCGGCAACGTTGTGCAATTCCTGACCTACTATGGAGAGTCACCCGTAATTTTCAAAGGAGGTTGTTATGAATGGTGACGATATTGCGGGCCTTGTTGGCCTTGGCATTGGCGTGCTGGCATTCATCGCCCTCTCGGTGTTCGAAATGAAGCTCTATAAACGGGAACACAACGGCGAAGGGATGGTGCATCACTGGTTCGCCACGCATCACCTGTCCGACTGGATACATCGCAAACACTAAGCGCGCGCCCAGCCGCCCTATTTGTATCAAGCTGCATCAATCGTTGGAGCATCCAGCCAGGCTTGTCCTGGCTGGCTTCGTAGTGAACGCTGTAGCTGCCCTCTTGTGTCCACAGAGAACCAAGCCAAGCTTGCCGCCCGTTCGGCTAGTCCGGCCAGTTCCACTAGTCCGGCTAAAGCACGCCCGGCGCATGACCCGCATGTCGATCCTTTAAAATCAGGCGCTTGTTCCAGTCTGTTTTTTCAGGATGTACCCAATGGATTTTTCCCTTCTCCCTGACCCGCCGTTCGATCATCCTGACTCCACCCCATTGCTCGCATGCGCCGACGCTCAGTACGCCTCGGGCCAGATCAGCGAAGCCATCCAGTTGTACGAACACGTCCTGGCACAGCAGCCCGGCCACCCTGATGTGCTGCATCGGCTAGGCCTGGCCAGCCTTGACGCGCAACAACCTGAACAAGCCCGCCATTATCTGGACCTCGCGCTCAGTGCCGCACCTGCTCGCACCCGGATCTGGGAACAACGCGTTCAGCTTGAAGCCATCGCTGAACGGCACGCGGCAACCCAGGCGCTAGGCCAACTGGCACTAGATGTGGTGGGCAGCACAGCCATCCTGCATCAGACTCTCGGCGACAGCTTCAGGTACACCGACCAGCTCGAGCAGGCGCAGCAGCACTATCGCCAGGCGCTTGAACTCGATGCCAGCTTGTACCCGGCCGCCTTCGGCCTGGGAACGGTCCATGCCGCGCTCCAGCAGCCAGATCAGGCAGCACCCTACTTTGAATCCGTCTGGCAAGCCGAGCCATCTCATCTGCCAGCGGGCCTCGCATGGCTATCGGCGCTCACCGCACTGAATAAACCCGTTAGTGGGTTAATCGCCGCCATATGCCAGCGTTTTGCTACGGATGCCCCAGCGCTCCAGCAACTCGCGTTTAGGCTCAACCATTTGCAGCACTTCAACGAAGCACTCAGCGTGAGCCAGCAAGGGCTCGCCCTTGACCCGGAAAACGGCTGGCTACATCACAACGCCTGTTACGCACAGAATCTGCTAGGCCTGTTCGACGCCGCGCGGCTGAGCAGCGCCGCCGCCGCAAGGCTCTTGCCCACGGACCCACCCGCGCAGTTCAACCTGGCTATCACACAGTTACGTCATGGTGACTTCGCACAAGGCTGGAAGCAGTACATCTGGCATGAACGTCTGTCCGAAAACCATGACCTCGCCCGTCCGGCATGGCCCGAATGGCAAGGAGAGGCCGTTGCAGGCTGCCGTTTTTTACTGGTCGGTGAGCAAGGCCTGGGCGACCAGTTGCAATTTCTACGCACCGCCATCTGGTTACGACAGCAAGGCGCGCAAGCGGATGTCTGGATCAGCAGCCCATTGGTTGAACTAGCCAGTTACGCGGAAGGTGTCCACGCCGCCTGGAAGTATCGGCCGCCTGGCCCCTACGATTACTGGTGCCGCATCACCCGCATGCCCGAGCACATGCAACTGGATCTCGCCATGCTGGCAACGATGCCGCCCTACCTGAAAGCGCCCGTTGAGCAAATCGAGCGCTGGCAGCAAAAACTCTCGGTGATCGCCCCTGCCGCACCCGGCACCAAACGCGTTGGTCTGGTCTGGGCGGGTAACCCCGACTATGAACTCGATCGTTATCGTTCGATCCCCCTGCCCCTGCTGGCACCGATTCTCGCGCTCCCCGGCGTGACGTGGTGCGCGGTACAGAAAGACGCCACCGAACAGGCCTTCGCTGACTTGCCCGCCAGCGCGCACATGCCGCTACTCGGGCCACATATCGAGACCTTCGACGACACCCTGGCGCTGCTCCAAAGCGTTGATCTGCTGCTGACCATCGACAGCGCCGTCGCGCACCTGGCGGGCGCATCCGGACGGCCGGTGTGGATCATGTTGCCGACCTGCACCGACTGGCGCTGGATGACGGAGCGCAGTGATAGCCCGTGGTATCCATCAGCGCGGCTTTTTCGCCAGCGCGAACTGGGCGACTGGAGCACCGTGCTACAGGAAGTCGAGACCGCGCTGCAAGCATGGCTTGAGCCTACGGGTTCTTAACCGGCGCAAAATTTCCGCTGCCCCCCCTGACACCTTTCACCGCCGTCAATGACGGCCGCTAGCCTCGCTGAAAAAATAACTGCAAACGGTAGTTGACGCCTTCGTTTAGAACCAGCTATGATTCGTCTCTCTTCGGAGCGTAGCGCAGCCTGGTAGCGCATCTGATTTGGGATCAGAGGGTCGTAGGTTCGAATCCTATCGCTCCGACCAAAATTCCCAAGTAGTTCGACGGTTTGCGGATGGAAGATATCTCCACCGCAAACCGTTTTCACATCTGAAACTCCTTCTCCAAAAAAGCACATCGGCTTCGGTGTGTTTGTCTAGTTTCCCCTCATCTTCAGTTACCGATTTCGCGCCATTGGGAATGCACGAGAAGACTTCTCCGTGCCCAAGCCAGATGAAGCCGCGAATTCAGGCAGCCCATCAAGCTCCAGTACGACCTTTCCTGACCTGGCGTCTAAATGCAGGCGATCCTGCCAGCGGCCCCACCACCAGGCAACACAGCCGTTCGACGCGGGCTTCGTCATCAAGGTTATTCAAACGAGTCATCTATCGTTCGGTGCGCGGATGAAGAGACAGCGCCGCGAAATTCCGGCTCTACGAACGCCCGGCACGCCCTGACGGGCCATCCTTATCCAGGCAACACCTAAACAAACCGCGCCGCAAACGCGGCTTTTGCACAGCCACCGGATGTCTAGAGCTGGCGCACTAGCGTGTGCGGCGGTGGCCGGATCATGCCACCGCCGCCGTGAACCAAACTGAGCCGCCCCAATCTGGGGCGCTCTCATCGCAGGAATGAGATCGGCCAACAAGTGAAGGGCCTCGTCAGACAAGGCTACAGACCGATTTGAGGCAGATGGCCCCGTCGCTGGCTAGTTCAGGCAAGGGCCATGCCAGCCAAGCGTGGAACGTTTCATCGGCGGGCGTTACTTAGAAAATATCTGACGCGACTGACAAAATAAGCGGGTAGTTTTATAAATAAATTCAAGTAATGACTGAGAAAAACTCCATGAATGACGACGACACATCATTACTCTGGTAACACCGTCATGTCCCGCCAGGCATGAGCAACAAGTGCGATAGCACCAGGCATTGCAAATGCAGAGCTTGTAAATAATATCGAAATCAGCAGCGCAGGCACCGGCGTATGGCTGGGCCTATAGCCGGCGCAATTCATTATGCGCAAAGGCCAGGAAGAAAATAATAATCTTATTTAAAAAACAAACGACCATTACGCCCCGAATAAATTTTATTTATTATTTTTCCGGAAAATTCGCGCTACGTTGCTGCGCCAGCGTAAATCTCCCGATACCGCACCAGATTAAAATTTACTTAAACCATCCTCACGGATAAATTCATCTCAATCCACAATAGATACAACACCAATATGTCAAGAAAAATACAAAACAATCGTCATCCCAAAGCTAGCCCTAAAAAAACACCCCAATCCAATGAAACTTCCATTGGGGGAAAATCATGCTCCATTTCCACCCCTGACACAAACAAATCAAATAACAGCCAGGCACCATCGACTTACATCAAAGGAAAATCACCACAACAAATAGATGCAGCTTCATCTATTACTCCACCTTCGTGGAAAAAATTGACTGAAAGTCTTTTGGCCACCCCAGAAAAAAACGCGAAAGAAAACTCTGCTAAAATCAATAAATTCAAGACCGAGATTGAAACATTTAATTCAATCAAAGCACTTCATGAAAATCCCCCACACTCAAACTTCATCAAACAAAAAAACATCGAAGAAATAAATCAGGATCTTGCACTACAATTCAAAAAAAATCCTTTCATCTTTCTCAATACAATTGGCTTTTTAGATATAAAACTTGAAAGCAACAACCCCCAACCAGTCACGTACGATTACAATAAAATATTTTCATTTATTGAAATATATGCATTAAACATATGCCAAGCTTTTAGCCACCACCCCGGCCCAATCTCACTGAACATCAAAGAAATACGTCGTTTAATTTTCGAAAAATCAGGCATTTCTGAGATTTCCTCTGCAAAGACCGGTGAGCAAAATCTTCCAAAAATGGACATGGAAACGGCTAAAAATATAGCCGCCCAGCTAATAAAAGAAAATGTCGAGATTTTTCAAAAATATTTGCCTTATTTCGAAACTATCAATACCCTCTGGGCGTTTTTAAACGGCCCTTCATTATCCGCAACAAATGAGGCGGGAAATTTCAGCGATTACAGATATCCATTGCAAGCGTTTGACGGCTCACCCCTATACATCAAACTTGATGCTGATATTATAAATAGCGATTTACCTCGCCTGCTTGATCCAGCCACGACCAATCAAGAACGCCAGAAATTTTATCTCGACAGATTTTTTTACAAAAAATCTGAAGAATCACCCAATAATCATTCGGTTCTCTCCAAAATAAAATTTAATAAAAATGATTTCATGGGCATCGTGAATGGTTTTCCTTTAAAACAGGATGAAAAATCCTATCGCAGCCCATATGCCTGTTTGTTACCGGTCACCGGCCCCGGAACCGAAAATTTATCCAACGTGGCCGAGCCCTATACCGTGATTGACGGCAACGGCATTCTGTCCAGAATTAGGCCTGTCCCCGATGCTAAAGAAAATCCTCCGGCCGCCAATGCGGCACTTCGCTACCATGCCGTGATTGACGGCAACGGCATTATTTCCAAGATTAACCTCGACCCCAATGCTAAAGAAAACCCTCCAGCCGCCAATGTGGAGATTCGCTACCAGCCAGTGACGCTGGTAGAGAGCGGAGCGAAGCTTCTGCTGCCCTGCCTGTATGCGATAAAACATATCGCTCCAGGCTTCGAGCTGCATTTAGCTAAAAAATAGCCTGATAGATATTGCCAAAAATGGCAAATATGGCTCTCAGCTACGCGCAGCATTGCGCGTAGCTGATCACCGCCTGATCGGCATCGCCCGTCAGCCTTGCATTGGCACCAAATTTCAGTTTGATTTTTGTGCCCGGGTATAGTGAAGCAATTTCATTCCATTAAGCGCAGCTAACGCAAGCTGGAAAAACAGCCCGCGCTATTGTTGCTGCCTGCGCCATTCATTAGCACGGTTTGATGCCGAGAACATCATGTTTTAGATTAATTAAATATGGAATATGTTTTTATGCAAAGACAAAACCCAGCTATTTCCCAGCGTCGCGCGAGAAAAACACTACGGCGGATTTTTACTTTATTGATGACTGGCAATACGGCAATCGGCTCTTTCAAGCCTTGATACGAGTTCGTGGAACCAGCCGTCATTTGCATGGTGAAGTCACCGGATAAACCCCCATCCGCCCTAAACGATCGCCTCAATCCGCCCGAAAAAAAACCGCCCCGGGTTTCCCCAGAGCGGCTTGTCAGCGCCAGCAGCACGATCACCGCCTGCGGCTACACCACGTTCATCGCCAGCGCGCTTTCGCGGTAATGCTCGCTCGCTTTCGCGGCATCGCCCAGTTGTTCATGCAGTTTTGCCAGCGCACGGTGTGAGCGGATTTTCAGCGGCTCGTTATCAGCCAGCTTGAGCGCCGCTTCCAGAAACGACTGCGACTTGCCCCATAGCTGCTGGTGCAGGCACAACCGCCCTAGCGCAAACAGCAAATCAGCGTCGTCGGGATGCGTCTTCTTCCACCCTTCCGCTTTCTGGATCAGCGGCAACGCGTCGCCGCCCGCTGTCTCTGGATAGCGTCGCAGCAAGCGTGCGTCCCAGTTATGCGCCAATGCCTCTTCGACAATCTTGCGGGCCTCCTGCGGCCGGTTCAGCGCGATCAGTAGCTCCGCTGCCAGA
This sequence comes from Paraburkholderia bonniea, assembly GCF_009455625.1. Classification (NCBI taxonomy): domain Bacteria; kingdom Pseudomonadati; phylum Pseudomonadota; class Betaproteobacteria; order Burkholderiales; family Burkholderiaceae; genus Paraburkholderia; species Paraburkholderia bonniea. The sequence continues at coordinate 1,178,316 of NZ_QPEQ01000001.1, read as the reverse complement.
TCGGCCAGACGCGGTGAATGCCTTTCAACCGCGGACAGCGAATGCCATAGCTCAAGCAGCGCTTGCGCGTTGTGGCGGCGCTCACGCAGCAGATTTTCCGCCGCCAGTTGACGCAGGCGCACAGCCACGGCCGGATGGATCGCTTCGCGCTTTTCCAGCAAGCGCACCAGCTTCAGCACCTCGGCCCAATGCTTGAGTTGCTGCTGTGCGCGCAGCGCGATCTGCTGCGCGTGAATCCGTTTGCCGCCTTGCCCCGACTGAATCTCGCCCAGTGCCGCCAGCGCGCCATCTGCATCATGCGCATCCGCACGCATGTCGGCCATCGCCATCAAACGTGCTTCCTGCCAGTCGGCTGCATCAATCCCGGCGAGCCATTCGTCACGGCGGCCGTACTCGTGCATTTGCTGCGTGGCATTCGCGGCGATCAGGCCAGCCGCGCCTTTATTGCCCGCATCGGCCAGCGCCTCGCGGGCGGATTTTTCAGCGCGGGAAAAGCGCCCCGCATACAGGTTGTTGATCGCCTCGCGCAACGCTGCATGCGCTTTGGCCACGCGCGCGCGCGCGCGGTAGGCCGCTACCCGCCGTGGCATGCCCCAGATGTTGCGCACGATCCGCAGCAGCATGTAGAGCACGATGAACAGCACGACCAGCCCCACCACGAACAGGTTCATCGAAAGATCAACCCGGTACGGTGGGTAGATCAGCAGCACCTGCCCCATATCGAAGCGTCCAAGCGTCGCCAGCGCAACCGCGACGGCAAACAGAAGCGCCAGCCAGATAAGTCCGCGGATTGTCATGATTAACCCCGGCTGCGGTATTGATGCAGCGCTTGCAAGCTGCTGTCGAGGTTCGGCACGTCAACCGCTGCGGAACCCGCCTGCACTTGCTGTACGAGGTCGCGCACCGTTTGGGTCGGCTTGGCCGCGCTATCGAAATAACGCGCCAGGGCGGCATCGGCGGCCTGAAGATCGGATTTGAGCGTCACGGAATTACGCGCCAGCAGTTCGAGCCGGGCGGACAGCAGGCGCAGCTTGAGGTTTTCACGCACGAAATAACCTTGATCGGGGGCCACTAGCATCGCATCTGCATGGTCGATGCGGCGCACTTGCACGAGGCTCTTCAGTTGCTGCCCCACGCCGGTGTAAAACTCTTGCCACCACACTTTCCAGCGCGGCAGACCGGTCGCGGCCGCGACCCTGGCGGTGTCGGCGGGCGTCGCGGCATGCGGCGTGGCGTGGCCAACCGGTGCTTCACCGCTCAGCGGCAATGTGTCAACCAGCGCCACGGCGTTGTCGAGCTTGATCGCCAGGCCCGACAGATCCGTACTAGGTGCGGCCTTGAGCTTTTCGATGTCTTGCGCGATGGCGCGGCGCACGGCCAGCACCTGCGCGCCGTCCGAGGCTGCCAGGCGGGTGTCCGCGCTTTGCAGCGCGAACAGCGCGAGTTGCACGTTGCCGGTGAGTTGCAGCTGCTCGCTCGCGCTGGAAAGAATCTGCCCGACCTCGGCCAGCATCCAGTCATCGCGGTTGTGCGCGAGATCAGCATATTGCTGCTGCAACGCTTGCTGCGCGCTTTGCGCATCCGCCAGCCGTCCGCCGATTTGCGCCATCTGCGTATCAACCTGATGCACGCTCGCCAGCGCCTGATCAGTCTTGATGCGCAGCTCGGTGGTTTGCGCGTCGTTGCTTTGCTGGCGCTGGGTCAGTTGCTGATCGAGGCGAATCACTTTGCGGTTCAGCGCGATACCGCCTGCTGTCGCAGCGCAAGTCACCACGATGAGCGCCAGCCATAGCAGCAGCGAGCCTTGACGGCGCGGGCGTGGTTCAGTGGCAGATGGTGGCGGGCTGGGAGAGCGTGGGGGGCTGGCGTTACTGGCAGGGCTGGAGGGGCTGGCCGCTGTGGCGGCAACCGGAGAAGCCGGTTGGGGTGAAGCGTTTGGGGAAGTGGTCGAGTCAGTCATGCGTGCGTATGCCGGGTTGGACGTTACCGGTTGAACAACGGAAGTCGCTAGAGAAAGCAGCGCGCGAGCAATACGTTCATCGCCCGCGCCAGACTGCGTAATGCTATCAAAACCCAATCCACGCGCGGTATCGGCAATGCGCGGATGAGGTGTGACGAAATGCGCGCGCTGCAAGGCCGCGCGCTCGCCGGTGCTTAAGTGGGTCTGCGCGAGTTCATGCAGGTTGCGCACGCCTTCGGAGCTCGTCAGCACCCAGGCGTGCGGTGCGCCTGCCAGCAGCGTGTGAACTTGCTCCCAGGCGTCAATTGAGGGCTCCGGCACCAGGCGCCGGTAGGCCGCGACGATCTCGACTTGGGCACCTGCTGCGCTGAGCCGTTCGGCCAGCCATTCGCGTCCGCCATCACCGCGCACGATCAGCACGCGCTGGCCCGCAAACGCATCAGCACCGAACTCGGCCTCAAGCGCGGCAAACAGCGCCTCGGAGTCGAACCGTGCTTCGTCATCCTGCCCTTCCAGCGGCGGGCTCACCACGCGCCAGGCGGGTGCGGTGATGCCATGCTGCGCCAGCGCCGCTACGCTCCCCGGGCCAACCACGGCCAGCGGCAACGCGGCTGGCCAGATCGCATCGTGCTGCGCCAGCGCGTAATCAATCGCATTCGGTGAGACGAACACCACTAGCGCGTAACGCTCCAGTGCCGCCAGTGCGGCGCGCAAAGGCGCGCTGTCATCGGCTGGGGCAACGTCGATCAAGGGAAATTCCAGCGTGGCGACACCGGCCGCCTGCAGTTGCGCGGCAAGCGCGGCTGAGCGGCCGGCCGGCCGGGTCAGCACCGCCGTGAAACGCCGCGCTGGCCCATCGCCCTGCGCCACAGGCCCGCTATTGCGGGCCGTGGCGCTCATGCGCCACCCGCTGAGCCAGGTGTCGAGGGCGTAGAGGACGTCGAATCCAGCGTGGCATCCAGCGCTGACGGCACCGTCACCCCCAGCGCGCGCACGATTTCGAATGCGCCCTGGCGGGCCAAGTCAGCGGCGACCTCACGGCCTAGCTGGTCGGCCTGCGCCGCCTCTTTCACCACCGCAGAAGCGGCGGCGGACAGCACCCGCTGACCATCCGGCAACGCCACACTGCCACGCAGTTGCAGGCTCTCGCCTTGCCACTGCGCATACGCGGCCAGCGGCACTTCGCAACTGCCGCCCAACGCCCGCGACACCGCGCGTTCCGCCAGCACCGCCAGCGCGCTCGGCGCGTGATGCAGCGGCTGAAACCACGCCGCGAGATCCGTCCGCGCCGCATGAATTTCGATCCCTAGCGCGCCTTGAGCGGCCGCGGGCAAACTATCGTGCGGCTCAAGCAGGGTGCGAATTCGCCCAGCCAGCCCGAGCCGTTTCAGGCCTGCCGCCGCGAGGATGATGCCCGCGTAGTCGCCCCGGTCCAGCTTGGCCAGACGCGTATCCAGATTGCCGCGCAACGGTTGTACGACGAGATGGGGGTAGCGCGCCCGCAGCATGGCTTCACGGCGCAAGCTGGAGGTGCCCACGACGCTGCCCGCAGGCAACGCGGCCAGGTCAGGCCATAACGGCGAAACAAAGGCATCGCGCGGATCTTCGCGCAGCAAGATGGTGGGGAGCGCAAAACCAGGCGGCAACTCCATCGGCACATCCTTCAGTGAATGCACCGCCAGATCAGCCCGGCCATCGGCCAGCGCGTTTTCTAGCTCTTTGACGAAGAGCCCCTTGCCGCCGACCTTCGAAAGCGTGCGATCAAGAATCTGATCGCCACGCGTTGTCATGCCAAGAATCTGGATATCACAGGATGGATATAATTTGTGCAGTGCACACTTCACGTGTTCGGCCTGCCAGAGTGCCAGGCGGCTCTCTCTTGAGGCAATCACCAGCGTCTTGGGGGGTGCCAGTAGCGGCTCGACATTCATGGCGGGAAGCTCGATTTTGACGGGTGAAGGGTCGGCAATGTTAGCACGCGCTCGCGCCGCTCCTGGCTTGCCAGACAACCCCGTCAGCGCGATGCCGGAGCTGCCGCTGACGGGTATTTTTTGCTGCGCCCGGAAGCTTCGCTGCACCGCATCAGGCGGCCGCGAAACAACGAGAGACAACCCGAGACAACACAAAGCAACATCCAGTACCAGGCATTAGCTGAAAGCACCGTACCCCGTTCTACCGCATGCGCACGCATCAAGCCTTCGCTGTACCGCACACGCCTTACGCAGTCCGTCTGCACTTCGCGGCAGATAGGGCAGATATAAAAAAGCACCTGGTTTCACGTCTCACGTAACAGCAGTCCATCCATCAATCTGCTCTGGCTTTCCTGAGGAAATTCATCGTGACGTCTTCCCGACCGGCGCGCCCTGCCCGCCGTGCTGCCGCAGCGGCTCCTGCCGCCGCCCAACCCAGAACCCCCTCCTCCGCCCCCTTAGCGAAAACTACCGCCACCGCGCCTCAAGCCACTGCGGCAACTGCGGCCATCGCGCCCGCCACCAAAGTCACCTCCGCCCCCAGCCGTACCCGCGACGACAAAGACCAGCCGCTATTCCAGGACATCCGTTATCTCGGCCGTCTGCTAGGCGACGTGGTGCGTGAGCAAGAAGGCGATGCGGTTTATCAGGTTGTCGAAACGATCCGCCAGACTGCGGTGCGCTTTCGCCGCGAAGACGATAGCGCCGCCGCGCTCACGCTCGAAAAAAAGCTGCGCTCGCTGAGCCCGGAGCAGACCGTCAGCGTGGTACGAGCCTTCAGCTATTTCTCGCATCTGGCAAACATCGCCGAAGATCGTCATCGCAACCGCCGTCACCGGATTCACGCGCTGGCCGGTTCTGCCTCGCAGCCGGGCACCATCGGCTATGCGCTGGAGCGTCTGCAGCATGCCAGCGGAGCCTCCGCAGCCACCCCTGCCGCGCTGAAAAAATTCTTCGATGCCGCGCTGATCGTACCGGTGCTAACCGCGCATCCGACCGAAGTCCAGCGCAAAAGCATTCTTGATGCGCAGCACGATATCGCGCGCCTGCTAGCCGAACGCGACCAGCCCCTCACCGCCACTGAGCGCGCTCATAACGAAACCATGCTGCGAGCCCGCGTCACCTCGCTCTGGCAAACCCGCATGCTGCGCGATGCGCGTCTCACGGTCGACGATGAAATCGAAAACGCGCTGTCGTATTACCGCGTGACGTTTCTCGCTGAAATCCCCGCGCTCTATGCGGGCATCGAAACCACCCTGGCGCAGCACGAACAGCACGGGCCGCACGGGCAACACGGCCCAGCCACCCGGCTGCCGCCGTTTCTGCAGATGGGTAGCTGGATCGGCGGCGACCGCGACGGCAATCCGAACGTCAGCGCCGCCACGCTCAAGCTCGCCATCACACGCCAGGCGACGGTGATCTTCGAACACTATCTGGCGCAGGTGCACAAGCTCGGCGCGGAACTCTCGGTATCGAACCTGCTGGCAGGTGCCAGCAGCGCGCTCAAGGCGCTCGCGGAGGCCTCGCCCGACACCTCGCCGCACCGTGTCGACGAGCCATACCGGCGCGCGCTGATTGGGGTCTATGCCCGCCTCGCTGCCAGCGCCCGCGAGCGCCTCGGAGCCAGCGCAATCGTCACGCTCGGCGTGCCGCATGCGGCCGAACCCTACGCCGATGCCAACGCATTCGCCAACGATCTGCAAGTGCTGGTTGATTCGCTCGCCGCGCATCATGGTGCGTCTCTCGCCTCCCCGCGCCTCGCGCCGCTGGTGCGCGCCGCCGAAGTCTTCGGCTTCCATCTGGCCAGCATCGACTTGCGCCAAAGCTCGGATATCCACGAAGCCGTGATTGCTGAGCTGCTCCAGCGCGCCGGGGTCGAAAACGCCTATGCCGCGCTCGATGAAGCCAGCAAGCAGCGCCTGCTGCTGGCCGAGCTGGCGCAGGCGCGGCCATTGCGCTCGCCCTACGCCAGCTATTCGGCGCTGGCGCAAAGCGAGCTGGGCATCCTTGAAGAGGCGCGTCTGACACGCGCGCAGTTTGGCGAACGGGCGGTGCGCAACTACATCATTTCGCATACCGAAACCGTGAGCGACCTGCTCGAAGTGATGCTGCTGCAAAAAGAAACCGGGCTCCTGCAAGGCCGCCTCGGCAACCCGCACGACCCGGCGCGCACTGGCCTGATGGTGATTCCGCTCTTCGAAACGATCCCTGACTTGCGCAACTCGCAACGCATCATGGGCGAACTAATGGCGCTGCCCGGTATGAAAGCCTTGATCGAAGCCCAGGGCAGCGAACAGGAAGTGATGCTGGGCTATTCGGATAGCAACAAGGACGGCGGCTTTCTCACCTCGAACTGGGAGTTGTATCGCGCCGAACTCGCGCTGGTGTCGCTGTTTAAGCGGCATGGCGTCACGCTCCGGCTGTTTCATGGCCGGGGCGGCACCGTCGGACGCGGCGGTGGTCCGACCTGGCAGGCGATCTTGTCGCAGCCGCCAGGCACCGTCGATGGCCAGATCCGCCTGACCGAGCAAGGCGAAGTGATTGCCAGCAAATTCGGCAACCCGGAGATTGGCCGGCGCAACCTCGAAACCGTGGTCGCAGCAACGCTCGAAGCCTCGCTGCTGCCGCGCGACAACACGCCCGCGCAACTGCCCGCCTTCGAAGCCACCATGCAGCAGTTGTCGGATAGCGCGATGGCAGCCTACCGCGCGCTGGTGTACGACACCCCTGGGTTCACCGATTACTTTTTCGCCGCCACGCCCATCGTGGAGATCGCTGAGCTGAACATCGGCAGCCGTCCCGCCTCACGCAAGCTGCAAGACCCGAAGCAGCGCCGCATCGAAGATCTGCGGGCGATTCCATGGGGCTTTTCGTGGGGCCAGTGCCGTTTGCTGTTGACGGGCTGGTATGGCTTTGGCAGCGCCATCGCAGCGCATCTGGAAAGCGCCCCCGACGCCGCCAGCCGGGCAAAACGCCTGGCGCAACTAAAAAAGATGCACAAGACCTGGCCGTTTTTCTCGAACCTGCTTTCGAACATGGATATGGTGCTGGCCAAAACCGATCTGGCCGTGGCCTCGCGCTACGCCCAACTGGTTCCGGACAAAAAGCTGCGGCAGCACGTGTTTGGCCGCATCGTCGCGGAATGGGAGCGCACCTCGCAGGCGCTCTCTGACATCACCGGTAAAAACGAGCGGCTGGCCGATAACCCATTGCTGGCACGTTCGATCAAAAACCGCTTTCCGTATCTCGATCCGCTGAATCACCTGCAAGTGGAACTGCTCAAACGCCACCGTGCGGGAGAACGTAACCCACGGTTAGAGCGCGGTATTCATCTGACGATCAACGGCATCGCGGCGGGCTTGCGCAACACGGGCTAACCGGGCTAATAGCCACAGCACCATAAACACCACCGGCCACGCGCCGCAGAATCCCAAGCGTGGCCGGTGTGTTTATTACCCACCCAAATGCGCTTCAAGCATCAACACATCCAGTTCGAACGAGCCGTCTTGCTGCACCGCGTAGTAGTGCCGTACTTCATCAGGGGCCTCGGCCCACAGCGCACGGATCGCCGCCACACGCGGCGCTGAAGTGCGCATCCGCGCGACCCAACTGGCGAATTCGAGCGGCAAACGCCAGCGCTCCCGCACCACCGCTTCAAAGCCCGCGCCCGCAAACAACGCGAGCCATTCGTCCGGGTGGTAATTGCGGATATGCGAGCCATCGCGCAACACCTCGACCGCCTGCAAATGCGTATCGAGCAGCGGGTCGTCATTGCCCGCGATATCGACAAACAGCACCCGCCCGCCCGGTTTAAGCACCCTGCGCACTTGCGCCAGCGCAGCCGCGACGTCGCGCCAGTGATGCGCGCTCATCCGGCTAATCACCCAGTCGAATGCAGCCGCCGCAAACGGCAAATCCTCTGCCGCCCCTTGTTGGGTGCGAATGTTGTCCAGGCCACGCTCAAGCGCCGCGGCAGCGACTGTCGCCAGCATCGGTGCAGCGATGTCATACGCCACCACGGAAGCCGCGTGCGGTGCCACGGCAAAACTCGCGTGACCCGCGCCACATCCCAGGTCCAGCACCGCCGCGCCTGGCGTTGCGGCAATCGTCTCGGCCAGGGTGCGCAAATCCGCACCGGTGGCATGGACCTGGCTTGTCAAATAAGCGGCGGCCGTCGCGCCAAACGCATCGGCCACCTGATCGTGATGTTTCATCGGAACGCCTCTTTCCTTGTCTTGTGTAATCGCCCGCATTGCCGCATAGCGGGCCCTGAACTTGATGCACGGCCCAAGCCGCATGAACTGAAACCACGCATGAACTCCGTATCAGCCGCTCATGCAGCACGCATGCACGGCACATGCACCAGTGCGCTCGGGCCACGCTAAAGCGCGGCCAGTCGCTACAATAGAGCCCGCCTTGTACCGGTACAAGGCAAGTGATTATTCTGGTATCTAAAACACCCGGTGCCCTTCATGACGCTCCCGCCCCCTGCTCCCGCCACCACCACGCCCGCGCATGCGCTTGGCGAATTCATCCGGGCCCATCGCGAGCGGCTTTCGCCGCAAGCGCTTGGGCTGCCACCCGGGCCGCGCCGCCGCACGCCCGGCTTGCGCCGCGAAGAAGTCGCGCAGTTGTGCGGCGTCAGTCCCACCTGGTACACCTGGATCGAACAAGGCCGGCCGGTATCCGCCTCTGCCGATGCCCTGGCGCGGATCGCCGTGGCGCTGCAACTCTCGCGCGCCGAACGCGCCTATCTGTTCGAACTCGCCGCACAACGCGACCCGGCTGAGCCCGACCCGGCCGCCACCGACGCCCCCGCCGCGCTGCTCGAAACCGTGCAACTGGTGGCCGCCCCGGCATATGTGCTCGACCGGCAATGGAACGCGCTGGCGTGGAATCCCGCCGCCGCCGCGCTCTTCGTCGGCTGGCTTGATGGCACGCACAACCGCAACTTGCTGAGCTTCACCTTCACCGAGCCCGCTGCCCGCGAACTGATCGTCGACTGGGATACCCGAGCGCGGCGTCTGGTCGCGGAGTTTCGCGCCGACACCATCCGCCATCTGAACGACGCCCCCACGCGCAATCTGATCGACACCTTGAGCAGCACCAGTGAGGCGTTTACCCGCTTCTGGGCATCGCAAGACGTCGGCGAGCGCGAAGGGGGGCAGCGCGAATTCCAGCATCCGCAACACGGCCGGCTGGTGTATGACCAGATCACCTTCAAGCCCGCTCAGCGCGAAGACCTGAAGCTGGTGCTGCTGGTGCGCCGCTAGCACGCGGCAGCTTCATCACTTCCGCACGCCCGCCCAGCGCCCAGGCTGGCATCCAGCGAGCGCATTCCGGGCCTCAACAGCGCTGTGCCCCGATGGTAAAATCCGCGCCTTCCATCCGGCTGAGGCGTTTGTCTGCTGCCCAGCCCCTCCACTGCACGCTTACGGCCCAACAACATGACGTCCCAACTGCATAAAAAAGGCGAGGCCTGGTCGGCCCGTTTCTCCGAACCGATGTCCGATCTGGTCAAACGCTATACGTCGTCGGTGTTCTTCGACAAACGCCTCGGGCTAGTCGATATCGAAGGCTCGCTGGCGCACGCCGCCATGCTCGCGGCCCAAGGCATCATCGGCGCGGCCGATCTCGCCGCGATCCAGCAAGGCATGGCGCAGATCCGTGGCGAAATTGAACGGGGCGAATTCGACTGGCAGCTTGATTTAGAAGACGTTCATCTGAATATCGAGGCCCGTCTGACCGCACTGATCGGCGATGCGGGTAAGCGGCTGCACACCGGCCGTTCGCGCAATGACCAGGTCGCCACTGATATCCGCCTGTGGCTGCGCGGCGAGATTGACCAGACCAGCGCACTGCTCAACGCACTGCGCGCCGCGCTGATCGACCTCGCGGAACAACACGCCGCGACCATCATGCCGGGCTTCACGCATTTGCAAGTGGCACAGCCAGTGACCTTTGGCCACCATCTGCTGGCCTACGTCGAGATGTTCGCGCGCGACGCTGAACGCATGCGCGACTGCCGCACCCGGGTGAACCGCCTGCCGCTTGGCGCGGCAGCGCTAGCGGGCACCAGCTACCCCATCGACCGCGCAGCGGTGGCACGCACGCTGGGTTTTGACGGGATCTGCGCGAACTCGCTGGATGCGGTGTCGGACCGGGATTTCGCCATCGAATTCACCGCCGCCGCTGCGCTCGTGATGACACACGTGTCGCGTCTGGCAGAAGAACTGGTGTTGTGGATGAGCCCGCGGGTCGGCTTCATTGATCTGGCCGACCGCTTTTGCACCGGCTCGTCGATCATGCCGCAGAAGAAAAATCCGGACGTGCCGGAACTGGCGCGAGGCAAGACCGGGCGGGTCAACGGTCATTTGATGGCACTGCTCACGCTGATGAAAGGCCAGCCACTGGCCTACAACAAGGACAACCAGGAAGACAAGGAACCGCTGTTCGATACGGTCGATACCGTCACCGACACGCTGCGGATTTTTGCCGAACTGGTATCAGGCATCACAGTCAAGTCAGACGCGATGCGTTCAGCCGCGCTGCAAGGTTTTTCGACTGCGACGGATCTGGCGGATTATCTGGTCAAGCGCGGACTGGCGTTTCGTGATGCGCACGAAGCCGTGGCGCGAGCGGTGCGGATTTGCGTCGACCGTCAATGCGATCTGGCCGATTTGACGCTGGAGCAAATGCGCGCTGAATTGCCGAACGTCGCGCATCTGATTGGTGAGGATGTGTTTGAGTATCTGACGCTAGAAGGCTCAGTGGCCAGCCGCAACCACCCGGGCGGCACCGCCCCGGAGCAGGTGCTGGCCGCCGCGCGCGCAGCACGCGCGGCACTGCCACACCAGGCGTGAAACAAAGCGCTGCTGGAGCGATTGCGCGAACGCACATTGCCTCCAGCAGCGCTGCACCGGCCGCGAAGCATCGCCTGCCGGGTGACTTAAACCCCCTACGCTTTCGCCACTTCTTCAGGCTTCAACTCAACAATCGCATCGAGTGCGGCCTTCACATCCATCGCGTACCGGGCGAGGCTCTTTTGCTCATCGGTTTCCGGCACGAATGAAGGCACTTGCACCGGGTGCCCATTCTCATTGACCGCCACCATCACGACGAGACAGTCGGTGGTTTGCAATAGCTCACCGCCTTTGGGATCCCCCGCATGCACCGACACATGGATATGCATGCTGGTGCGCCCGGTGGTCACGATACGGGCTCGGAGTTCGACCAGATTGCCCACCAGAATGGGACGGCGAAAACGGATATTGCCCACGCTGACGGTCACGCAATAGCGCCCCGACCAGACTGCGGCGCACGCATAGGCGGTCTCGTCGATCCACTTCATCAGCGCGCCGCCATGCACCTTGCCGCCAAAATTGACCGAGCTAGGCTCAGCCAGAAAACGAAAGGTGGTCGCGGAGCGGTCCAGCGCCGCTATGGTGGGAAGATTCATGTTGATTCCAGCTCCAGTCAGACAGACTTCATTTCACAAAAGCGGCCGATTATAAAGTCATGCGCGGAGCCAGACGCGGCAGCCGAGACCTCATCGCTACGCGCGTTCACAGCCACGCGCGTTATTTGCTGCGCCAGGTCACGCCTTCGTCGATCGTGCCGTACATCGTGATGCCACTCGAGCCCGAGCGGCCCGAATTCGCCGCATTCCCCCCTGACACACAGGCGCTGCACAGCAACGCGAGCAGCACCAGCGCAATCCGTTGTTTCATGAAAAAACTCCTGAAGAACCTGCACGTGAACCACGTGAAAAAACCAGTGCGCCTGCAAGCGATGCAATGCAATGCAATGCGCCACGATGACGAAGACAACATCAACATCAGCGTACCTGGGCCCAGCCATGAAAAAGCCCTCGCCATGCCTGATTGATCTGCATGGCGAGGGCTCTGGATCTGCCTCACAGCAACGCGTCACGCGCTAGTTCATACCGCCATCGGCGCGCTCAGCGGCGCATGGTGCTGGTATCCGGTGAGTGAGAAATCCGACGGTTCGATTTGCTCCAGCCATTGCGGTTCGTACACCCCGGTTTGCGCGTAATCCGGCACCCGCTCGGCAATCACGCAACGCGGGCTGTCAAACGGCTCGCGCGTCAATTGCTGTTGCAACATCTCAAGCTGGTTTTCATAAATGTGGGCGTCGCCGATGAAATACGTGAACCAGCGCGGGGTATAGCCCGTCAAGCGTCCGACCAGTTGCAGCAACGCCGCGCCTTCGGTCAGGTTGAACGGCGTGCCAAGCCCGACGTCGTTGCTGCGAATGTAAAGGCATAGCGAGATCTCACGCCGCGCCACATTCGGCAGGAACTGATACAGCAAATGACAGGCAGGCAACGCGATCTGGTCGAGCACAGCCGGATTCCATGCATGAAACAAAATGCGCCGGTCGGCTGGGTTTTGCATGATCGTGTCGAGGCATTGCCGCAACTGGTCGATCGCTTTATAGAGCAAGACCTTGCGCTCGCCGCCTTCGTCAAACTCAGTGATGAACTGGAAACCGCGCGCGGTGGCATCCGCCAGCTGGGCGCTGGCACTGGCATCCAGCACCTTGTATGCGGGCCATTGACGCCATTGCACGCCATATACGTCACCGAGATCGTCCGGGCCAGCACGGTATGGATTGGCCAGCCACTGAGGATTAGCGTTGGCGTTGGCGTCCCACACCTTGCAGCCCAGCGCGCGAAACTCCGCCGCACTGCGCGATGCGCGCAAAAACCCGACCAGCTCACCAATAGCCGATTTAAACGCGAGTTTTTTTGTGGTTACCGCCGGAAAGCCTTGTTGCAGATCGAAGCGCAGCATCGCGCCTGGCATGCTGATGGTGCGAATTCCAGTGCGGTTTTCCTGCCAGGTGCCGGTCTCAAGAATCGTGCGAACGAGGTCGAGGTACTGTTTCATGCGGATTCCTTCAGCCAGGCGCATAGCCGCGCCAGCGGCAATTGAACAACAATCCGCGATTCTAGCAAGCAAGGCAGCCCATCGCCGGGGTGGTCATGGGCTTGGCCGTTCAGGGTGGTGCTCATGCAGTGTGCAACGGCCTCCGGCCAGGTTGCCAGCGCCACGGGCCACACCGGGCAGCGCGGCCCACCCGGCCGCCGCATGCCGGACCGCACCGAGCCACACCGGACCGCACCGAGCCACACCGGACCGCGTCGAGCCAAGCCGGACCACACCGGACCGAGCCAAGCCAAGCCGGGCCACATCGACTACACCAAGCCAAGCCACACCAGACGCTAAAGCTGCAACGCCACGCCAGCCGGCAAATCACGAAGCTCAGGCGGTGCGCCCTCGTCCTGGCGCATGCCATGCGCGCACAGCAGCCGGTACAGCGTCACGCGCGAAATGCCCAGCTCGGACGCGGCCTCGCTAAAGCGTCCGCGATGCCGCAGCAGCGCACGCTCAATCGCCTGCCGCTCGGCGGCTTCGCGCGCCTGGGCCAGCGAAACTGGCTGCGTCGCCACGTAATCAGCCAATTCCAGATCGGCCGCGCTCAACGCACGTGTGTCCGACATCACCAGCGCCCGCCGCACGCGGTTAATCAGCTCACGGACATTGCCAGGCCATGGGTAGTTATGCAGCGCCGCAATCGCATCGGGGGTAAAGCCGCGCACGCGGCGGCTGGTGTCTTTCCTGAAACGCTCGAGCATATGCCGCGCCAGCAACTCGATATCCTTGCCCCGCGCGCGCAACGGCGGCTCATCAAGCTGCAGCACGCACAGGCGGTGATACAGGTCAGGCCGGAAACGCCCGTCTCTCATCGCCGCCTGCAAATCGACGTGAGTCGCAGAAATAATCCGCACATCGACATCAACCGAGCCATGGCCACCTAGCCGCTCCACTTTGCTTTCCTGCAAAAAACGCAACAGGCTGGCCTGACTTTCAAGCGCTAGATCGCCAATCTCATCGAGAAACAACGTGCCGCCGTGGGCCGCTTCAATCCGGCCGATCTTGCGCTGGTTCGCGCCGGTAAACGCACCACGCTCGTAGCCAAACAATTCGGACTGCAGCAGATGCGGTGGAATCGCACCGCAGTTGATCGCCACGAACGGTGCCTGCCGCCGTATCGAGCGCTCGTGAATCGCTACTGCGGTCAATTCTTTTCCAGTGCCGGATTCACCTGAGATAAACACCGGGGCATCGGTCAGCGCAACCTTGCGAATCAGCCGGAACAACTGCAGCATCGGTTCGCACGAGCCCACCATTTCGCCTTCGCTCCGCGCCATCTGGCCTTGGCTGGCCAGCGGATCGGCCAGCACTGCCATGCCAAATGCGTGTCCCACTGAATCGACGATCCGTTCGCCAGAAGACGGCACCGTGACGTAATCGAAACAGTAGTCGCGCACCAGCCGCCGTAGCCCGCTATCGCCAAGCTGGCCCGCCGTGGCAGTGGCCACCCAACCGACATGCGGCAACGTGAGAGGCGCTTCGAAAGCCGCAATTTCATGGGCCGGAAAAGCGCTCGACAGATCCAGCAGCCCACCGGTAGCGCCCCGGTCGCGCGCGGCGCGGCTAGCCTCGCGCGCCGAAGCGGCCACTTCAACCTGCCAGCCGCGCTGATGAAACCGGTTATACAGTTCGGCACAAGGATGGCGGGAGACATAAATCAATTGCCGCGTTGCGAGTTCCATTATTCACGTCCTCTCTCGTCAACACATAGCAGGAATAATCCGCCTGATCTGAAAAAATCCACCCCGAATAAATTATCAGGCCATTTCTTTCAGGATTATTTCAGACAATTATTCAAGCCCATGCGCTTTGTGAAACCCCGTCAATATGGCGTGCGATTCAAAGTCTCTGCCATGAATCATGGTTTTCGTTGCCGCTATTTTGAGCGAGCTTACTACATGGGCGCAGGGCGAAAAATAAATATCTAAAAGCCTCGGCATAAACCCTGATTAATCAGGGCGATTATTGTTTTAATTGAACAGAAACATCCGTGTAAAACGTTTGCGCAATATTTTTATGCCATTTTCTCTAGATTTATCTGCCAGAGCGCTAGCCACTTTGGGCTGAATTTTTATACCCCGTTACAGCCGTGAATCATTTTTCTTCGATTTACGCTTGTATGCCTTTGATGAATTGCGGCAACCCCAGTCGTAGCAATGGATTGCGTCTCCTGGCACAGCTTTCGCTAAATGCCTTGCACCACGGAGACACTTCATGCCCCTCACTTTCGAGATTCACTGGCGCAGTTTCAGCGTCACCGTCTGGCCAGGCACCTGGCTCAGCGTAGCGCTGGCATGCGGCGCACTGTCTGGCGGGCTCCATGCTCAAGAGACCAGCGCCATCGAAGCGGCCAGCACCGTGCTGCTCAGCCATGCCGACCTCGCCCCCACGCCCTTCGTCATGCCAGCGCCATCAGCGTTACTCGTTCGAGGCATGCCCGAAGCAGCCCACTCGTCTGCTGATGCCAATGCTGCACCCGCAGACCCAGCACCCGCCGCAGAAAGCACCGGGCTCATCGCTGCCGTGCTGAACCTGACGCCTGGCACCACCAGCACTGGCGCTGCACTGGACGACCAGATGCTGTCGGCGCAGCGCGGCGGTGCGGTCGGCCAGTTGATGATCGCCGCGACGCCACAGCTGATGCGCAGCAATAGCACCAGCACCAGTAACAGCATCACCTTATGGGACGAAATGGCCCCGCCTATGCCGCTACCGGTTCCGGTAGACGCCGCCACCCGCTCGACTCAAAGCAATCTCACCAGCTACCAAAGAAAGTAAGTCATACCGAATGACGCGAGTCCGAGCTCAAGGCCGAGGTGCCGCACTCGGGCCCGCCACTGGGGAATAAAGATGAAAACGCTTCGCTGCACCGCTTACCGCCAGGCCCTCACCCCGCTTTGGGCGCGCTTGCTAGGGGTGCTTGCTCTCAGCGCGGCGGGGTTCGCCAGCGCGCAACAGGTGACCAATCCGGGCGACATCATCGTCGAGCGCCAGATCACGCCGCGTATCGCGTACCGCCCAGTGCCCAAGGATCAGGACCCCGTTGCCGTGCGGGCCACGACTTTTCCGGCGAATACGTTTGATCCGGCGATCGCCACGCTGGTTTCGGATACCGACCTGACCAATGCGCACGGTTCGAATGGCATCACGCCAGGTGGCGCGCTGGGCAACACCGGGCTGCAAGCGGTCACACGTTTGCTCAGCGGCTCCGCGAGTGGCGGCAACGTCGCTCAAGGGGTCGGTGCCAGCGGCGGTGGCGGGCTGGGCAGCACGATTTCGTCCTCGGTGACGGGCGCGCTCGCGCCGTTATCGGGTGCATTGGGCGGCGCGCTCGGAGGTGTGAGATGAGCCCGCGCCGCGCGCCCCACGCATGGCGTCGCCAGTTGGGCGTCAGCGCCATCTGGCTAGCCAGCCTGTGCGCTGCCAGCGCCAGCGCACAGCGTGTGCCAAGCGTCGATGGCCAGGCCGACATCGCCACCGGCGTGGCTAACGGTGCGCGCGGCGTGCTGGCGGTGAATCAGACCGCAGGCCTGAATAACGCCCAGGCCAATCAGGTCACGCTCACCACCGCCACGGCAACGTTCAACGACAACGCCAGCGCGCAACGCAGCAGCGGTGCCGCTCGCGTGCCACGCGCCAGCGCGGTGATTTCAGGCAACGCCTTTTCGAATACGTCTGGAGCGGTTCTGGTGAACCAGTCTGCAGGCGCGGGCAATCTTCAGCGCAACAGTGTGCAGATCGGCACTGCCGCGCCAGGAGTCGAGACCGTTGGGGATGGGGAACTCTCCGCCATGGTGTCGAAAAACAGTGGTGTGGGGCCCTCTGTCAGGGTTCAGGGCGTACGTGAAGCAGCCATCTCCAACGATGCCTTCAAGAACGTCAGTGGAATCGTGCAGATCAACCAGACCGCTGGAGCCGGTAACGCAACGGCCAACAGTTTTGTGCTCCGTCCCCCGGCGGGCACTCTTTTTAACTGACCACCCTTCAGCATCGGAGCGACATCATGAAACGCACTCTCATTGCAGCCGCTGTGCTCGTCGCAGCATCGGGTAGCGCCTTCGCTAGCGGGATCAATCCGATCCTGTTCAATGCCACGCTTGTCGGTGAAGCGGTGGGCATTGGTGGCTGGGTGACGTTGTTTGGCTGCGTCGGCGTCTCCAGCACCGCTGGCGCAGTCGTGAGCAATACCCAGAATGTGATGTCGAACGCCTCGCTTAGCCCGAATGCGCAGAGCTATTCGACCGGCAGCGTCACCACCAGCATCAACAACCGCGCCAGATCCTCGCAAAGCAGCGGCTCCGTGTTCGCACTCAGCAGCGCCGCGCATTCGTCGTCCTCGACTAGCTCACAAGGCTTCCAGGCTTCGTCGGGCTACTCGTATGGCAATCAGGGCAGCTCGATTGCCGGTGGTGGCTACAACTACAGCCAGCAAGCCTCGGGCATCGCCGGGAGCTTTAGCAACAGCCATCAAAGCCAGGGCGGCCATATCTCAGCCGGAGGCCAGGCAGGGGGCAGCTATGTGTATGGCGGCTTGAACGGCTACTTTGGCGGCTTCGGCTTCTACCACACGCAAGGGGGCTTCTCCGGGGGCTATCAGGAGTCTAGCTACAGCAATGCCTCGCAGGTGGCCGGTGGCTTTGAGGCCTCTCAAGGCTCGGGTCAAGGCGTAGCGTGGGGCTTCCATGCCAGTCAAGGTTCTGGCGGACACGCCTTTGGCGAGCAATCAAGCGGCTATTCGAACCATGCCTCGCAAGAGAGCAATAGCTTTGCCGCAGCCTGGGCCGCGAACTCAAGCTCAAGCAGCACCGATGTGCGAGTGCATGGCAGCGTGACGCAGCACATCAACACGCAACAGGCTGGCACGCTCACGGCGACCACGGGCACAGGTGCAGCCCAGTCAGCCTCGGGCAACATCGGCATCAACATCGCGGAAGGCATCAACAATGCGCAAAGCAACGACGCGTCACTCGCCTCGGTCGATGCGGGCAACGTGTTCGGCAATGCGCAGATCTTCAGCACGCAGACCTCTGGCGGCAATGCGTCGATCAACAACTTCAACGTCAATGCCTCGGTGGGTAACAACTCCCTGCAAAACGCCTCAGGCAACGTTGGGGTGAACGTCGCCTCGGGTATCGGCAACGTGCAGAACAACAGCCTCGCCGCCGCAACCTCAACGGTCTCAAGCCATCACACCTCTGATGCCGCAATGGTGGCCACCGACCAGAACAATCAGACCGCAGGCCTGAACTTCATGGGTACGTTTGAAGGCACGGCAATGCTGGGTGCAGGCGCACTGAGCAACGCTACCGGCAACATCGGCGTGAATATCGCCGGTGGCGCAGGCAACGTGCAGCACAACGGCCTCGCTATCGCCTCGATGAACGTCAGCCATTAACCACGCAGCAAAAACCAGAGCTAGATCCAGGCGCTGACGGCAACACATGCCGCCAGCGCCTGGCCTGAGAGGGAGGCCAGCATGTTCGGGAGAAACCCAGGCCCAGCGTGGCGTCAAGCCATCGCGCTGGGATGTTGCTGTCTCAGCTGTGTGGCTGCTTGCGCGCAATCGGGCATCGACTTGAACAGCCTGGCTGGCGTGCCGCTGCACAAAACCCTGCACTCGATGAAAGACCTGCGCTACAGCCACATCGTCAGCCAGCAGTTTGACTACAGCTGTGGCTCGGCAGCGCTCGGCACACTCCTGAAATACGGCTATGACATCGATATTCCGGAACCCGAACTGATTCGCCGGATGATGGTGTTTTCCACCCCGGAAGTCGTGGTGAAAAACGGCTTCTCGATGCTCGACATGAAGAAGTTCGTCGAAACCATCGGCTTGCGCGGCAGAGGTTTCCGGGTCAATAGCGAAGCGCTCTATCACTTGCAGATTCCGGTGATGGTGCTGATGAACATGGACGGCTACGAGCACTTCGTGATCGTCAAGCATGCAGAAGAAGGCCGCATTTTTATCGCGGACCCGGCACTCGGCAACCGCATCGTGCTGGAACGGGACTTTGCCAAAACCTGGAACGGCCTGGTATTTGCCGTGGTCGGCAAACCTTTCAAGGAGGACTCCCCGCTTTTGCAGAACAACGAGTCGCTCGCACTCAAGCTGCGCACCCGTGCGCTAGCCGACGGCACCGCGGCGACCCCTTTCGTCGAATTCGGCTTGATCAAGGCAGACTTGTTCTGACACACCATGAAGCGCCACCTCTCCTCTCTCGGCCTCGCGTTCTGCGCGCTCACATACAGCCAGGCTTATGCCACTCCGAGCGCAGATATCAACCCCACACCTGGCGTCCTGTCGCGCCACGACACGGCCTCCACGCTGCAATGGCAAGCCGTCGATGACGACGTGCTGGCTCAGCAAACCGGCAAGTACGCCAATGCCTCGATGATTTCAGGCTTCGTGCTGACGCTGCTATCGCAGTGGCAGCTACCGAATGGCGCAAGCGCCACGGCTCAGGGCACGCTTAGCGCAAGCCATAACGCGCTGAACCAGATCAGCGCCAGCGTCAGCACCCAGGCCAGCGTGATGAATGGCAGCGGCAATAGCGGCGCGAATCCGCTAGCGCAGACCCGTGGCGCACAGGGCATTTCCGTCAACGGCGTGTCACAGATCACGCAGGTGGCAGGCGACAGCAACTTCGGCCTGAACAACGCGGAAATCAGCTTTAGCAACGCCGCTCTGCCCTCGCTGCCAGGCGGCAACAACAACCCGAATGCGAGCGCCGCCAATGCCGCAGGCACCTTAAGAGCCTCGATTTCATTCGGCAACGGCGGCGTCAGCATAGCTCTGCAAACACCTGCTGGGCTGGCCACACAAACCATCGCACCGAGTGGCGCACAACAAGCGGGCGCGATTGCACAACTGCTGCAGATCACAGGCAACCGGCAAAACGTCGTCAATCAGTTGCAGCTCAGCCTGCAAACGCTGCCTGTGGCGGCCACGATGCTGCGTCAGGCAAGCGTGCTGCAAGCCATGCAGAACGCCATCGCCAGCACAAGGAGGTAAGGCGCACCAGACGCCACCACGCTTCAGCATAAAAACCAGGACACATCAATGCGGCTGCGCACTGCATCAGAACGCTGGCTGGGCGCAACAGGACTCACCGGGGGAAGCAAAATGATGAACGTCATCGCTGTCTTCGCTATAGGCAGGCCACGCGTCGCATGCGCGGCTATTCCGCTCGCCGTCATGCTGCTGGCCTGCTCGCTAGAGGTTCAGGCTCAGGCACTGTCGGGCCAGTCAATCGAAAGCCGTCTGGACACGCTCATGCGTGTGGTCGACGAGCAGCAACGGCAAATCCATGCACTCGAACGCCAGCTCACCAGCCTGGAGATGAACCAGCGCGGCCGGGGCGCGCCGGGTTATGGCGCGCCAGGAGATGCCAGCGTCGCGGCCCAGCCAGGTGCTGACGGCTTGCCGATTCCGCTGCAACTAGCTCAAGTCAGCCCCGGCGCGCCCGCGCCCGGCGACGCAACCGGCACGGCAACGGGAGTCCCTGTCACGCCATCCGTGCCGGGGGGCTCCGATAACGGCACCATCGGCCAGACCCAGAAAGCCAGCGAACCCGTGCGCACCCAGGCCGAAGAAGCCGTGGTGCAACGCGAACACGCGCCGCTCTTCGATCACAAGCTGACGCTCGACTGGGGCCTCAGCGACACCTACTACGACCGCCGCCAGTTGCAACTATCGGGCTTCCTCGCACTGGATGCGATCTTCCTCGGCAACCTCAACCTGGGACAAACCAAGTCGCACCAGGTGATGGCGGATCTGGATACCCGTTATGGCATCACCGAGCGCATGAGCATTGATATCGATGTGCCGTACCTGTATCGCAGCAGCAACTTCATCGTTGGCGGCGCAGGCGGCGCGGCCAACACACTGTCCGACGCGACGGTCAATTCACACGCGCTGGGCGACGTGAATTTTGGCGTCTATTACCAGTTCATCAAGGAAACCAGCGACATCCCCGATATCGTCGGCAGCCTGCGCATCAAGGCACCCACCGGCACCTCACCATTCGGCATCAAGGTGCAGCAGGCGTCGGACGACAACACCAACCTCGTCGCGCCCAACAAGCTGCCAACCGGAACCGGCTTCTGGAACATCACTGCCGGGGTGTCCGCGCTGAAAACTTACGATCCCGTAGTGCTGTTCGGCAGCGTTTCGTACACCTACAACATCGGCCGCTCGTTCGCCGATATCTCATCGGTTGTCGGTCAAACCCAGCCCGCCACCGTGAAGCTGGGCAACATCATCCAGATCGGCGGCGGCGTAGCGCTCGCGTTCTCAGATAAAGACTCGGCCAGCGTGTCGTACACGATGGCGTTCGAACCTCAAACCAAAGTCAAGTCACCCGGCGGCACTAACTCGGGTGTGCCAGGAAGCGAAACCACCGCTGCCGTGCTCAATTTCGGCCTGAATCATGTGGTCAACAAGCATCTGACGATCAATGGCGCGGTGTCGCTTGGCCTCACCCCGGACGCACCGAATTTCGTCGTCGGCGTGCGCTTCCCCTACACCTTCTAGTGCATCCGTCCCGAGGTCCATCGTGCGCGCTCCCCCCCATCTGACCAGCGTGACGCCGCTGGCGAAGTCACGCCTGCACCTGTCTGTCGCCCATGCTGATAACGAACCCGCACCACGCACCCAGCCCGCTCAACCAGCCGCTCCCGAGCCCTGCCGCACCCTGCTCTACGCGGCGCGAACCCCCGACGACACACTGATGGCCCATCTGCAAAGCTGCGGCTGGGTGCTTGCACTCGCGCGCACCGCGCACGAACTCGGACGGCGGCTCACGCCTGGGATGAGTTACGCGGGCATCATCGACATGGCAAGTTTCAGCCCCCATGAACTGGGGCCACTCGAAGCACTGCTGCGGCAGCAGCAAATCGGCTGGATTGCGCTGGCCAGCCCCGAGCGGCTAGCCGATGCTGAGGTGCGGCGTCTGATCCGGCATTACTGCTTTGACTACGTGAAGCTGCCCGCCGCGCACGTGATGATCGACTACCTCGTGCGCCACGCCGTCGGCATGGCGACGCTGAGCGCCTCCGATCTGGCCAGCGCCACGCCACCGCCAGGCACACCCGGCGACGACGAAATGGTCGGCACCTGCGACGCCATGCAACAGCTTTTCCGCACCATCCGCAAAGTTGCCAACACCGATGCCAGCGTGTTTATTTCCGGTGAATCCGGCACGGGAAAAGAGCTGACCGCACTAGCGATTCATGAACGCTCGCCGCGCCGCAAAGCTCCGTTTGTCGCCATCAACTGCGGCGCGATTCCGCCGCATCTACTGCAATCCGAATTGTTTGGCTACGAGCGGGGTGCGTTCACCGGCGCGAACCAGCGCAAGATCGGCCGGGTCGAAGCCGCTAATGGCGGCACACTGCTACTCGATGAAATTGGGGATTTGCCGCTGGAAAGCCAGGCTAGCTTGCTGCGCTTTCTTCAGGAAGGACGCATCGAACGCCTGGGCGGACACGAATCCATCGCCGTGGATGTACGGATCATTTCGGCCACCCATATCCATCTCGAAGACGCCATGCGCCAGGGCACCTTTCGCGCAGACCTGTTCCACCGCCTGTGCGTGCTGCGCGTAGATGAGCCACCGTTGCGCGCACGGGGCAAGGACATTGAAATTCTGGCGCATCACATCCTGCACAAATTCAGCTCAGATAGCGCCCGGCGCATGCGTGGCTTCACACCATGCGCGATTGAAGCGCTGTACAACTACCCGTGGCCAGGCAATGTGCGCGAGCTGATTAACCGGGTCCGGCGCGCCATCGTGATGGCAGAGCACAAGCTGATCGCCGCAGCCGATCTCGATCTGGCGCAATACGCCGCGCAGCAAACGGTCAGCCTCGCGCAAGCGCGTGAGAGCGCCGAGAAACACGCCATCGAAACCGCGCTGCTGCGCCACCGCCACCGCCTGGCTGAAGCCGCCGCCGATCTGGGGATTTCACGCGTCACGCTGTACCGGCTGATGAGCGCGCATGGCCTGCGAGATGCCGAAGTGGCCAGCGGGCCGCCTTAAGACACGCACCAGACACGCACCATGCATGTACCAGGCATGCGCCATGAACCTGTTCGCAGTCTTTGGCGCAGCCGTGCCGGGAGGTGTCTGGATGGTGTCTTGCCGTCACAAGGCGGCACCTCATCGTTGATTCCCTGGATGCTCTGCGGACGATCGCCGAGAGCAGCGCCAAGCGCTACGGTTCACTAATTCACTAATGTGCGAGTCAACGCTCGGAAGTGACGCCAGCCGCGCCAAAGCTCAATGAACGGGCGCGAAAGCCTCGATACACGCCGCATGTGGATCAAGCCGGTGCTTGCCGCCGATACCGCATCCCTGCGCGAATCACCGGCCAGAACACTGAAAGCCGGGAACAGGCCGCCTCTCGCCGCTAGGTCGTTGAGCGCGCACATACGCGGTGTGCAGGTTTCAGCCCACCGCCCATGCGCTTCGAGTGGCGGCTCGACAGCGAGTGACAGCGAGTTATCGTGAACCAGCTTCAGAACACACCCTCCCGGACCATGGCGGCCGCAGCGGTCACGGCCGCCATACGGGCATCGGGTAGAATCGCCGCGCCTCCATTCCTTCTTTCCTCGATGACGACGCTCACCTTGATCGTCGCTCGCGCCCGCAATGGCGTGATCGGCCGTAACAACCAGTTGCCCTGGCGGCTTCCCGAAGATCTCGCCTTCTTCAAACGCACCACGATGGGCGCACCCATCATCATGGGCCGCAAAACCCACGAATCCATTGGCCGCGCACTCCCCGGCCGGCGCAACATCGTGGTCACGCGCGACGCCACGCGCCGCTTCACTGGCTGTGATACAGCGACCAGCCTGGCGGAGGCACTCACACTCGCAGCCCAGGACCAGGCTCCCGAAGCGTTTCTGATTGGCGGCGCGCAGCTCTACAACGAAGGCTTGGGCTACGCCGACAAACTAATCGTCACCGAGATATCTGCTGACTTCGAAGGCGACGCCACGTTTCCGGCTCCCGACCCAGCGCACTGGAAAGAAGTCGCGCATGAAACCCATCGGGCCGATGCGCCGAATGATTTCGATTACGCGTTTGTCACCTACGAACGGCGCACAGCCACCCCCAGCGCGCGCCATACGAGCTAGCGGCAGCGGCTACGGCCACAACCGCAGCGACGGCTACCGCTACCGCCATAAAAAAAACGCGACGGCAAATGACTGCCGTCGCGTTTTTTTAAGCTGCCGCGCCGCTTTGACTACAGCGGCCACCGGCGCTTTACCTTCCGTCACTGCCCTGCAATCGTCATCCGCTCGATCAGCACGGAACCCGTTTGCTTCGTACCACGCACGATCGTATCCGCGCCAATCGCAACGATATGCCGGAACATCTCCTGCAGCGTGCTCGCCACGGTAAATTCCTCAACCGGATACTGAATCTTGCCGTTCTCGACCCAGAAGCCCGAGGCCCCGCGCGAATAATCGCCCGTCACGTAATTGACACCCTGCCCCATCAGTTCAGTCAGCAGCAAACCCGTGCCGAGCTTTTTAAGCATCGCTTCGAAGTCGTCGTCCGGACGCGTTTTAGTGCTGGTCAGGGACAGGTTATGCGAGCCGCCCGCGTTACCCGTGGTCTGCATGCCCAGCTTGCGCGCCGAATACGTCGACAGAAAATAACCTTCCACCACCCCGTCTTTCACCACCGAGCGCCGCTGCGTGCGCACCCCTTCTTCGTCGAACGGCGCACTGCCCATCGCACGCAACAGATGAGGGTCTTCGTTGATCTGCACGTGAGGCGCGAATACCGGCTTGCCGAGGCTGTCGACCAGAAACGTGGTCTTGCGATACAGCGCGCCGCCGCTGACGGCCTGAACAAAGGCACCCAGCAAACCCGCCGCGAGAGGTGCTTCGAACAGCACGGGCACCTTGCGCGTATCAAGACCGCGTGCGCCCATCCGCGCCAGCGCCCGCTCTGCGGCATAACGCCCGACGGCTTCGGGAGCGGCGAGATCTGCGGCACTGCGTTTGGAGCTGTACCAGTCGTCGCGCTGCATGTTGCGCCCCGCGCCCGCAATCGGCGCGCAAGCAACGTAATGACGCGAATACGGATAACCCGCGAGAAAGCCGCGTGAGGTGCCGAGGACAAACTGCGAATGCTGTGCCGACACGCTCGCGCCTTCTGAATTGCGAATCCGTGGATCAGTGGCAAAGGCCGCGTCTTCGGCACGGCGCGCGATATCGGCAGCCTCGTCGGCGCTCAGATTCCATGGCTGATACAAGTCGAGATCGCGCGGTGCGGTTTCAAGCAGCTCGCTTTCTGGCAGGCTCGCGCAATCGTCTTCGGCCGTAAAGCGGGCAATGTTGTAGGCCGCTGCCACCGTATCCCTGAGCGCTGCCGGAGAAAAATCCGAGGTACCTGCATTGCCACGCTTATTGCCGATAAACACCGTGACGCCCACCATTTTGTCGCGGTTATGTTCGATCGTTTCGACCTCGCCGCGCCGCACGGAAACCGACAGGCCATCGCCTTCGGAAATTTCAGTCGCGGCATCCGTCGCACCCAGCGACTTCGCGTGACGCAGGATGTCTGAAGCAATTTGCTTCAGCTCATCTTGTGTATGCGGGAAAAACCGTTGTTTGACGTCCTTGTGTGCTGCCATTGTCGTGCCGTCCTGTATTGCCTTTGGATTCGGAGCCGAAGCTCGCCTGGTGCGCGTCAGCGTGAAGCTGCGATGAATCTCGTTTCACTGCGCCGCGTCGCGTCCCGCGATCATAACAAGGTCAGACAGGCTCACCCTGGATTTGCCTGGCGCGGTGGCGACTGGCTGTAGGGCTCATGACAGAACCCGCTCCATCGCAGCGGCGACACCTGATGAAGCGGTTACGCAAGCTGATGGGATAGGGAGGTACGCGAGCGGAACGAGCCGTCATGCCGGGTTACCTAATAGTGCAGATCAATCCATCGCTCTGAATCTGGGAGCGATGATTTTCACAACTAGCTGGCGCGGCGAGTGGCGAATGTTCGCATTCATGGCTCATATCGCAGACCAGATCAACTGGAATGACTTCATATGGGACAAACGCGCTCTACGCCCACCTCTTCTTATCGCCCTGGAATACCAGTCAACGGAGCGGACACGTCAATTCAAAAAGAAACTACCGTGCAGCAACGTCCGCACGCCGAATCCAGCATCCGCGCGACAGGCTGCCTGAAACTGGCGCTGTCTTTCTGCTTTATCACGGGTGGTGCCTGTGGCTTCTGGCTCTCCAGCAGCCCAAACAAAGTCAATCAAGCTCCGTCGCCCATAGGGCAAGAACCGGTCAGCCTGACTATCGGTGGCGCATTCGGTGCTGGAGGCATCTTGCTGCTTCAAGGAGCCGGGGATATCTACCGTTCATTTGCCTCGCCTGACAAGCCGCCAGCAAACCAGATGATGCCGCTGCTTCAGTCAACGGGCGTTTGATGTTTGATGTTTGATGTTTGATGTTTGGCTTCTAACATCTGGCTTCTGGCGCAACGCAGCGTGGGCTTCACACCCGGCATGCCACAATCTGCGGCACACCGGGCGCGAACCGGGCCCCCCATCCGTGAACGAGACACCACCATGCTTGAACTCCGCCCCACCTGCGAGCACTGCAACCAGGCGCTGCCGCCCGCCTCATCGGCGGCCCGTATCTGTTCTTACGAATGCACGTTCTGCGCCACCTGTGTCGCAACGGTGCTCGCCAATGTCTGTCCAAACTGCGGCGGCGGTTTTATGCCAAGGCCCGTCAGGCCCGCGCACAACTGGAAAAACGGCAATTGCATCGAGCAGCACCCGGCCACGGCGAAAATCACGCACAAGCCAGTTGATCCTGCCGCTCACACGCAGTTTGCCGCGCAGCTCAAAACCATTCCGCCCGAACGCCGTTAGCCGATCTGCCACTCTGCCGCGCCATCGTTCGCAGCGCATTCGGGCAACTCATTCGCCCACTCGCGCTACACCCTTCGTGAGGTAGCACCGCCCGCGCGCGTCAAACCCGGCCAACCACAGGCCCCCAAGCGCGGACCCCGCAGTTACAATGCCGCCCATGACACGCAAAACCCGCATCCAGCCCATGGAAACCGCTGTCGCCAGCGAAGAAGACGACAACGGCTACGACCGCCCCAGCAAATCGCAATTGAAGCGCGACATGCAC
The DNA here is from genome assembly GCF_009455625.1 of Paraburkholderia bonniea. Taxonomy (NCBI): domain Bacteria; kingdom Pseudomonadati; phylum Pseudomonadota; class Betaproteobacteria; order Burkholderiales; family Burkholderiaceae; genus Paraburkholderia; species Paraburkholderia bonniea. The sequence goes on along the minus strand of NZ_QPEQ01000001.1, from coordinate 1,151,256 downwards.
GCCCTTCAAGAACTCGGCGAAGCGCTGATCGCCCTGCCCAAAGATGCGTTAAAGCGCATGCCGATGCCCGAAAAGCTCGACGACGCAGTGCGCGAAGCGCGCCGCATCACCGATCACGAAGGCAAGCGCCGCCAGGTACAGTACGTCGGCCGCGTGATGCGCACGCTCACCGACGACGAAACCGCCGCACTGCGCCTCGCTCTCGACACCCAGCGCGGCGTCAACAAGGCCGAAACCGCGCGGCTGCACTGGATTGAGCGCACCCGCGACAAACTACTCGCCGACGACACCGCGCTCACCGAATTCATCCGCCAGCATCCGCAGGTCGATCCGCAACAAGGCCGCATGCTGATCCGCAATTCCCGCAAAGAAACCCTGCAAGGCAAACCACCGCGCTATTACCGCGAGTTATTCCAGTGGATCAAGCACGCCGATGACCCGCGCGCCAGCGCCGATGAAGCCGACGGCGACACCTTCAGCGACGATGATGACGACACCCAGCCGTAATCACCCTGACGAGATCGTCATTGGGCTCGTCTCGATCAGTGACCGGGCCAGCAGCGGCGTTTACGACGACAAGGGCATTCCGGCGCTGACTGAATGGCTCAGCCACGCGCTCAGCTCACCATGGCGGGCAGAAACACGGCTCATCCAGGACGATGCGGCAACGATTAGTGCGACCTTGATTGAACTTGTCGATACGGTGGGTTGCGATCTGGTGCTGACCACTGGTGGCACCGGGCCGGCGCGGCGCGATGTAACACCTGAAGCCACGCTGGCGGCAGGCAGCAAAGAAATGCCAGGATTTGGCGAGCAGATGCGGCAGATCAGCCTGAACTTTGTGCCAACGGCGATTTTGTCGCGTCAGGTTGCGGTGATCCGCGAGACCGCGAACCATGCGGCGCTCATCATCAATTTGCCCGGACAGCCAAAGTCGATCCGCGAAACCCTCGAAGGGCTGCGCGATGCATCAGGTGCCCTGCAAGTGCCGGGTATTTTTGCGGCTGTGCCGTATTGCATCGACCTGATTGGCGGGCCTTATGTCACGACCAACGCCGCTGTAGTGGCAGCGTTCCGGCCGAAAAGCGCACAGCGGGCAACCAGCGCCTGAACCCCGTGCAGAACAACCGGGGCTCCAACCAGCGAGGTTCAGGCCTCGCCGCTGGCCTGAGCCGCTGGCGTTCCAGGCGCGTCAGACATGGCAGGCATGGCAGGAATCAGGAAATGTTCGCGGTAGTACTTGAGTTCGTCGATGGATTCGTGAATATCGGCCAGCGCGGTATGCATCGCACGCTTTTGAAAGCCCTTGTAAATCCCCGGCTGCCAACGGCGGCACAGCTCTTTCAGGGTGCTCACGTCCAGATTGCGGTAATGGAAAAAACGCTCCAGCTCCGGCATCCAGCGCGCCATGAAACGCCGGTCCTGACAAATCGAATTGCCGCACATTGGGGACTTGCCCGGCGGCACATAGGCACCCACAAAAGCACGGATCTGTTCGACCGCGCCGGCCTCAGTGACCGTTGAAGCCTGCACCCGCCCGATCAGACCCGAACGGCCATGAGTGTTCTGATTCCATTGATCCATGCCGGCGAGCGTCTCATCACTCTGGTGGATCGCCAGCACGGGGCCTTCTACCAGACGCTCAAGCGTTGAGTTGGTCACTACCACAGCAATTTCGATAATGCGATCGTGCTCGGGATCCAGCCCGGTCATTTCCATATCCAGCCAGATGAGATTCATATCGCTGCGCACGAGCGGCAGCTGAGCGGTGGTGGTGGAAATATCAGTCATGAAAGACAAGCCCAGAATGTGGTCTGGCAGCGCACCGGTCCAAACCCGTAGGCCCGCACGGCGCACACGCAGTACCAGTAAAAGATAAAACCGCCATGCGTCTCTTGCCGTCCAGCAGCCCCCAGCGCGAGGCACGAGCCCGCCCGGACGGCGGCAACAAACCTATAATTCTCGCATAGTTACCACGGAACTCCGTATGCCCACCCTGTACTTCACCGCACTCTTCGTGCTCGCCGTTGTGGCCATGACCCTCGTCAAGCTCTGGCTCGCCACCCGGCAAATCCGCTTTGTCGCCACGCACCGCGACGCAGTGCCCGCGCAGTTCGCCAATGCCATTGCGCTTAGCGCGCACCAGCGCGCCGCCGATTACACCATCGCCCGCACCCGCCTGGCCATCATCGAGATCGTGGTGAGTTCCGCAGTGCTGATCGGGCTTACGTTGCTGGGCGGGATCCAGTGGCTCGACCTGGCGTTCAGCGACTGGCTCGGCCGCGACTACGCCGGACAGATCGGGCTAGTAGCCGCAGTGATCGCACTACTCAGCCTGATCGACTTGCCCTTCGAGTATTACCGGCAGTTCGTCATCGAAGCACGCTTCGACTTCAACCGGATGAGCCGCGGCATCTTCTTCGCAGACCGGCTGAAAGGCTTGGCGCTGGGGGTAATTCTCGGGTTGCCGCTGTTATTTGCCGTGCTCTGGCTGATGAATCAGGCGGGCAGCGCGTGGTGGCTCTGGGCATGGGTCGTCTGGGTCGGGTTTCAGTTGCTGGTGCTGCTGCTCTATCCAACCTTTATCGCGCCGCTCTTCAACAAGTTCGAACCGCTCCAGGACGACGCACTAAAAAGCCGTATCGAAGCCCTGATGCAGCGCTGCGGCTTTGCCGCGAAAGGGCTCTTCGTGATGGATGGCAGCCGCCGCTCGGCTCATGGCAATGCGTATTTCACGGGCTTTGGTGCCTCGCGCCGCATTGTCTTCTTCGACACCCTCCTCGCGCGCCTGAATGGCCGTGAAATCGAAGCCGTGCTGGCACACGAGCTCGGCCACTTCAAGCGACGTCACGTGATGAAACGCATGGCCGTCACCTTCGCGCTGAGCCTCGTCATGCTCGCGTTGCTCGGCTGGCTAGCGCAATGCGTCTGGTTTTACGAAGGGCTTGGCGTGCGGCCATCGCTGATTGGCGGCAATAGCGGGCTCGCGCTGGTGCTGTTTTTTCTGGTCGCCCCGGTTTTTCTATTTTTTGTCACCCCGCTTGGCAGCCTCAGCTCACGCAAACATGAATTCGAAGCGGATGCCTTCGCCGCTACCCAGACCGATGCCCAGGATCTGGTCAATGCGCTAGTCAAGCTGTACGAAGATAACGCCTCGACCCTGACCCCCGACCCGCTTTACAGCGCGTTTTATTACTCGCATCCGCCTGCGTCACAGCGAATCGAGCGTCTGCAGCAAGCCCTCGCATGAACGGCCGCCCTCCCCGCAAAGCGCCGCGCGCCTCCAGCGGCACCCGCGTGCCAGGCCTCGTGATTGCCGCGCACGGCCGCCACTATCTGGTGGCACCCGAAGACGGCAGCGCAATGCTGCAATGCTTTCCTCGAGGCAAACGCAGCGAGATCGCAGTAGGCGACCGCATCATCTACGAGCCGACCTCGGCCGACCAGGGCGTGATCGTCGAAATTGGCGAGCGGCGCAACCTGCTGTACCGCTCCGATCAATACAAGTCGAAACTGTTCGCCGCCAACCTCGACCAGTTGCTGATCGTGCTGGCCACCGAACCGCATTTCAGCGAAGACCTGCTCGGCCGTGCACTGGTCGCTGCCGAAGCCCACGGGTTAAAGCCACTGATCGTGCTCAACAAAACCGACGTCACGGCTGAATTGCCACGCGCGCGGGCGCGGCTTGAACGTTATGCAGGGCTGGGCTATACGGTGCTCGAACTGTCGATCAAGGCGCAACCCGAGCACGCCCAGGCGCTGCTGGCGGAACATCTGCATGGTCATGCCACGTTGCTGCTCGGTCAGTCAGGCATGGGCAAATCGACCCTCGTGAACCTGATCGTCCCCAACGCCGAAGTCGCCACGCGTGAAATTTCGACCGCACTCAATAGCGGCCGTCACACCACGACCTTCACCCGGCTGTATCCCTTGCCAGACGGCGGCGCACTAATTGATTCACCTGGCTTTCAGGAGTTCGGCTTGCACCATCTGACCGAAGGCCAGCTAGAACGCGCCTTCCCTGAATTCCGGCCGCTGCTGGCGCACTGCCGCTTTTACAACTGTCATCATTTGCAGGAGCCGGGTTGCGCGATTCTGGAAGCGGTTGAAAAAGGCGAAATCGCACGTGGGCGGCATACGCTTTATGCCCAACTGGTCCATGAGGCCAGCCAGATCGTGCGTTGATGACACACGGAGTCGGCATGATCAAGTTCGTTCGCGCACCCAACCTGCTGATCGCACAGCATTGGCTCAATCTGCTAAGCGCAGCAGGTATTCAGTGTGAATTGCGCAACCGCTATCTAAGCGGTGCACTGGGAGAGATTCCGGCCGATCAGTGCGCGCCCGAGCTATGGCTGGCAAACGCGTCTGACGAAGAACTGGCACGGCAATTGATTGAAGCTGGCGCAAAGGACCCAGCGTTTGATGCATTGCCCTGGCACTGTGGGCAATGTGGTGAACGGCTCGAAGCGCAATTCACGATGTGCTGGCAATGCGGCGCGGCACGCGAGCCACGTGACGACACGCCAGCACACTAACTGCCGGGTTGCGTCAGGCCATCCACACGGCGATAGTCAGCATCAACAGCAATAGCATCCACAAAATCACGGCACGCCATACGAGACCCACGGCCGACTGCAAAGTACGCGGCGTGCAATCGTCACCTACCTGCACCAACCCGCCGTCCCCGGAGGACAGTGCATCGAGGCTGGACGGCTCAGCCAGCGGCCCGCTCAGACGCGCACCAAGCGCACCACTGCCCGCAGCCAGCAGCACGCCATCGTTCGTATCCGGCCATTGACGGGCATGATTGCGCCACGCGTAAACCGCATCTTCGAAATTACCGACAATCGCAAAACCAAGCGACGTCAGCCGTGCAGGCACCCAGTCGATCACAAAAAACGCGCGCTGCGCAAAACTGGAAAAGGCTTCAGTGCGCTCCGCGCCTGGCTGCGACCACTGCCGCGCGAGATATTCGGCGACCCGGTACAACACGGCACCCGCTGGCCCCACCGGCAAGAGGAACCAGAAAAACACACCAAACACGTGCCGATGCGAAGCCACGACTGCGTGAATTAGCGTATGCCGGACGATTTCGCTAACCGGCATATCGACGGTATCGAGCCCGGTCCATTCGTGCAGAATTTCACGCGCGCGTGGCATGTCGTCGTTATTGAGCGCGAGATGAATATCGGTGAAATAGTGGCTGAACTGGCGAAAGCCGAGTGTGAAATACACCACGGCGATATTCCAGAAAAACGCCAGCATGAAGTTGATGTGATGCAGCACGTAATAGACCAGCGCGACCATCAAGGTCCAGGGCAGCACCACGACCAGCCATGCCAGCACGCCATGCTTTGGCTTGCCTGCATCAAAACCTTGTGCAGCCCATCGGGCGTGATATTGAAGCAGTGCGGATACTGCATTTCCGGGCGCCAGCGCGCGCATCTGTTCGATGATAAGAGCCAGCAATACAGAGAAAAAAGTCATGCTATGCGCCGTGAGATTCGGGTTATACGAACGATGCAGAACGATAGCACAGGGGCTGCTATACCAGATCGGGCAAGCCCGTTGATGCTGGCAGAGAACCCTCGTCGCCAGGCGTTATTCAAGCCGCTAAAAACCGGTATAGATTGCGCAGCATCGCCGCTGTGGCACCCCAGATGAAATACTGCCCACTGGCGCGCTCCGTATCGCTCCCGCGGGGGTATGGCATGGCAAAGAAGCGCCGCTCACCGCCCTCCCAATGCAGCACTCGCACCTCGTGATGAAGGGGATTCATCAAAAACCTCAGCGGCACCTCGAAAATTTCGGCCACCTCAAGCGTATCGGCTTCGAGCAAAAACGGCGGATGAATGAGGCCAACCACGGGCGTCACCAGGAAACCCGTACCCGTCAGATAGTCGGGCAGCGAACCCAGCACTTCGACATGGCGCGGATCAAGACCAACCTCTTCCTGAGCCTCGCGCAACGCAGTGGCAATAGCGCTGGCATCAAACGGCTCGCGGCGGCCACCTGGGAAACTAATCTGGCCAGCATGATCATGCAGATGATCGGCACGTTGCGTCAGCAGCACGCTCAGGCCGCTCTCACGCACGACAAGCGGCATCAGCACCGCTGCGACACGAGGATCAGCCTGGGTCGGTGCCTGGACGTCAACAGGTTCGGAGGTCCATTGCACTGGCCGCCTGAAATATGCCCGCAAACCCGCAGCGGATAGACGTTCGGGGTCAACCTGGGGCAAATCATTCCCCACGGATTCGACAGGCAATGCTTCGGGTTCGAAAACAGGACGGGTCACGGGTCACAACCAATAAAAAAGCACCCGGGTGGGTGCTTTTCTTGCAGCTATTACGCTTGAGGAGCTGTGCGGTTCTTCGACACCAGCTTTTCCTTGATCCGGGCCGATTTGCCCGAACGCTCGCGCAAGTAGTACAACTTTGCACGGCGTACATCACCACGGCGCTTCACTTCGATGCTTGCCAGCAGCGGCGAGTATGTCTGGAACGTCCGCTCAACGCCTTCACCCGACGAAATCTTGCGCACGATAAACGACGAATTCAGACCACGATTGCGCTTGGCAATCACGACACCTTCGTAGGCCTGAACACGCTTACGCGTCCCTTCAACCACGTTCACGCTGACGATCACTGTATCGCCAGGAGCGAATTCAGGGATTGTCTTACCGGCGAGCGCGCGCCCGATTTCTTCTTGTTCAAGTATTGCAATCAGATTCATCACTAACTCCTAAAGCCATCTTGTCGGCGTTCGTACCTGCCTTGCGTATCACGCGCGGCGACGGCCCCGATAGAGGATGGGTTCACATCTGGCACCGCCCACGCATGGCCGGCACCGCCTGTGTCTCATGCGAAATGCTCCAGAGGTTTAAGCCCGGGGCGCTTCCTTCATGAGACTTGCGAGCCATGCCTCATCAGCACGGCTCAACATCTTGTTTTTTCTCGCCTGATCAATCAAGTCAGGACGCTTGTGCAGCGTGTTACGCAACGCTTCACGGCGACGCCATTTTTCGATTTCGGCATGATGCCCGCCCAGCAGCACATCTGGCACCCGCGCACCGTCGAGCTCTTCAGGGCGTGTGTAATGCGGGCAATCCAGCAGCACATCCACAAAACTGTCCTGAGCCGCCGATTGCGCGTCGTTGAGCACACCTGGCAACTGACGCACCACCGAATCCATCAACGCCATCGCGGGCAGCTCTCCACCCGACAGGACAAAATCGCCAAGACTGATTTCTTCGTCGACACACCGGTCGATCAGGCGCTGATCGATGGCTTCGTAGCGGCCACATAACAGGATCAACCCTGGCACTTGCGTGAGCTGCATCACTTTGCGGTGATTCAGCGTGGCGCCCTGCGGGGACATCATCACCACCCGCGAATTGCCAATACCTTGCTGCGCCTGAGCCAGCCGGGCCGCACCAATCGCATCTTCCAGCGGCCGCGCCAGCATCACCATGCCGGGGCCACCACCGTAGGGGCGATCATCAATGGTGCGATAGCTGTCAGCCGTGAAATCGCGCGGATTCCAGGTACGCAAACCATAACGCGCCTGCTTCGCCGCCCGGCTGGTAATACCCCAGTCAGTCAGCGCGCGAAACATCTCAGGAAAGAGCGTTACAACATCAAACTGCATCGCCCGCTCCCACTATCCGCACCAGTTAATAGTCTGCTTCCCAGTCGACAGTGATTTGCTTCGCTGCCTGGTCCACTGCCTTGACATATACGCCGACAAACGGAATTAACCGCTCAGCCGTTGTGTTCTTGCCCTCTACGCCACTGGCCTGATACGCAACGCGCAATACCGAATGCGCGCCGTTGTCGATCATGCCAGCGACCGTGCCAAGCGCAACACCCACCTCGTTGACAACATCAAGCCCCAGCAGATCAACCCAGTAAAACTCATCGGCTTCGAGGGCAGGGAAATCGCTGCGGCAAATATAGACGCGCGTGCCTCGCATCAACAGCGCAGCATCACGATCCGTCACGCCGCCCAAAGCGACAACAACACTGTCGCCATGAACTTTCGCGCCCTGCGCCCCAGTCGAGCGGCGCTCATGGTCTTTTAACAGCCACCAGCGCGGTGCAGTCAGCAAAGCATCGCCGCCACGCCCTGCATCCGCATGAGCCGCGACCTTCACCCACCCTTTTAGACCATAGGAATCGACGATCACGCCAACTTCCACGGCATCGTCCGGCCAGCTTTCAGCGGACTCCGCGCGCAGCGTCAAATCAACCGTGCCCGTGCTGGCAGCACGCTCGACAGGTTTACGTGAAAACGCGCCAAATGAAATTTGGGCGCGTTCAGTCTTACTGGAATCATGCGTTGCCATAACCAACCATAACCAGCCTAAGCCGGCCCAAGAAACGACAGCCTGCTAAACCCGTTTGGCTCCGGCACAAACTAGCCTGACGCAAAAAGCGCCAGCCAGAGGTGCACCGCAAAGCCAATACCAGCCGTACCGGGCTAGTCAGGTCGATATCAGGCAGCAGCCGCAGCGGCCTTTTGTGCTTCTTTGACGAGACGCTGAACGGTAGGCGACAGTTGCGCGCCAACACCTTGCCAGTAAGTCAGGCGATCTTGAGCGATACGCAACGCTTCGCCCTTTGTTGCTATCGGGTTGTAAAACCCAACGCGCTCGATAAAGCGGCCGTCACGACGGTTACGCGAATCGGTTGCGACGATATTGTAAAAAGGGCGCTTCTTCGAGCCGCCACGAGCCAGGCGAATGATGACCATACTAGAATCCTTGAAAACCGGGGTTCGGAAACACTAAAACGCGCGATTATAGACTGAAACCGAAGCCATAACAAACACTTACCGCCACAAACCCAATTGAGCACCGTCCTGCGAAGCCATTCGTCCCGAAAACCATGTGGGCCTGAAACGTCCGTTTTTACAGTTGCCCAAGCCCGCATGGGTGCCTGCAACAGACGGAACAGATGGAACACATGGGCAAAAGCCCAAAGCGGGATGTTTATAAACCTGCCATTTACGAGACCACTGAGACCCGCCCCTGGCCGCCGCATCCAGCCAGGCATCCAGCGAGCGTAGAATGCCCGCGAAACAGATTTCCCCCGCCTCCGCGCCCATTCCGCTCATCTCACTTATCTATTAATCACCTTACCGTCGACGTCACATGAATACCCCTGCCTCGCATCTTTCCCGCTTCAAATCGAAAACGATCACCGCTGCACTGGCGTTTTTCTTCGGCAGCCTCGGCGCGCATCGCTTTTACCTATATGGGCTGCGCGACCTGGCTGGCTGGGCTCATCTGCTTGGCACACTAATAGGTATTCCCGGGTTCATGCTGCTCGTCGCAACCGAGCGCGGCTCGGTACTGGGCTGGATCCTGGCCTTCGCCGGAGCAGTCTCGCTGCTCTCCGCCTTTCTGGCCGCCATCGTGTACGGGCTGCGCCCTGACGAAAAATGGGATGCGCAGTTTAATGCGGGCACCGAGCGGCATAGCCGCTCCGGCTGGACGGTGATTTTCATCATCATCTTCGCGCTGCTCATTGGTGCCTTCCTGCTCATGACCGGCCTCGCCCTTTCGTTTCAAACCTACTTTGAAGCGCAGGTTCAGGCAGCAAAAGCACTATCTCAATAATGTTGCAGCGCAGCCAGAATAAAGATCAAGGCAAAGGTCCGGACAAAGCTAGAACAAATCCAGTTGCGCCTCTCCGTCACGTGGCCGGGCCGCGGCCTGCACGCCACGGAACTGCGACATATCGAGAATGCCGCGCGAGCGTTCATTCAGGCCAACGCGGCGCACCGCCTGACGAAAACGCTGGTGCAACAGGTCAGCCCACGGCCCTTCACCCTTCATCCGGCTGGCAAACGATGCGTCGTAATCTTTGCCGCCACGCATGTCACGCACGCGATTCATCACACGCTCAGCGCGGTCCGGAAAATGTGCGTCCAGCCACTCCCTGAATAGCGGCGCGACCTCCCACGGCAAACGCAACACGATATAGCTGGCATGGGTCGCCCCCGCCTCGGCACACGCCTCCAGCACCCGCTCAAGATCGGGCTCGGTCACAAACGGAATGACCGGCGCGATGCTCACCCCCACCGGCACCCCCGCTTCACTCAACGTGCGAATGGTGCGCAGCCTGCGCGCGGGCGTGGCCGCACGTGGTTCGAGCGTTCGCGCCAGCGCTGGGTCGAGCGTGGTCATCGTGATCGCGGCCATGACTTGCTTGCGCGCGGCCATGGGTGCCAGCAGGTCGAGATCGCGCTCAATCAGTGACGACTTGGTGATCGCAGCAAAGGGATGGCCGTATTCGGCCAGCACTTCGATCACCTGGCGCGTCAGCCTCAGATCGCGTTCAACCGGCTGCCAGGCATCGGTAATCACCCCCAGCGCAATCGGCTCAACAACGTATGAAGGCCGGGACAATGCCTGGCGCAGCAATGCTGGCGCGTTGATTTTGGCGTAAATGCGGCTCTCGAAATCGAGCCCGGGAGACAGCCCCAGATAGCTGTGCGTCGGCCGCGCAAAGCAGTAAATGCAGCCATGCTCGCAGCCGCGATAAGGATTGAGCGATACGTTAAAGGGAATGTCTGGCGACGCGTTACGCGTCAGGATGCTTTTAGCCTGCTCTTCAAACACTTCAGTGCGTAACACTGCAGGCTCATCCGCCTCGCCGGGTTCAGCAAGCGGTGCCCAGCCATCGTCAACCGCGCTACGCTGATCGACCTCATAGCGCCCTTGCAGATTCGTGACAGCACCGCGCCCCTTACGGGGCACCGGAGAAGCAAGCGGAAATTCAGCGCGGGAATCAGTCACAGCGGAAAGCAGGAAAGAGAAAGCGGAAACGGAAACGAAATAAAAAAGGAGGCTCGAATACTGTACAAACATACAGCATTCGAGCCTCCTGGTCGAGCCTCTTTTTACTTACTCCGCCACTGAAATCATCAGCGTTTCCTTGATTTCCTCCATCACCACATAGCTCTTCGACTGCACCGCCCCCGGCAATTGCAGCAGGATATCGCCCAGCAGCTTGCGGTAATCGGCCATTTCGCCAATCCGGGCCTTGATCAGATAGTCGAAATCCCCCGAGACCAGATGGCATTCCAGCACCTCAGGAATCTTCTGCACCTCGCGGCGAAACTGGTCGAACATATTGCCGCTCTTGTGATCGAGCGTGATCTCGACGAATACCAGCAGCGCCGCGCCCAGTTCAACGGGATTAACCCGGGCGTAATAACCGGTGATAACGCTATCGCGCTCCATGCGCCGCACCCGCTCAATACAGGGCGTCACCGACAACCCAACTTGCTCCGCAAGGTCTTTCATCGCCATCCGGCCGTCTTGCTGAAGCAGCGCAAGAATCTTGCGGTCAAGATTGTCCAGCGCACGAACTGACTGACGTTGCATTCGCATAAATTACCTCTGAAAAACTGAAAAATACAGTAACAAAAACTGCATTAAGCAAAATACTATAGACAAAAATACTGGGCTCGCTGAACTAATAGTGCGCGCCCCTTGGGTATCACACGCTGAAACCAGAATTAAAACCAAAGCGATTGCTGCCAGCAGCCATTCGCCCCTCGATTTTTCGGAGCAGCTATGCGTATCGTTGTGTTAGGCAGTGGCGTGGTTGGCGTAACCAGCGCTTATTATCTCGCCCGGGCTGGCCACGAAGTCACCGTGATCGACCGTGAACCCGGTCCCGCGCTCGAAACCAGTTTTGCCAACGCCGGGCAGATTTCGCCAGGTTATGCCGCGCCGTGGGCCGCGCCTGGCGTGCCGCTCAAAGCCATCAAATGGATGTTCGAGAAGCACGCGCCGCTATCGATCCGTCTCGACGGCACGCAGTTCCAGTTGAGCTGGATGTGGCAAATGCTGCAGAACTGCACCACCGCGCGTTATGCCATTAACAAAGGCCGGATGGTCAGGCTGGCGGAATACAGCCGCGACTGCCTGCAAGCCTTGCGCACCGACACCGGTATTCAATATGAAGGCCGGATGGGCGGCACGCTGCAGGTGTTCCGCACTCAGCAACAGCTTGATGGCGCAGCCAAAGATATCGCGGTGCTCAAAGAGGCCAATGTGCCGTACGAACTCTTGATGCCCGCCGATCTCGCCCGAGTCGAACCCGCGATGGCGGCCATCTCGCACAAGCTCACCGGTGGCTTGCGCCTGCCTGGTGACGAAACCGGCGACTGCCAGTTGTTCACCCAGCGCCTCGCCACGCTTGCCACAGAACTGGGCGTCACCTTCCGCTACAACACGCCAGTCGATGCGCTCGCATTAAGCGGTGGGCGTATCGCTGGGGTCCAGTGCGGTCATGAACTGGTGCGTGCAGAGGCTTATGTCGTCGCACTGGGCGCTCATTCGACTCCGCTTCTCGCGCACACGCTCAAGATCCCGGTGTATCCGCTCAAGGGCTATTCCATCACCGCCCCCGTTCTCAATGCAGCGGCCGCGCCGGTTTCCACCGTGCTGGACGAAACCTACAAGATCGCCATCACGCGTTTTGATGACCGGATCCGGGTCGGCGGCATGGCGGAGATCGTCGGCTTTGACAAGACGCTCAAACGGGCCCGGCGTGAAACGCTCGAGATGTGCGTCAACGATTTGTTTCCCGGTGGCGGCGATACCTCAAAAGCGACCTTCTGGACCGGCCTGCGCCCGATGACGCCCGATGGCACGCCAATCGTCGGCCGCACGCCGCTCTCTAACCTTTTCCTGAATACGGGGCATGGCACGCTGGGCTGGACGATGTCATGCGGCTCAGGCCAGTTGCTAGCCGATCTGATATCGGGCAAGCAACCGGCCATCCGCGCCGATGATCTGACCGTGCATCGCTATCTGGGTGCCACCGACAACACAGCCCGGCCCGCTTTCGCCTGACCGGCCAGGGCGCTACGTCTGGCGTCTGGCGTAGCGCCTGGTAGCAAAACAGCCGTCCCTCAACGGCTGCTTAACTTCTACTCAACGGTTGTTTAACGGCTAGTTGATTTAACTAGCCAGGCTGGCCGGAATAAGCCGAGACAAACCCGGCCCGCCTCAGTAGCAAAAGCCACACGCATCACGCGCATCAAGCTAAAACTGGTCTTCTGTCAGCGCCAGCACGCCCTGATCGCCTTTCGCACTCACAATCGACGCTTCGAGCGCGCTCGCCTGCGGCAAGACATGCTCGGCAAAAAACTGCGCCGTAGCGATCTTCGCACCATAAAACGACGGGTCTTCAGCTTGCCGCTCAGCGGCAGCCAGCAACGCCCGCGCCATCTGCCAGCCACCCAGCACAATCCCCGCGAGCTTCAGATAAGGCACGCTGCCAGCAAACACCGCGTTCGGATCGCTTTTTGCATGGGCAATGACAAACGCAACGACCGCCGTCAACGACTGATGCCCGGCGCTCAGATAACGCCGCATCGAGTCGAACGCCGCGCCTTTTTGCGCCCCTAGCGCTTCGAGCGTATGCGCCACGCCATCGAGCAGCGCGCGTGCCACCGCGCCACCATCCCGCAGCGTTTTGCGCCCGATCAGGTCATTCGCCTGAATCGCTGTCGTACCTTCGTAAATCGGCAGGATGCGGGCGTCACGGTAATACTGCGCAGCACCAGTTTCCTCGATAAAACCCATGCCACCATGCACCTGCACGCCCAAACTCGTGACCTCAAGCGACAACTCGGTGCTCCAGCCTTTCACCACTGGCACGAGAAATTCATAAATCGCCTGGTGTTCGGCCCGCTTCGCCTCATCAGGATGCGCATGCGCCAGATCGCAGTGCGCCGCCGCGACATACGCCAGTGCGCGGGAGGCTTCGGTCAACGCCCGCATCGTGGCCAGCATCCGGCGCACATCGGGGTGGTGAATGATCGACACCGACTGCTTCGCCGAGCCATCAACCGGACGGCTTTGCACCCGGTCTTTCGCATAGGCAGCCGCCTTCTGGTACGCCCGATCAGAAATGCCCACACCTTGCATGCCCACGGCAAAGCGGGCGGCATTCATCATGATGAACATGTATTCGAGGCCGCGATTTTCTTCGCCGATCAAATGACCTAGCGCTCCGCCATGGTCACCAAACTGCAACACCGCCGTCGGGCTCGCCTTGATGCCCAGCTTGTGCTCCAGCGAAACGCAGTGCACGTCGTTACGTGCACCAATCGAGCCGTCGTCATTGAGCAGAAACTTCGGCACGATAAAGAGCGAAATGCCTTTCACACCTTCCGGTGCGTTCGGCGTGCGCGCCAGCACGAGATGGACAATGTTCTGCGCCATATCGTGCTCGCCCCACGTGATAAAAATCTTCGTGCCAAACAGGCGGTAAGAACCATCGTCTTGCGGTTCTGCGCGGGTGCGCACCAGCGCCAGATCCGAGCCGGCCTGGGGCTCGGTCAGGTTCATCGTGCCGGTCCACTCGCCAGATATCAGCCGAGGAACGTACGCCTGCTTTTGAGCCTCGGTGCCTGCAGTCAGCAACGCCTCGATAGCACCATCGGTCAGCAATGGACATAACGCGAACGATAGATTCGACGCATTCAGCATCTCGATGCAAGGCGTCGCTATCAGCTTGGGCAACCCTTGCCCGTCATACGCAACAGGATGCTGCACCCCTTGCCAGCCGCCTTGCGCGAACTGGCGAAACGCCTCGCCAAAACCCGGCGTCGCACTCACTGCGCCGTCATGCCAGTGGCTTGGGTTACGGTCGCCGGTCACATTCAGGGGGGTCAATACCTCACCGCACAGTTTCGCGGCTTCTTCGAGCACGGCCTGGGCCGTGTCGGAATTCGCGTCCTCAAAGCCCGGCAGCGCAGCGATCTGCTCCAGGCCAGCCAGCTCTTGCAGCACAAACAGCATGTCTTTGACAGGGGCGCGATACATGTCAGTTCTCCTCCAGCTCTCGATATTTATGATGAAAAAAAGGGTGCCGGACGAACAGGTCAGGCACCCCTTGATGTATTGCCAGCTACCGCTTGCGGCGTCTGGCCCGGTATCTGTCTGGCGCTCAGTTCAGCTCAGTTCGCCGACAAGCTGGGGCACGAGTTCGAACAGATCGCCCACCAGACCGTAATCAGCCACCGAGAAAATCGGCGCTTCGGGATCTTTGTTGATCGCCACGATGACCTTGGAATCCTTCATCCCGGCCAGATGCTGGATCGCCCCCGAAATACCGACCGCCAGATACAACTGCGGCGCGACGATCTTGCCGGTCTGGCCAACCTGGTAGTCGTTAGGCACGTAGCCCGCATCAACGGCCGCGCGCGATGCGCCGAGCGCCGCACCCAGTTTGTCCGCGAGCGGCTCCAGCACACGCGTGTAGTTTTCACCGCTGCCCAGCCCACGCCCACCCGACACAATGATCTGCGCCGAAGTCAGCTCCGGACGGTCCAGCTTCGTCACTTCGCGGCTGACAAACTGCGACAGGCCCTGGTCTGCCGCTGCGTCAACCGGCTTCACCGTCGCCGTGCCGCCCGTGGCTGCGACCGGATCAAAACCTGTGGTGCGCACCGTGATGACCTTGACCGGATCGAGCGACTGCACTGTTGCCACCGCATTACCGGCGTAAATCGGCCGCTCAAAGGTATCGGGGGAATCCACTGCGGTGATATCGCTGATTTGCGCGACATCAAGCAACGCCGCTACGCGCGGTGCAATGTTTTTGCCGTAAGCGGTTGCCGGTGCCAGGATGTGCGAATAATTTCTGGCGATGGCCAGTACCGTCGCACCGACGTTTTCCGCCA
The DNA here is from genome assembly GCF_009455625.1 of Paraburkholderia bonniea. Classification (NCBI taxonomy): domain Bacteria; kingdom Pseudomonadati; phylum Pseudomonadota; class Betaproteobacteria; order Burkholderiales; family Burkholderiaceae; genus Paraburkholderia; species Paraburkholderia bonniea. Next base: position 1,135,539 of record NZ_QPEQ01000001.1, on the reverse strand, counting down.
GCCCCGCCGCGAGTGATGGCGCATCCGCCAGCAGCACCTGAGCCACCTCCGCGATCTGCGCGGCCTGTTCAGCGGCGGCCTGGGCATTGTGGCCCGCTACCAGCAGATGTATCTCACCGCCAATTTTCTTTGCTGCCGCCACGGTATTCAGCGTGGCCGCCTTGATCGACTCGTTGTCGTGTTCAGCAATTACCAGAATCGTCATTTCGTTGCTCTCCGTTACAGCACCTTGGCTTCGGTTTTCAGCTTCTCAACCAGCGTTTTCACGTCCGGCACCTTGACGCCCGCGCTGCGCCGCGGCGGCTCGACAACCTTCAGGGTTTTCAGACGGGGACTGATATCGACGCCCAAGTCTTCCGGCTTGAGTGTTTCAAGCGGCTTTTTCTTGGCCTTCATGATGTTGGGCAGCGTCACGTAACGGGGTTCGTTCAGACGCAGATCGGTGGTAATCACAGCGGGCAGCGAGAGCGACAGGGTTTCAGCACCGCCATCTACTTCACGCGAAACCTGAACCCGGCCATCGGCCATCACCACCTTTGAAGCAAACGTCGCTTGCGGCAGACCGGCCAGCGCGGCGAGCATCTGGCCGGTCTGGTTTGAGTCGTCGTCGATCGCCTGTTTGCCAAGAATCACCAGTTGCGGCTGCTCCTTGTCCACCAGCGCTTTGAGCAGTTTCGCCACAGCCAGTGGCTGCACTTCTTCATTCGCTTCGATCAGGATCGCGCGGTCGGCACCAATCGCCAGCGCGGTGCGCAGCGTTTCCTGGGCCTGCGTCACGCCTACCGACACCACAATCACTTCCGTCGCCACCCCCGCTTCTTTCAGACGCACCGCTTCTTCTACCGCGATCTCGTCGAAGGGGTTCATCGACATCTTCACATTCGCAATATCAACGCCCGTGCCGTCCGATTTGACCCGAACCTTGACGTTGTAATCGACCACTCGTTTGACTGGCACCAGGATTTTCATGCACACGCTCCAAAGTTACGAATACGTCAACCTTGCGCACTTTATAGCGATAGCCTTGTCGCGGCAACCGCCCGGGCACAGGGCATCTCGCGCTGGGACCATGGCCCCAGCCGCACAACAGGATTAACTACCAGGGGATTCACTGCAGAAATAAAGAACGGTCGTTCGATTTTAATCGTAAAAAAACCGGGGAACCAGCCCCGGCTTCTGACGCGCCCCTCTAACGCCTGCAGGCAACACAACCATCAGCGCAGCCGCAGGGCTTGCTGCTGCCAGACAATCCGTCTGGCTTACCAGGCCGCAATCACCGCGCCGCCGTATTTGTTCTCAATGTATTGCTTCACTTCCGGCGAGTGGTAAGCGGCAATCAGCTTGGCCACCCATGGTTTGTTCCGGTCAACCGCGCGGATCACCAGAATATTCACGTAAGGGCCTTTTGGATCTTCCAGCGCAATCGCGTCCTGTTTTGGCTTCAACCCGGCTTCCATCGCAAAGTTGGTATTCACTGCGGCCGCGTCGACATCGCCCAGCGAGCGAGGAATTTGCGCCGCGTCCAGCTCGATGATTTTCAGCTTTTTGGGGTTGCTGACGATATCCAGCGGCGTGGCCTTCAGACCAGCTTCGGGACGCAACTTCAGCAGCCCTTGCTTTTGCAGCAGCAGCAACGCCCGGCCGCCGTTAGTCGGATCGTTCGGCACGGCGATCTTCGCCCCGGCAGGCAACTCGGCCAGCGACTTCACCTTCTTCGAATAAATGCCCATCGGATACGTCACGGTGTCCGCGATCTTCAGCAGCTTGTAGCCGCGATCCTTGATCTGCGCTTGCAGATAGGGCTCGTGCTGATAGCTGTTGGCATCAAGATCCCCGCCCGCCAGCGCGGCATTCGGCTGAACGTAGTCGGAGAATTCGATGATCTTGAGCGTCAGGCCCTGGCGTGCGGCGACGCCTTTGACGACTTCCATCAATTGCGCGTGCGGCCCGCCGGTCACACCGACCTTAATCACTTCGTCCGCCTGCGCGGCACCAGTGAATAGTGCAGCGGCCCCCACGAGAGCCACCAGTTTGAGAATCAGACGACGTTGCATAACCAGCCTATAGAAATAGAAGGTTCAAAACTATTTATGACTCAGACGGCGCACCAGCCAGTCGCCAAACGACTGCACCACCTGCACGAACACAATCAGGATCACCACCACCGCCAGCATCACTTCCGGCAAAAAGCGCTGATAACCATAACGGATGCCAAGATCACCCAGCCCGCCGCCGCCAATCGCACCCGCCATCGCCGAATAGCCCACCAGTGACACAAACGTAATGGTCAGCCCGGCCACCACACCAGGCCAGGATTCAGGCAGCAGCACCTTGAAAACGATCTGCTGTGTGGTTGCGCCCATCGCCTGAGCCGCTTCGATCAAGCCACGGTCAACCTCGCGCAGCGCAGTTTCGACCAGCCGCGCGACAAATGGCGCAGCGGCAATGGTCAGCGGCACCACGGCAGCCATCGTGCCAATAGATGAGCCAACCAGTAACCGGGTCAACGGAATCACCGCAACCAGCAAGATGATGAATGGGGTCGAGCGCACCGCATTGACCACGATGCCAAGCACCCGGTTCAGTGCGAGGTTTTGCAGCACGCTGTGACGATCGGTCAGATACAGCAGCACGCCCAGTGGCAAACCAACCAGGGTACCAATCACGCCAGACACGCCGACCATCACCAGCGTTTCCCAAAACGACTGCACAAACATATCGAACATTTCAGTCAACATAGGCCAGCTCCTCAACCACCACACCCTGTTCACGCAGATACGCCAGCGCTTGCGCCATCTTCACCGGCTCACCGTCCGCGAGCACCGCGAGCGAGCCAAACGCCTGCCCCTGGATCTCGTCGATCTGGCCATGCAGGATGTTGAAGTCCAGCTCGTAGCGGCGAATCGTTTCGGAAAGAATGGGTTGGTCTACGCCCGAGCCGGTGAAGGCGAGGCGCAGCAAATGACCCCGGCCGTTTTTCAGGCGCTCGGCCACGCGGGCTTTCATCGCAGGAGGGAGTTCTTGCGCGATCACATCCCCAATCAACGCGCGCGTCACTTCGTGATGCGGCTGTAAAAACACATCAATCACACGCCCCTGCTCCACCACCCGGCCAGCGTCCAGTACCGCCAGACGATCACAGACCTGTTTAATCACGTCCATCTGATGCGTAATCAGCACGACGGTCAGGCCAAGTTCACGATTGATGCGCCGGAGCAGATCAAGAATGGCGCGCGTGGTTTCAGGATCAAGCGCGGAGGTGGCTTCGTCGGAAAGCAGGACTTTGGGTTTGCTGGCCAGCGCCCGCGCAATACCGACGCGCTGCTTCTGGCCACCGCTGATTTGCGCCGGATAACGGTCCTTCTGCGCCGACAGTCCAACCAGATCCAGCAAGGGCAGCACGGCGGCCTCGATCTCAGCGCGCTTGAGCCCCGCCAGTTCGAGCGGCAGCGCGACATTGCCGTATACCGTGCGCGACGACAGTAAGTTGAAGTGCTGGAAGATCATGCCGATCTCGCGCCGGGCCTCGCGCAACGAAGCGGCATCCAGCAACGTCAGGTCGCGGCCATTGACCACGATGTTGCCTTCGGTTGGCCGGGTCAACAGGTTGATGGTGCGCACGAGCGTGCTCTTGCCTGCGCCACTGCGCCCGATGATGCCGAACACTTCACCTGGCGGAATCGACAGATTGACGTTGTGCAGCGCTTCGACCCAGCCCTTAGGCCCAGCGAAACGCTGAGAAATATTTTTGAGTTCGATCATGAAAAGACGAAACGGCGGACCTGCCGTTACGCATGATCTGCGTGCCGACAAACAGCCGCCGTGACTTTTTAAACTTGGATTGGGGAGCGATTCTACCGCAGCGTTGTCATTCTCTTTAATAATCAATTTCGCTCCAGTCATAACCGGAATGCATAACTGCCGCGGCAACGCACCGACTGGATGCCACACAGATGCCCCACATCGCGCGGCTACCACTATGATCTGGCGATCTCCATTTCCGGCACAACCAGCATGAAGCGCGAAGCCACCCAGCCTGACTCCCTGCTTGCCACCCCCAATACGGCCAGCACCCCATCCACTGCTGCCAGCGTGACGGCCAACAGCGGCGGCACGACCTATGTCACCACCCGTGACGGAGTGAAGCTCCCGCTTTACCGCTGGCCCGCGCACGGCACCACGCGTGCCACGGTCGCGCTGCTGCACGGTCTGGCTGAGCACGCCCAGCGCTATCAGGCGCTAGCGCAGGAACTCAACGCGGCCGGGATCGAACTGCTGGCGCTCGATCTGCGCGGACACGGCCATGCGCCTGGCGCACGCACATGGGTTAGCCACTTCGATGAATATTTGCTGGATGCCGAGGCCCTGCTCCGCGTCGCCGCGCGCAGCGGCCACCCGCTATTCCTGATGGGGCACAGCATGGGCGGCTCGATCGCCGCGCTATATGCCATCGAGCGCGCCAACAGCCACGGCACGCCGCTGGCTGGATTAATCCTGTCGAGCCCCGCGCTCGCGCCCGGCCGGGATGTGCCGCGCTGGATGCTCGCCTTGAGTCAAGTTATCAGCCGGATCTGGCCGCGCTTTCCAGCGCTGAAAATCAAACCCGAGCTGCTGGCGCGCGACCCCGCTGTGGTCGAAGCCAACCGCCGGGACCCACTGGTGCACCATCGCGCGATTCCCGCGCGCACCGGCGCGGAACTCCTGCTGGCGATGACACGCATCAAACAGGGACGCGGCAGCCTACGCACGCCGGTGCTGGTGTATCACGGCACCAGCGACAAACTCACCGAACCCGATGGCAGCCAGGAGTTTGGCGCTCACGTGGGATCGCCCGACGCCACCTTGACGCTCTATGACGCGGCTTATCACGAGACGATGAATGATCTGGAACGCGAACGGGTGATTCAAGCGTTGCTCGAGTGGATCATCAAGCGCGCCCGATAAGCGGCCTGGCTGGCGCTACCGCAGGCCCAGCCATCGCCAGGCACACGCCGTCACAAACCCGCGAGCGTGCGGACATGCGCCACCACGCTACGGCCCAGCGCTGACAGGTTATAGCCGCCTTCGAGACAACTCACGATCCGGCCGCTGGCATAGCGCTTGGCAATCTGCTGCACCTGCTCGGTGAGCCAGATGAAATCGTTTTCGACGAGGCTCATGTTGCCAAGATCATCCTCACGGTGCGCATCAAAACCCGCCGAAATAAAAATCATCTCTGGCTTGAACGCCCGCAAACGCGGCAACCACATCTGATCAGCCGCCTCACGCACCACCATGCCTTTGGCCCGAGCTTCAAGCGGGATATTGACCATATTGGGCGCTTGATGGTCCACCCCAGTGAACGGAAAAAACGGGTGCTGGAAGAAGCTGCACATCAACACGCGTGGATCGCCCGCAAAAGCCGCCTCGGTACCGTTGCCATGGTGCACATCGAAATCGACAATCGCCACGCGCTGCAAACCATGCACATCAAGCGCGTGACGCGCAGCCAGCGCCACGTTATTAAAAAAGCAAAATCCCATCGCCCGGGCCGGTTCGGCGTGATGCCCAGGCGGGCGCACACTGCAAAACGCGTTGTCGTAATGCCCCGCCAGCACCGCATCGGTCGCGGCAAGCGCAGCGCCTGCAGCTCGCAGCGCCGCTCGCCAGGTATGCGGATTCATCCGCGTATCGGCATCAATCGAGGCATAGCCGCTCACCGGCGCGTGAGTCAGGAGGTAATCAAGGTGTGCCTGGGTATGCACACGCAGCAACGCCGCTTCATCAGCCAGCGGCGGCGAAACATGCTCCAGCAGCGTATCAATCCGGCTGGCGATCAACTGGTCTTCGATTGCCAGCAAACGAGCCGGAGCTTCAGGATGATCCTCACCCATCTCATGCAGCAAACAGTCAGTGTGAGAATAAAAAGCAGTTGCCATGAGCCATTCTTTGCGCCCCCAGACGGAGCCGCCAGCACGATGAAAGGAGAGTTCTGCGCACCCGCTGCACATCTAGGCGCACCCCGCGCACACCTAGATACCAGGCACGAAAGCGGCCAACTTACCATACCGTCCCGCGTACCCGCGCCAGGCCTGCGCCACGGGTTATCGGGACAGAAAGCGTCGGGTATACTCCCCCGCATTCTTTGTCTGGCTCCCTGCCCACCTGATATGACCGTCCAGCTTGCCCCGTCCGCACGAAACCGTCTTCGCACGCAAGCCTGTGCCATCGCGCTCAGTCTCGCCAGCGCCATGTTTGTGGCGGCCACGCCTGCGGTAGCGCAAAGCCAGCCGCAAACAGCGGCGGCCCAGGGGCAAACATTTGAAGAAGAAATTGTTCCGCAGCGCTACACCAATAACAGCCAGGTAGACGCCTTCATCAATGACATGGCAGCCCGCTACGATTTCGATCCAGCGGCATTGCACGCGCTATTTTCGCGGGTCAGTTATTCGGCGACTGCAGTCAAGCTCGTCACACCATCACCCTCCCCTTCGATCAAAAACTGGCGCACGTATCAGGCGCGCTTTCTGGATCAGGTGCGGATCAATGCCGGGGTGAAATTCTGGCGCAACAACCAGGCCACGCTGCAACGCGCCTATCAGGAGTTCGGTGTACCGCCCGAGGTGATCGTCGGCATCATTGGCGTCGAAACCATTTACGGACGCTACATGGGTAACTTCCGCGTGCTCGACGCGCTGACCACGCTCAGTTTCGATTACCCCAACACCCCGAACCGGGCAGATCGCCAGGCGTTGTTTCGCAAGAATCTCGAAGACTACCTGGTGTGGACCCGCGACGCGCAGATCGACCCCAGCACGGTGCTTGGTTCGTACACCGGTGCAATTGGCATTCCGCAATTTCTGCCTAGCAGCATCGTCCAGTACGCGGTCAATTACGATGGCAACCCGCACATCGACCTGCGCAGCAGCCAGGCCGATGCCATCGGCAGCGTCGCTAATTATCTAAAACAAAACGGCTGGGAAACGGGCCGGCCTGTCGTCTGGAATATCAGCCCGGATGCCGGCAGCCAAGGCATCGCACAAGCTGCCGCAGATGGCAAACCCGAGCCGCGCTGGTCGCTACAGCAGTTGCTGAATGCGGGCATGGCGGTGACCGAACCAGGGCTGGATGTTGCTGCCGAAGCGGGCACCCCGTTGACGGTAGTTGATCTACCCTCGCCCGCGCGCCCAACCGAATATGTGCTGGGTCTGAGAAATTTCTATGTGCTTACGCGTTATAACCGCAGCTTTTTCTATGCGTTAGCGGTGTACCAGCTTGGCGAGAAGATTCGCCAGCAAATGCAGGCAACCAGCGTGCCCGGGATGGATGGGAGCGCGCCTGATGCGCTGCTGCAGTAACCATGTATTTAAGGGCCGCGTTATGGCGTGGCTGTATCAGTTAAGTCAAGTGCGAAAAAATGCTGGTTAAAACCAGCATTTTTTTATGAGGAACGCGAATTCAGACAACCGGCCCCGCATAGTGGGTGACGCCAAACCCGCACTGAGGCCAGCTTCAAGCGGGAAATACCCCCGTGGACAAATACCGGTCACCACGATCGCAGACCACAAACACAATCGTCGCATTTTCAACCTGGCGGGCAATCCGTAAAGCAACCTCACACGCACCCGCTGCCGAAATACCGCAGAAGATCCCTTCGATCGCAGCCAGCTTGCGCGCCATGGCCTCCGAAGCCGCCTGGCTCACATTTTCCACACGGTCCACACGGCTGCGATCAAAAATTTTGGGTAAATAAGCTTCAGGCCATTTCCTGATGCCTGGAATGCGTGAGCCTTCTTCCGGCTGCGCGCCAACAATCTCAATGGCCTGACGCTGCTCCTTCAGATACTGGGAAACACCCATGATGGTGCCGGTCGTGCCCATTGCCGAAACGAAATGCGTGATGCGCCCTTCAGTTTCACGCCAAATTTCCGGGCCAGTGGTTTCATAGTGCGCCAGCGGATTATCTGGATTGGCGAACTGGTCAAGAATGGTGCCCTTGCCTTCGCGCTGCATTTGTTCCGCGAGATCACGGGCGTACTCCATGCCACCCGTGACTGGCGTCAACAAGATTTGTGCGCCATAAGCGGCCATGCTCTGGCGTCGCTCAACCGATAAATCTTCCGGCATCAGCAGCAGCATCTTGTAGCCCCGAATGGCCGCGGCCATTGCCAGTGCGATACCGGTATTACCGCTGGTTGCTTCGATCAATGTGTCGCCTGGTTTGATACGGCCACGCTCTTCTGCCTTGCGGATCATCGACAGCGCCGGGCGGTCTTTCACCGAACCGGCCGGATTATTGCCTTCAAGCTTGCCGAGAATCACATTGTTGCGGCTGCGGATTTCGTCGTCAGGTAGACGCACGAGCTGTACGAGGGGCGTATTGCCGATTGTGTCTTCAATTGTTTTGTAAGCCATCGTAGTTTTCTCGCCAGCCAGCAGGAATGGAAGGGGCGATTCTAAACCACGGGGCGCTGGCACGCCGGTTAGCTCATTTAAGCTTAGGGATGCCAACGCACCAACTATGCCGTCACGCAAAAAACCCGCGGCAAGCACCGCGGGAGCCAGTCATCTGAACGACGGCTGAAGGAGCTGCTAGCTGAGCTTAACCAAAGCGAAAGCAGATAACCGGGATTAACACGAGAACCACGCAGCGGCCAGTCGCGCTGCGCTCAAGCCATTGCGTTATTTTTTAACCACCACGGCGGGGCTGTTTTTATCCGCAGCATTCTTCGTTGCTGCCGCCTGTGTGCCTGCGGCAGCGCCCGCCGGGCCCACCGCCAGCCCTTCTGCCTGAAGCCGCTCGACGGTATGGCCACCCAGACCACTTACACGTTTGCCCAGATCGGCCGCGTCTTTGTAAGGACCATGTGCGGCACGTTCATCAAGAATAGCTTTGGCTTTAGCCGGACCAATGCCGCGGATACCGCGTAATGCGGCGTCATCGGCCGTGTTGACATTGACGGTTGCATACGCCTGACCGAAAGCAGCCAGCATAGCCGCCGTTACCAGAATTTTTCGCATCATATGGGATCTCCTTCGTACTGCCGGCTAACGACCATCGTCAACCGGGAGACCCCAGTGTAGGCAAACTCAAATTCGTTTTATAGCTGGCCAGATAGCCAGCGCACGTACTGGCCAACACCTTCCTGCACGCTCAGAAACGGAGCCTCATAGCCCGCCGCGCGCAGGCGGCCCAAGTCTGCCTGAGTGAAACACTGATACTTGCCACGCAGCGCATCAGGAAAAGGAACGTACTCGATCAGCCCTTGCTGCACCTGCTGTTCAAGCGACAGGGCGGGCTCGTTATTGAGTGCACGCAGCGTATTCACGACGCTCAGCGCAATATCGTTGAACGGCTGCGCCCGGCCACTGCCGAGATTGAAGATGCCTGATTTGCCGGGATTGTCGAAGAAGAACAAGTTGACCTTCGTCACGTCCTCGACCGAGACGAAATCGCGCGTCTGCTGGCCTGCAGCATAGCCGTTGTACTCGCCAAACAGTTTGACCTTGCCTTCGGCACGGAACTGGTTGAAGTTGTGAAACGCAACCGAAGCCATCCTGCCTTTATGCGTTTCACGCGGACCGTACACGTTGAAATAGCGAAAACCAGCAATCTGGCTAGCGGCACCTGGAATCAGGCGTCGCACCACCTGGTCGAATAAAAATTTCGAATAGCCATAGACATTCAGCGGCCGCTCCACTTCACGATCTTCGACAAACCGCTCCGAGCCGCCATAAATCGCCGCCGACGACGCATACAGAAACTGGCTGCCCTGCGCGAGGCAGGTATCCAGCACAGCACGGCTATAGCGAAAGTTGTTGTCCATCATGTAGCGGCCATCGGTTTCCATCGTGTCCGAGCACGCGCCTTCATGAAACACCGCTTGTACTTTGCCGAAATCGCCCCGGGTAAAGCGCTCGATAAATTCGCTCTTGTCGAGATAGTCCTCAATCTCGCAGTCAACGAGATTGTGAAACTTGTCTGCGCGGGTGAGGTTATCAACAGCAATGATGCGCGAATGGCCGCGTTGATTGAGCGCCTTGACAAGATTGCTGCCGATGAAACCAGCGGCGCCGGTCACGATAATAGTCATGGTCGTTTTACGGTAATGAAGTTCAGACTGGGCCAGCGCTGCAACACTCAGGCGGCCTCAATCAAGGAAACAGTTCGTCATATTCAGCAACTGCCGTGCCGAGCTTGCCCACCACCACGCCTGCCGCGCGATTGGCCAGCGTGACCGCCTCCACCAGCGATAGCCCCGCGCCCAGCATGACCGCCAGCGTGGCGATCACGGTGTCACCCGCACCCGATACGTCGAATACCTCGCGCGCCAGCGCTGAGATCGTCAGCACGCCATCGTCAGAGAACAGCGTCATGCCCTCTTCCGAGCGCGTCAGCAGCAGCGCCTCGAAGGCTAGATCGCGGCGCAGGGTGGTCACCCGTGCCAGCAGATCGTCCTCGGATTTCCACTGGCCAATGACTTCGCGCAATTCAGCGCGGTTCGGCGTAATGAGCGTCGCACCGCGATAACGCTCCCAGTCGTCGCCCTTTGGATCAACCAGAACCGGTTTATGTGCGGCCCGTGCCTGCGCAATCATCTGCGTCACATGAGTCAGGCCGCCTTTGGCGTAATCGGACATCAGGATCACGTCATATGTCGGCAACAGCGCATCAAACCGCGCCAGACCCGCGAGCAGCACTTCATGCGCGGGCGTGTTCTCAAAGTCGACCCGCAACAACTGCTGCTGGCGCGCCAGCACCCGCAGCTTGATCGTGGTCAGCAAATCAGGGTCGCGCTCAAGATGCTCGACCACCCCACTGTCCTTAAGCAAATGCACGATGCGCTCACCCGGCTCGTCTCGCCCCACCACGCAGAGCAATCCTGCGCAGGCACCCAACGCCGCCGCGTTCCGCGCGACGTTAGCCGCGCCACCCAGGCGATCTTCCTGACGCTGCACGTGGACCACGGGCACCGGTGCCTCAGGAGAAATGCGGTTCACATCGCCAAACCAGTAGCGGTCCAGCATCACGTCACCAATAATCAGCACCCGGGCAGCCGCCACCCGCGCCCGAGGCACAGACACCCGGTCCGGCACTGGCACAGCACTGTCCTGGGGGGATTTAGATATCGGCGAGTTGGGCATAGGGACGTCCAATCGAGTGGTAGTCGATACCGAGTTCGGTCATCGCTTCAGGTTCGTAGAGATTGCGGCCATCGAAAATCAGCGGTGACTTGAGCATCGATTTCAAATGCATAAAATCCGGACTCTTGAACTCTTTCCACTCGGTGATGATGACGATGGCATCAGCCCCAATCAAGGTTTCGTCCTGTGTACAGGCGAAATGCAACCGGGCCTGCTGCTCTGGCGCATCGGCCAGATCCATCGCCAGCACCCGGCGCGCTTCATTGAGTGCGACCGGATCGTAGGCACGCACACTCGCGCCGCGCGCGAGCAACTGCGCGATGACTCTGCGGCTGGGCGCTTCACGCATATCATCAGTATTCGGCTTGAACGCCAGGCCCCAAACCGCAAAGGTTCGTCCCGTCAAATCCGGGCCCAGCGCAGCCACAATCTTGTTCACGAGAATTTCTTTTTGCTCGTGATTCACGGCCTCGACCGCTTCGAGAATGCGCAGGTTATGACCCATCTCACTCGCAGTCCGGATCAGCGCCTGCACATCCTTCGGAAAACACGATCCGCCATAGCCACATCCGGCATATAAAAAGTGATACCCGATACGCGGATCAGAACCAATGCCACGTCGTACCGCTTCAATATCCGCGCCCACCCGGTCAGCCAGATTCGCCATTTCATTCATGAACGAAATGCGGGTCGCCAGCATCGCGTTAGCAGCATATTTGGTGAACTCTGCTGAACGAACGTCCATGGTCAGCATGCGTTCGTGATTGCGGTTAAACGGCGCGTACAGGCGCTTCATCCAGTCACGGGCACGCAGGCCTGCCTCATCGCTATCGCTGCCCAGCACGATCCGGTCCGGGCGCATGAAATCGTCAACCGCCGCGCCTTCTTTCAGAAACTCAGGATTGGATACCACCGAGAACCGATGCGCCGGGCTATCGGCCAGACCGCGTCGCGCCAGCTCTTCCTCAATCACCGCTCGCACGCGCTCGGCGGTGCCAACCGGGACCGTCGATTTATCCACGATCACCTTGAAGCTATTCATGTAACGGCCGATGTTGCGGGCCGCTTCCAGCACGTACTGCAGATCGGCGGAGCCGTCTTCATCCGGGGGCGTACCGACGGCAATAAACTGCACATCGCCATGGGCGACGCTCGTTGCGATATCGGTCGAAAACGCGATGCGCCCGGCTGCCCGGGTGCGCGCAATAATTTCCTGCAAACCCGGCTCATGAATAGGCACGCCGCCGTTATTCAGGATATCGATCTTGCGTGGATCAACGTCGACGCAAAATACATCGTTGCCAATTTCAGCCAGGCACGCGCCCGTCACGAGGCCGACATAGCCCGTACCAATAATGGAGATTTTCATACGCGTTCCGGTATCAGGTTCCCGTGATAACTCCCAGGCTTGCGGGCAATGCGATCTTCACGCTACCCGCCATTAGCACTGGGCCTCACTTTCAGCGTCAGCTTGACGCAGCCATGGGTTCAACCCGGCGTGGGGCATAGGTTTCCCAGCCACTGCAACCCGGGCACTGCCAATAGAACAAGCGGGCACGAAAGCCGCAGTTCTGGCAGGTGTAGCGCGGCAGATTTTTAGTACGTTGCCGCAACAGCGTGTGCATCAGGGCCAGCTCACTGCGTCGCGGCTCTTCAGCTAACGCTTGCTGAGCCTCAAGCAGCCGGGTCATCCCTGCAAGGCTCGGAGATTTTTCCATCTGCGTGCGCGCCAACGCATGAGCCGCATCTGCACCACGCAATGCCGACACGTACTGATACGCCACATCGAGCAAATCGGCGGACGGATAGCGATCAACCCAGGCGGTCAGCAATTCGGCACCTTCGGCCTGACGGCCCAGCGCCTCATACGCTTGCATCAGCTTGACTGCGACCAGCGGCAAATACGCGGCATTTTGCTGCTCGACCTGAAGCCAATACGCAATGGCCGCGTCGAGCTTGCCGCCCAACGCTTCAACATCGCCCAGCAGGATCGTCGCCCGCACACTCTGTGAATTAGCCTTGAGCGCCAGATCAAGCTGCCGCTGCGCCTCGTCAGGCTGTTTGTGCTGCAAGGCTTCCTGAGCCAGTTCGCAATGGAACTGCGCGATTTCCTTGCCCAGTGGGGCCGCCCCCATCGTTTCGAGGCAACGGGCCGTATCAATGGAGCGGCTCCAGTCTTTCTCGATCTCGTAGATGGTGAGTAGCGCACGCTGCGCATCCAGCGCACGGGAGCCGGCCTCAAGCGCCCGAAAAGTTTCTTCCGCACGATCAAGCAAACCGGCTTTAAGAAAATCCTGACCAAGCTCGAACAACGCATGATCGCGCTCAGCAACTGACAGGCTCGCCCGGCTTAACAAGTTCTGATGCACCCGGATCGCCCGGTCAGTTTCACCGCGTCGGCGAAACAGATTGCCTAGCGCGAAGTGCAGTTCGACCGTTTCGGGATCAAGTTTGACGACTTCGATAAATGCGTCGATCGCCTGATCTGGTTGCTCATTGAGCAGAAAGTTAAGACCACGAAAATACGAGCGTGGCAGATTGGTGCCTTCGGACAATAGCGTCTTAAGGTCATAGCGTGCGGCCATCCAGCCAAGCGCGAACGCGAGCGGGATGACAAGCAGCCACCAGAAATCTAGATCCATGTGCAATAGCCAGGGGAATGCAACAACAAAAATCGCCTGCACGAAGCAGGCGGCAAGTGAAATTAAATGAGTGGGGGCATGAGAGGCGGTTCAACCGCAGCGGGAGCCTCCCGCGCGATACGCAACTCGCGTTTCAGGCGGCTATTTTCAAGCCGCAAACGAAACAGGGCAGGCAGAGCCGACACCAGACCCGATACCAGGCCGACAACGAAAAACACGAGACCGATGAGAATCAACGGTGCTTGCCAGACATAACCCGCGAGAAAATTTAGCGTCGCGGTTTGCGTATTGGAGAGCGCAAGCACTAGCAACAGCACAAACACCAGAACGCGGATCAACCAGACGATAAATTTCATGGGCAGGTCTCTTGATAGCAGTACGGCGAGTGATGTGGCCCGCCATGGGCGGGGGAACTGAAGTGACGCGTATTGTAAAGCAAGGGCCAGGGGCCTGAACAGCAGGTGAATCATGAAAGCCTGAATGCTTGCCAGGGCCGCTGTCCGAACCGTCCGTCTAATTAGTCGCCTAATTAAGGTCACAGGTTGATTAACGGTGACATTTACCGCCGCAGAAATGCCGATGTCGGCGTTAATGACAGCACCATAAAAAAAGCGCCCGAAGGCGCTTTTTTGGTCTTTTGCTGTCTGGCTTTGGCCACTAACGTGATCCACACGACACTGAAAACAACACAGCGAAGACGGATCAATCATCATCTGGCCCTTCTGCTTTGAGCGGCTCGCCTGCCCGTCCATCCACTCTTTCGCGCAACTCTTTGCCGGGCTTGAAATGCGGTACGTACTTCTCAGGCACCAGCACTTTTTCACCCGATTTAGGATTGCGTCCAATCCGGGATGGACGACGATTCAGGCCAAAGCTGCCAAAACCGCGAATTTCAATGCGATGCCCGCAGGCAAGTGCCTCTGACATCGCATCAAGCATCGTTTTCACTGCGAAATCCGCATCTTTTAAAACAAGCTGCGAAAACCGCAGGGCCAGTTGAGCGACCAATTCCGATTTGGTCATACTGCAGCAGACCCTCTTAAGGCTTACTGGTTCTGGCCGTCGAGCTTGGCTTTCAGCAACGCACCGAGGTTTGTCGTGCCGGTAGCAGCAGCACTGCTGTCGGACGCCATGCCACGAATCGCTTCTTGTTGCTCAGCCGAATCTTTGGCCTTGATCGACAGGTTGATGCCACGTGACTTGCGGTCGATGTTGATAATCATCGCATTGACCTTGTCGCCGTCTTTCAGCACGTTACGCGCATCTTCCACACGATCTTGAGCAATTTCAGAAGCGCGGAGGTAGCCTTCGACGTCATCTGACAGCGTTACCACAGCACCCTTCGCATCAACCGACTTGACTACGCCATCAACTGTCGAGCCCTTGTCGTTCATTGCAACGAAATTGCTGAACGGGTCGCCTTCCAGTTGCTTGATACCCAGCGAAATGCGTTCTTTCTCGACATCAATGCCAAGAACGATGGCTTCCACTTCGTCGCCCTTCTTGTACTTGCGCACAGCTTCTTCGCCGGTTTCGTTCCATGACAGATCTGACAGGTGAACCAGACCGTCGATACCGCCAGGCAAACCGATGAACACGCCGAAGTCGGTAATCGACTTGATCGCGCCTTGCAGTTTGTCGCCCTTCTTGAAGTTGCGGCTGAAATCGTCCCATGGGTTCGGCTTGCATTGCTTCATGCCGAGGCTGATACGGCGGCGGTCTTCGTCGATCTCGAGGACCATGACTTCGACTTCGTCGCCCAGCTGTACCACTTTCGACGGAGCAACGTTCTTGTTGGTCCAGTCCATTTCTGACACGTGGACAAGGCCTTCGATGCCCGATTCCACTTCGACAAATGAGCCGTAGTCAGTAATGTTGGTAACCTTGCCGAACAGACGTGTGCCTGATGGGTAACGGCGTGAAATGCCTTCCCATGGATCGTCGCCCAGTTGTTTGATACCCAGCGAAACGCGGTTCTTTTCCTGGTCGAACTTGAGAATCTTTGCCGTCACTTCCTGGCCAACTGACAGGACTTCGCTCGGGTGACGCACACGACGCCATGCAATATCAGTGATGTGCAGCAGGCCGTCTATGCCACCGAGGTCCACGAATGCGCCGTAGTCGGTGATGTTCTTCACCACACCTTCGACAATCGCACCTTCTTTCAGTGTTTCGAGCAGCTTTGCGCGCTCTTCACCCTGCGTAGCCTCGATCACTGCACGGCGCGACAACACTACGTTGTTACGCTTGCGATCCAGCTTGATCACGCGGAATTCGAGCGTTTTGCCTTCATAAGGCGTGGTGTCTTTGACAGGACGTGTATCCACCAGTGAACCTGGCAAGAATGCACGAATGCCATTGACCATGACGGTCATGCCACCCTTGACCTTGCCCGTGATCGTGCCGGTAACGAGCTCGTTGTTGTCGAGCGCCTTTTCCAGCGACAGCCACGAAGCCAGACGCTTCGCCTTGTCACGCGACAGGATTGTGTCGCCGTAACCATTTTCCAGCGCGTCGATCGCCACTGAAACGAAGTCGCCCGCCTGCACTTCTACCTCGCCCGCGTCGTTCAAAAATTCTTCGAGCGGGATGTAGGCTTCGGACTTGAGACCAGCATTAACAACCACGAAATTGTGGTCGACACGGACGACTTCGGCGGAGATGACTTCGCCAGCGCGCATGTCTTGCTTGGTCAGCGACTCTTCGAACAGAGCCGCGAAAGATTCGGTATTCAGGTTGGAAGTTTGCAGGTCGGACATAAAGGTCGAGATTTGCACGGTCTCGCGCTGCCTGGCTGGCCGGTTGGCCCGCCGCTTTGGCAACAATGCGAATGCCATGCGGGGTTAAGGAGTGAACACACGTTCCGCAGTCGTTGCGAAACACCTACACAACCACACGCGTGCTATGCGTGCGGAACCAGCGCCTGATACCACTGCACCACCTGATTGACCGCCTGGTCAATCGAAAGCGCCGACGTATCAAGCAGCTTTGCATCTGCTGCAGGCTTAAGTGGCGCGGCAGCGCGCGTACTGTCGCGCTCGTCACGCTCACGCAAATCCCGGAGCAAGTCTTCCATATTAGCAGAAAAACCTTTTTGGATCAATTGCTTATATCGGCGCGCCGCGCGAGCCTCCACGCTCGCGGTCAAAAACACTTTGAGTGCGGCGTCCTGAAAGATCACTGTCCCCATATCCCGGCCATCGGCAACCAGGCCCGGCTCTTTGCGAAAAGCACGCTGACGAGCCACAAGCGCCGCCCGTACCGGGCCATGAACCGCTATCGCAGAAGCCCGGTTGCCGATCTCCTCGGCGCGGATTTCGGCTGAAACATCAACGCCATCAAGCTGGGCCAACCCCTCGCGGAACGTGATATGCAGCTCACCGATAAGCTTCTCCAGCGCCACGGCATCGTCTGCCGCGATGCTGTAACGCAAGCTCGCCAACGCCGCCAGCCGGTACAGCGCGCCGCTATCCAGCAGGTGAAAGCCCAGGCTGGCTGCCACCAGCGCGGCGACGGTGCCTTTACCGGAGGCAGTAGGGCCGTCGATAGCAATGACGGGCGTCTGGTGGAATGGACGAATAGGTTTCATTGAAAAAAGCCGTAGATGGCCAGATCAGGGTTGAACCAGCGCAGCAAAGCGCTGGAAATAATCAGGGAAAGTTTTGCGCACGCAATCAGGATCGTTAATCCGTACCGGCACTCCGCCAAGACTGGCGAGCGAAAAGCACATCGCCATCCGGTGGTCGTCGTAGGTATCAATCACGGCATGTGGCACAAGCTGTGCAGGCGGCGTGACCACTAATGAATCGACACCCTCCTGCACCGTCGCACCCAGCTTGCGCAGTTCCGTGGTCATTGCGGCGATCCGGTCCGTTTCTTTAACGCGCCAGCTTGCGATATTACGCAAGGTCGTCGTGCCGTCGGCGAACAACGCGGCCACTGCGATGGTCATCGCCGCGTCGGGAATCAGGTTGAAATCCATATCGATCGAATTCAGCTTGCCATGATCGTGGCCCACGCCGCGCACTTCAATCCAGTCGTCGCCCATCGTCACGTTCGCGCCCATCCGCATCAGCGCATCGGCAAAACCCACGTCGCCCTGGATGCTGCTGCGCCCGACACCCTCTACCCGCACCGGGCCACCACCCAGCGCACCTGCGGCAAGAAAATACGATGCCGACGACGCATCCCCTTCGACCATGATCCTGCCCGGCGACTGATAGCGCCGCCCAGCTGGCACCGTGAAGCGCTGCCAGTTGTCATGCTCCACCTGGATGCCAAAACGCGCCATCAACCGAATGGTGATGTCGATATAGGGCTGGGAAATTAATTCGCCTTCCACTTCAACCGTGGTCACGCCGCTCGCACTGCGCACCAGTGGCAAGGTCATCAGCAAGGCGGTCAAAAACTGGCTCGACACATCGCCACGCACACGCACCGGCGCTTCGGTGGCAATCCGCGCCGCGTGAATCCGCAATGGCGGATAACCTTCGGCCGCCTCGTAATCAATCTGCGCGCCGATTTGCCGCAAACCCTCCACCAGATCGCCAATCGGCCGTTCGTGCATGCGTGGCACGCCATGCACGCGATACTCACCGCCATTAACTGCCAGCGCCGCTGTCAATGGACGCACTGCCGTGCCCGCATTGCCGAGAAAAAGATCTGCGGTTTTGGTCGTAAACGCGCCACGCGTACCCGACACCACGCATGTCTGCGCCTGCTCGTCACGGCGAATTTTCACGCCTAGCTGAATCAGCGCGTCGAGCATTACCCGGGTGTCGTCTGAATCAAGCAGATTGGTAATGGTGGTTTCGCCTTCCGCAAGCGCGGCCAGCAGCAGGACGCGGTTAGAAATGCTCTTCGAGCCGGGCAGGCGAACCGTGCCAGATGCGCGAGAAAACGGGCCGAGATCGAGGTAATCCATGAATGAGTCCAGTTCCGGTTATGCGGCGGTATCGTCCAGCCTGACGGGCTGGCCACCCGGCTGCCATGCCATCCGCGCCGTCCGCGAGCGGGCAAACACCGCTTCGAGTTCAGCGCCATCAGCCGTATTGATCGCGGCGCGCAAGCGTGTCAGCACTGCCGTGTAGGCATCCAGCTCTTCCAGCAGCGCCACCCGATTGGCCACGCACACGTCACGCCACATTTCAGGGCTTGAAGCAGCGATCCGGGTGAAATCGCGGAATCCGCCTGCGGCAAACGAGAATTTCAGCGCGGCGTCCGGCGAGGCGAGAATCTGCTCAACCAGCGCAAACGACAAGACGTGCGGCAAATGGCTAACCGCGGCAAACACGCGGTCATGCTCCACGCTAGACATTTCGTGCACGGTGGCACCCGCTGCGCGCCACATTGATGCAATTCGCTCCAGCGCTTCGGGCGTATTGCCTGCCATCGGGCACAGCACCACGTTACGGCCTACATATAAATCGGGCAGCGCAGCATCCACCCCACTCGCTTCACGTCCGGCAATCGGATGGCCCGGCACGAACTGGCCAGCCCGGCTTCCAAGTGCTGCGTGCGCTGCCGCTACAGCATCGGACTTGGTGCTGCCCGCATCGGTGATGATCGTCGCGGCATCCAGCCACGGTGCAATGCGCTCAAGCAGCGGCTGGGTTTGCGCCACCGGTGCCGCCAGCAAAACGATATCGGCACCTGCCAAGGCTTCACGCAACGCGGCTTCATCGGTCAGCGCCACAGCCTGGTCAATCACACCAAGCGCCAATGCCCGCGCGGTCGAATCAGTTGAACGGCCAATCCCAATCACCTGGCGCGCACCGCCGATTTCATCCCGCTCCCGCAACGCGCGCGCGAGCGAACCACCAATCAGACCGACACCAGCCACCACCAGTTTGTTAAAGGAAAACCCGGCCACGTCCATCACCCAAAAAGCGCGCGCAGCCCGGAGGCCTCGCACGCGAATCACATAGGGGCTCGCTCAGGAAGCCGCGAGTGTTTTTTCCAGCGCGGCGATAAACGCCGCATTTTCGTCAGGCAGACCAATCGTGATACGGAGCCATTGCGGCAAACCATAATTGCCGACCGGCCGCACGATGACGCCCTGTTTTAACAAGGCCAGATTGACCTGATGACCCGAATCATCATGATCGCCCACCCGCACCAGCACAAAATTGCCGTGCGACGGCACATAGTCGAGGCCCAGACGCTCGAACGCCTGCGTCAGATAACGATAGCCTTGCGCATTAGCCTGCGCGCTTCGAGCAAGAAACCCGTCGTCACGCAGCGCAGCAATCGCCGCCGCTTGCGCCAGCGTATTGACATTGAATGGCTGCCGCAGACGATTGAGCAAATCGGTCAGTTCCGGCTGCGCAATCGCAAAGCCAACACGCAGCCCAGCTAGGCCAAACGCCTTCGAAAACGTGCGCGACACCAGCAGATTGGGATACCGGCGCACCCAGCCAATCGAGTCATAGCGCTGGTCTTGTGCCAGATATTCGGTATAGGCCTCGTCCAGCACGACGACAACCTCACGCGGCACCTGGTCGAGAAACGACTCCAGCACTGGGCCAGGGATAAAGGTGCCAGTTGGGTTATTCGGATTGGCAATGAAGATCAGACGCGTGTCAGCTTCAATGGCCGCCAGCATCGCATCGAGGTCATGGCCGTACTGCCGCGCTGGCACCACCGTTGCGCGGGCACCCACGCCCTGAGCGGCCAGCGCATAAACCGCGAACGAATACTGCGAGTACAGCACCGACTGGCCTTGTTCGACCAGCGCATGCGCGGCGATTTCGAGAATATCGTTACTGCCATTGCCGAGCGTCACCCAGTCTGCCGGCACGCCATAGTGCTCACTCAAGGCGGCCTTCAGCTCAAAACCATTCGCATCCGGATACCGGCCCAGCTCGCCAATGGCCTGGCTGATCGCGCGCTGTGCTGATTCAGGCATGCCAAACGGATTTTCATTCGATGCGAGCTTCACAATGCGGGCTTCGTCCAGACCAAATTCGCGCGCGACTTCCGCAATAGGTTTGCCAGCGATATAAGGGGCGAGTGCCCGCACATAAGACGGGCCGAACGGCAAGGGCATGAGTTTCTCCGGGCAACAATGGACAGACAGGCGGGTGATGGGTGCGCCCCGAAGGGCCAACTCAGGTAATCAGGTAGCGCGTGGATAAGAACCAAGAATCTTCAGGAATGCCGCTTTTTTCTCGAGCTCGGCCAGCGTAGCCGAGACCGGTGCGTCATCCCGATGACCTTCAACGTCGATGTAAAAGTAGTATTCCCACGTACCCACACGCGCGGGGCGGGACTCGAAACGGGTCATCGACACGCCATGACGCGCCAGCGGTTCAAGCAATTTGAACACCGCGCCAGGTTCGTTCTTCACGGACACAATCAGCGAAGTCTGGTCGCGGCCACTGATACCAACCGGCTCTTTCCCCATCATCACGAAGCGGGTCCGATTGTGCGGATCATCCTGAATCAGGGCATAGGCAACCTGCAGGCCGTAGTACGTCGCGGCTCGATCCCCGGCAATCGCGGCGACCGTCGGATCGTTCGCGGCGAGGCGTGCGGCTTCCGCGTTACTCGACATCGCCTGGCATTCGAGATGCGGCACATGGGTCGCCAGCCAACGCTGACACTGAGCCAGCGCCTGCGCGTGCGCGCACACCCGCGTAATGCCCGCCAGCCCGCCATTAAGCGTCAGTAGATTATGGTGAATGGGCAGCGCCAGCTCGCCGCCAATCACGAGTTGCGACTGCAGCAGCAAATCCAGCGTGCGAGACACCGCACCTTCAGTTGAGTTTTCGACCGGGACAACACCGAATTCAGCGGCCCCGGCTTCAACGGAGCGAAACACTTCGTCAATCGACGGGCACGGCAAACCTTCGATCGACAGACCGAAATAGGCATGCATTGCCTGTTCGCTGTAGGTGCCAACCGGGCCAAGATAGGCCGCCCGAATGTTCTTTTCGAGCGCCCGGCTGGCGGCCATGATTTCACGCCAGATCGCGCTGATATGCTGGCCAGCGAGCGGGCCGTCGCTAAGATCTTGCAAACGCGTGATGACTTGCTGTTCGCGCTCTGGGCGAAATACCGGCGCATTGAAATGTTTTTTGACCTCGCCCACTTCTAGCGCGATCGCCGCACGCTGATTCAACAGCGCGATGAGCTGCGTATCAAGCGCATCAATGCGTTCGCGCAACGGTTTAAGCCGTAAATTAAGTTCGTCGTCCATGCGTGAAAAAAGCGTATCTATAAGAGACTAAACCCCGGACCAGCCTGCATCACAACACACATCAGGCACGGCGCTGCTCAAACTCTTTCATGTAGTCGACGAGGGTCTGCACGGCTTTAAGCGGCACCGCGTTGTACACCGATGCACGCATCCCGCCGACCGATTTATGGCCCTTCAACTGCACGAGACCGCGCGCTTGCGCACCCGCCAGAAAATCTTCGTTACGCGTGGCATCAGCGAGAAAGAACGGGATATTCATTCGTGAACGCGCAGCGCGCTCTACGTTGTTTAGATAGAAATTGCTGGCGTCGATTGTGTCGTATAGCAACTTCGCTTTTTCGATGTTGCGCGCTTCGATCCCGGCGAGACCACCTTGTTTTTTCAGCCACTTGAACACCAGTCCGGCAACGTAAATCGCGTAGGTTGGTGGCGTGTTGTACATCGAGTTATGCGCCGCGACCGTCTTCCATTCGAATGCTGTCGGGCAGATAGGCAGCGCACGATCCAGCAAGTCCTCGCGCACGATAACAACCGTGACCCCAGCAATGCCGATGTTTTTTTGCGCACCACCAAAAAGCACGCCGTATTTGGCGACATCCATTGGCCGCGACAGTAAATGCGACGACGCATCTGCAACCAGCGGAATGTCACCGAGATCCGGGATATCAAAGGTCTCGACGCCGTGAATCGTTTCATTGGTACACAAATACACGTAGGCCGGATCATCCGACAACTGCCACTCGGCCCGCAGCGGGGCCCGCGTAAAACCCCTGGCTGTTTCACCGCTCGCCGCCAGATGGGCAGTGCCATATTTACGGGCTTCGGTGAGTGATTTTTGTGACCAGGAACCAGTCACTACGAAGTCGGCGCGAGGTTTTACACCGAACAAATTCATTGGAATGATTGCGTTTTCGGCTAACCCCCCACCCTGCAAAAACAGAATGCGGTGAGTGGCGGGCACCTGAAGCAACTCCCGCAGATCAAGCAAAGCCTCTTCGTGAATAGATGAAAACGCGCTGCCCCGGTGACTCATTTCCATCACGCTCATGCCGCTATCACGCCAGTTGAGCATCTCGTCAGCAGCCTGACGCAACACCTCCTCGGGCATGGCCGCTGGCCCGGCGGAAAAATTAAAAACACGCATGGAAAACCCCGGAGGCTAAGCAAAAAATGATTCAGGAAAACGAATTGCACCAAGCTAAAAAAATGGCTGTTTGCGCTTATGCACAAACAGCCATTATGGCATCCCCGCTGGAAACCCGCCAAACCCACATTCTTGAGAATCAGGGCTGGTGGACACCTCAGCGCATCAGCTCAACTGCTTATTTGCCGGGCTTGACTGCTGCAACATCCTTGTCTGCCTGGTCACGCGTTGCCTTGATAGATTGGGGCATGTACTTTTGCATCAGACCATTCACCACATCACGGCCCACTTGATCTTGCACCTGAATGAACTTACGGCCAGTCGGGCTCTTGTAGAACGTGGTCAGATCCTTGATTTCCTGTGCGCTGTAGTACTTGGCATAGGCGTCATATTGAGCCTGCATGGCATCCTGACGGAACGAATCCGAAGCGAACACTTGACCAGCAGATTCCACCAGCTTCGGCACAGCATTTTTTTGCAGCACTGGTACAGAAGCTTGTTTTTGCTTGTCAGTCAGCGACTTGTTTTCGCTCAGGGCATCCGACAAGATAGCCGGAACCAGTTGCTTAGCCTGCATCTGTGCACTGTTACCAATTGCGCCGACGAGCTTTTGCGCGTCGATCGCATCAAGCAGGTCCTTGATTGCAGCTTGCTTGGCTGGATCAACCGGAGCAGCAGCTGCAGCCGGAGCTGCCTGGTTCTGAAGCGCTTGCGCCATCGCAAAAGTCGGCACGAAAGCAGCCAGCAACATCAATTGTTTGAATCGTTTTTGCATCATTACTCCCTCAGAGAAAATAGTCGAACTACTCGCCGCGCTAGCTGCGTATCAATCTGATCGCAACCAGCGCAGCGCTCACTCAATAACAAAGAGGCCCAGCCAGATCAAACCGCGCTGCCGTCCTCACCTGCACCACCTTCTTCGGCGGGACCTTCGGCGTCGCTATCCAGATCGACATCAACCTCGGCTTCGGCCACCTGCTGCAGGCCCGAAAGCTTCGTGCCCTCATCAAGGCTGATGAGTGTAACACCTTGGGTTGCGCGCCCCATTTCCCGAATTTCCGATACCCGCGTGCGGATCAGCACGCCGGTATTGGTAATCAGCATGATCTGGGCTTCCGGATCGACCAGCGTCGCAGCAACCACCCGGCCATTGCGTTCGGAGGTCTGAATCGCAATCATGCCCTTGGTGCCGCGGCCGTGACGAGTGTATTCAGTAATCGGCGTGCGCTTGCCAAAACCGTTCTCGGTAGCGGTAAGCACCGACTGCTGCTCATCGCCAGCCACCAGCAGCGCGATAACCTGCTGACCATCGTCAAGTTGCATGCCACGCACACCGCGCGCCTCACGCCCCATCGGACGGACATCATTTTCGTCGAAGCGAACCGCCTTGCCCGAATCAGAAAACAGCATCACATCGTGCTGGCCGTCTGTAATCGCAGCCCCAATCAGGTAGTCACCGTCATCAAGGCCGACCGCGATAATACCCTTGCGCAGCGGTCGGCTAAAGGCCTCAAGCGGAGTTTTTTTGACCGTCCCTAGCGCAGTTGCCATGAAGACATATTGATCGGCAGAAAACTCTTTCACTGGCAGAACAACGTTGATTTTTTCGCCATCCTGCAGCGGGAACATGTTCACGACCGGACGGCCGCGTGAGTTCCGCGAACCTTGCGGCACCTCGTACACCTTGATCCAGTAGACCCGGCCACGATTTGAGAAGCAAAGGATGTGATCGTGCGTATTCGCAATGAAAAGCGTATCGATCCAGTCGTCTTCTTTCATTGAAGTCGCCTGCTTGCCGCGCCCGCCGCGCTTTTGCGCCCGGTATTCCGACAACGGCTGCGACTTGACGTAACCGGTATGGGACATAGTGACCACCATGTCCTGCGGCGTAATCAGATCTTCGGTATTGAGCTCAGTGGCATTGAGTTCAATTCTTGAACGGCGCGCATCACCGAATTCGCTCTTAATCGACGTCAGCTCGCCAACAATGATCGCCGTGATGCGCTCAGGGCGCGCCAGAATATCGAGCAAATCGGCAATCTGGGCCATTACGTCACGGTACTCGCCAAGAATTTTGTCCTGCTCCAGCCCAGTCAGGCGCTGCAAGCGCATCTGCAGGATTTCCTGCGTCTGGACATCCGACAGGTGATACATCCCGTTCGCCTGCATGCCAAACGCCGGCAGCAAACCATCTGGCCGGTACGCTTCACGGCCGCCAACCGTGGCATTGTCCGACTCAGCACGGGCGAGCATGTCACGCACCAATGACGAATCCCACGAGCGCGCCATCAATTCCTGCTTCGCTATCGGAGGGCTCGGCGCGGCCTTGATGATCGCAATGAACTCATCAATATTAGCCAGCGCAACCGCCAGCCCTTCGAGCACGTGACCACGTTCCCGCGCCTTGCGCAGTTCGTATACAGTGCGCCGCGTCAGCACTTCCCGCCGGTGCGACAGGAAACACGCCAGCATTTCTTTCAAGTTCAGCAGCTTGGGCTGGCCATCGACCAGCGCCACCATATTCATGCCAAACGTATCTTGCAGTTGGGTGGCCTTGTACAGATTGTTCAGCACCACCTCAGGCACTTCCCCGCGCTTGAGTTCAATCACGACACGCATACCGCTCTTGTCGGACTCGTCACGGATATCAGAAATGCCCTCAAGCTTTTTCTCGTTGACGAGTTCAGCGATACGCTCAAGAAGTGAGCGCTTGTTCACCTGATACGGCAACTCATCGACGATGATGGCCATCCGCTGGCCACGGTCGATTTCTTCGAAGTGCGTGGTTGCGCGCATCACCACACGGCCACGGCCCGTGCGATAACCATCGCGCACACCGGCTACACCGTAAATAATGCCGGCCGTCGGGAAATCAGGGGCAGGAACAATCTCGATCAGTTCGTCGATTGTTGCTTCCGGGTGCTGAAGCAGGTGATGGCAAGCATCAACCACTTCATTCAGGTTGTGCGGCGGGATATTGGTGGCCATGCCAACCGCAATCCCTGACGAGCCATTGATTAACAGATTGGGAATACGGGCAGGCAAGATAGACGGCTGGGTTTCACTGCCATCATAGTTAGGCTCGAAATCGACGGTTTCCTTGTCGATGTCGGAAATCAGTTCATGGCCAATTTTAGCCATACGAATTTCGGTATAACGCATCGCAGCGGCGTTATCGCCATCTACCGAGCCGAAATTGCCCTGCCCGTCGACCAGCATGTAACGCAACGAAAAACTCTGCGCCATACGGACAATCGTGTCGTAAACAGCGGTATCGCCGTGCGGGTGATATTTACCAATGACATCGCCGACAATACGCGCGGACTTCTTGTAAGCGCGGTTCCAGTCGTTGTTGAGTTCGTGCATCGCGTACAGGACGCGTCGATGCACTGGTTTCAGTCCATCGCGGACATCAGGCAGCGCACGCCCCACGATCACGCTCATCGCGTAATCGAGATACGAACGGCGCATTTCCTCCTCGAGGGAGATTGGCAGAGTCTCTTTGGCGAATTGATCCATTTATCCGTATCTTTTTTACGTGCGAAGACGGGTGGTAGGCGGGTAATGAGCGGGTGGCAGGCGGTGTGAAATCCGCTTCCGCTGCGGTGCGGCCATGAGCCATGACTGCAACGGGCGATTCTAGCATGCAGGGCACTGGCAACCAGACAAGGCTATATATAACTGGCATATGCGCTCGCCAGCGGTCATGATTCGCCCCCTATGCGCACTAGCACCCGTCACGCACCTCCAGACAAGCCTTGTTTTTCGCCCCTTCGCGTTGTTGCTCATGCACCACACTTACTAGTGGAGTGAAAAGGGGGGGAAATTTTTTTACGTTGGAAGGGAACGATATGGCAGAATGCCAACGCACAAAGTTAGACATAGCTCGAAGTCTACACAGCGCGTTTTTTGTTTCCGCTCCGATGTTATACTTCGAGCAATGTATGACTTGGATTTGTCAACAAGCTCGCAGTAAATCTGCGGTAATCTCAATTTCGAGAGGAGAAATATGAATAAACTTTCAAAGCTCGCGTTCATTGCAGCTACCGCAGTAATGGCTGCATCTGCTATGGCACAGTCGGTGCCGGCTTCGCGACAAGCCACGAACGACAACTGGGTGAATGGCACCGGCGAATACGTGTGGATGAACGGCACGAACGAGCTTTGCTGGCGCGATGCATTCTGGACGCCGGCAACGGCAAACGCCAAGTGCGATGGCGCCTTGGTAGCCCAGGCTCCAACGCCACCGGCCCCACCTGCTCCTCCGGTTATCACCAGCCAGAAGATCACGTATCAAGCTGATGCCCTGTTCGATTTCGACAAGGCTATCCTGAAGCCAGCCGGCAAAGAAAAGTTGAGCGATCTCGCCTCGAAGATTCAAGGTCTGAATCTGGAAGTCGTGGTGGCAACTGGCTACACCGACCGCATTGGTTCCGACAAATACAACGATCGCCTGTCGCTGCGTCGTGCTCAAGCTGTCAAGGCATACCTCGTCAGCAAGGGCATCGAAGCCAACCGTATCTATACGGAAGGCAAGGGCAAGCGTAATCCAGTTACAACTGGCTGCAACCAGAAGA
Organism: Paraburkholderia bonniea; assembly: GCF_009455625.1. NCBI lineage: Bacteria > Pseudomonadati > Pseudomonadota > Betaproteobacteria > Burkholderiales > Burkholderiaceae > Paraburkholderia > Paraburkholderia bonniea. The sequence goes on along the minus strand of NZ_QPEQ01000001.1, from coordinate 1,107,852 downwards.
ACCACAAGCAACTCATCGCCTGCCTCGCACCGGATCGTCGCGTGGAAGTCGAAGTTGTCGGTACTTCGAAGCAGTAAGTTCCACTGTTTCGCAGCATCTAAAAGCCCCGCTTCGGCGGGGCTTTTTTTGCTTCATAATCAGCCGCCCAGGCACCCGTGCACGCTCTCAAGCAAGTTCGTGCGAACAGGCTCCGCCCTCACCCCGGCGCTTTTCCGAGGGGTATATCGCCTATATACTCCGGGTTCATTTCTGACCTACGCCATTCGCAATGGCTTGCTGCCATGACTAACGCCGATCCCCACGAATTGCAGAAATTCAGTGATCTTGCCCATCGCTGGTGGGACCCAAACGCAGAATTCAAGCCCCTTCATGAGCTCAATCCCATTCGGCTCGACTGGATCGACTCACAAGCACATTTAACCGGCAAACGGGTTCTGGATATTGGTTGCGGCGGCGGCATCCTCTCAGAATCAATGGCGCAACGCGGTGCCCAGGTCAAAGGGATTGATCTATCCAGTCAGGCGCTCGGTGTCGCCGATCTGCATAGCCTTGAAAGCGGTGTCACCGTCGATTACGAAGAAATCGCCGCCGAAACGCTGGCCGCACGCGAGCCTGGCTCATACGACATCGTCACCTGTATGGAGATGCTTGAGCATGTGCCTGAACCAGCCGCCATCGTTGCTGCGTGCAAAACACTGGTCAAGCCAGGTGGCTGGGTCTTTTTTTCAACGCTCAACCGCAATCTCAAAGCGTATTTATTCGCCGTAATCGGCGCTGAATATATTGCAGGCATGCTGCCGAAAGGCACCCACGACTACGCCCGCTTCATCCGCCCGTCCGAGCTGGCCCGCTTCGTGCGCCTCGCGGAACTCAATACCGTAGGCCTCAAAGGCATTGTTTATCACCCGATCAGCCGGCATTTCGGGCTCTCAGACGACACCAGCGTCAACTATATGCTCGCGTGCCGTCGCGCCGCCTGATGCTCATTTTTTCGCCTATCGCATAACCATGAGCTATCCCTCTACGCTGCAACCCTCTGACACCATTCCCTCCCAGTCGCAAGAGCGTTATCAGGCTGTTCTGTTCGATCTCGATGGCACCCTGGCTGATACCGCCCCTGATCTCGCGGCGGCAGTCAATAAATTGCGTCAACGTCGCGGGCTAGACCTCCTGCCGCTTGAAGTTTTGCGCCCGCTGGCGTCTGCTGGGGCCCGCGGGCTAATTGGTGAAGCGTTCGGCATTACCCCCGAACACGCGGAATTCGCCGCTATGCGGGACGAGTTTCTGGCGAACTACGCGGCAGATATTTGCGTCGAGAGCGCGCTTTTTCCGGGCATCCATGCGCTGCTTGATAATCTCGATACACGCGGCATCCGCTGGGGCATCGTCACGAACAAGGTCGCACGGCTCACCCAACCGTTAGCTGCGCTGCTTGGCCTGGATACCCGGACGGGATGCATCGTCAGCGGAGACACCACCGCGCATGCCAAACCGCACCCTGCGCCACTGCTCTACGCCGCCGATGCGCTAGGTGTGGCACCCGAGCATATTCTTTATGTCGGTGATGACCTGCGTGATATCCAGGCAGGTCACGCGGCGGCCATGGCAACCGTCGCGGCAGCCTATGGTTATTGTGGCGACGGCCTCGCACCTGAAGCCTGGCAGGCCCGGTTTCTCGTCCGGTCGCCCGCCGAATTACAGGCGCTGCTGCGCGACATCACCTATCCGGGCTAACCCGTCAAGCAAACAGATACATTCCAGTGCAGACAAGCCGTGACGGAGCGGCGGCGCTATTGTAAAATGCACGTTGGCCCGCATCTTTAGGCCAACCCAATCGAACGAATACCGGGGGCGACCTGGTTTCGACAGGGGTAGCGAAGCAGTTCAGGGCATACCGAGGACCCGTCACCTCGTAAATCAATGGGAACGTAATAAATGCTAAAACTAGCATGACTGATGTTGTGGCGTTCGGCGAAGCATCCAATGCTTCTTCCTACGCTGCTGCTGCCGCTTAATAACCGGTGACATCCCCCGTACTGGTCTGCTGGTGGGCCAGGGTCGCAAGACTAACGGGGTCATCCACGCCAGATAATCCTTGGTCCTGTCACGATGCCAAGGCCGAAAACCTAGTGAACCGCCGTACCGAAGCGTGTCCGTCCGCGTCGGCACGGTTAAATCAAATGACTGGACTAAGTATGTAGAACTGGCTGTAGAGTACTTCTGGACGCGGGTTCGATTCCCGCCGCCTCCACCAATTGCTGTAACCACCCCCCGTAAGTTCAAAGACTTACGGGGGTTTTGTTTTTCTAGCCCATCACTAGAACTTCGAGCTCCACTGGCTCCGCCATGGATGCTCCCCGGCCTGATCCTTTGATCCTTTGCCAGTCAATCAAAGCCGACTGCGGCTGATCGAACTGGCGTCCTCCGCCGTGCATGCACACACGTACTGCCTCAAGCCAACACCACGGGCTATCCGCTCGTTATCCTGACAATCTCACCAGCAAGCACACGCCCCGCTCACCCAGCCCTACAACATCGTGCGCAGCATTCTCACCGCCCAGGCCTTCCTCACCCCGCAAATCCATCCGCGATACCGTCTACAACATCGCTGCAAAACGCTGACGCACTCCCGCCAGATGCTTAAGCCGAAGATCACACTCAGCAGCCTGGCCCGCAGAGGCCTTACCCGGTAGGCAACGTGCGCGCAGCTTGGCACCCAGCGCGCCAAGCGCCTCAGCCAGTTGCTCACGATTTGCCTGGCTGCCTGGGCCTGTCAGCATCAGCGCTTGTTCAAGCGCATCCAGCACGCCGCGTCCAAGGTAGTTCTCATTTTCCGCACGCAACAGAGGGAACGTGCCGCACCACACCATGTCGATTTCGTTGACTAGCCGCAACCACAACGACTCCTCACACCCCATCAACAACCATTTACCGGTATTGCCAAGGCTAAAACGCTGCCCCATCTCCGCCAGCATCATCCGGTTCGTCTCGCGCTGGCTTAACTCATCGCAGCGCATGTGCTCTATTTCCAGCACCGTTAACGTGGGAAAGACACACTGGATCAGTATTTCCTGCGCTTCACTGTCTGACTCAAGCTGGCGCTTCAGGTAAGCCAGCAGTGCGCTCTGCCCCGTGGCGTCAGCCATGCGATAGAAACTGAGGCAAGACTGCGGTTCAAACAGGTTGCCTACATACGGCTGGACTTTGCTCGCCAGATCGGGCCGGTTGCAAGCCAGTGCATACATATAAAGTTCGAGCGCAATGACGGGAGGCACTGGCTTGCCAGCAAAAGCGCCGAATACGGGAGCGGCCTCAGCGCCAGCGCACAACAATTCGCGTAACGCCGCACCGCCCACCTCAGGGCGGCTTTTCCGGCTGACCCACGACGCCAGCGGTTCGCCTTTGCTGGTCCGGCCGTTCACATCGAAACCAAAGCCGATCAGCACCTGTACGCTAGCCACTCCCCTGTAACAGGTTGCTGCTTGCAGTATTGGTGTGCCGATCTCCTTCAGCGTGGCGGCAGCACTACTGTGCCGGGCCAGCGCGGCGCGGATGATGTCGCTCCGGTCACTGTCAAACGCGCTGTTCACGACTTCCAGCAAATATCTTTTTTGCTCCTCCTTGCTCACGCGAGCCATCTCGATCCGCTCAAGCAGAAGTGGCCCCAATCCCTCAGGGAGTTGACTCACCAGCCAGTCAAGTACGGGTCCTTCCGTGGTGTACAACATGCCATCCGGTGTTGCGGTAACCGTCGTCCTTGACTGAAGAAGCCGCCTCATTTGCTTCAAACGATCAGCAGCAGGGATCAAGGTCGAAAAATACACGTCGAAACAATGCTGCCAGAACGCCCGAATGAATTCGCAATGCTCGTGCAGTACCGGCGTAGCGCGCAAAGCATGTGCTGTGAACCGAAGGCCCTCCTCGGTGGCCCTGGGCTCCTGTGAGGATGCTTGCTGCGACACTTGCGTGGATCGCCTTGCTCCTGCTCCTACTTGCCTCTGATAACGGTGAATACCTGGCATAAGAAATGAAATGACACTTAATAGACTGAAAAAACTGAAGAACAAACCGGCGACGCGTTACCGGCCCATCAGCACCTGAAGATGCGTTACGAAGAAAGCCAGGCCATTCATCTGTTTCGATTAGAGCAGAACACCCAACAGCGTCCTAAGCAGAAACGCGCTCGCCGCCCACCTCCAGCCGCGCCAAGATGCGCTGCAGTTGCGCTCTTCGCTGCTCTCGCGTCGCACACTGGACATCCGTCAGGTCAACGCGGGCGCACTGGTCAGCCAGCGTGTGCGCCAGCCTGCGCAATTGCGCGTCGATGCCGTCTGGTAAATCCGCACTTTTTCTGCCGGTCAGCGCAAACGCTGCTTCCAGCGCCGCACCAGCAAACGACGCGCTGAGCATCAACCATTGAGTTTCACTCAACCAGATAGCCGTCAGCTGTGTGACCAGCAGCGCCAGCATGGGTAATGGCTGGCCGTCTGGAACCGGTAATAACGGACTGACCGTTTTGCTGTCTGTGGCCAACGCGTCCTGCATGTCGCAGAGCGTCTGAAAAATGCGGGTCTCCCGCGCGATGGCGTCGAGATCTGCGGCGCAGAACTGGACGTTGTCCCAACCGTCGGCAGGCGGCCTGCCATCAAATAGCAGAAAAGACAGCGATTCCACAGCGCTGCGGTTGGCAGTAATTTTCAGTTGCTCAATGAAATTCCCCAGCACCCGCTGCTGGCCCGCCACTTCGCTAGCGCGATAAAAGCTGGTGTACGTTTCAACGCAGAAGTACAAGCCGAGATGCTCCTGCGCATAGGCCTTGAGAACCGGGTCATCGATAACCAGCGCATGTACGAAAAACTCCGCAGCGACCATGGGCGACGCCCTTTGCTCCCGGTTCTTTTCGAGCCACACGGTACTGTCCGCGCCGCCCGTCAGCAAGCGGCGCAGCGCCTCCTGCACGTCCATCGACACGAAGCTATTCGTCAACACCATCAACGGTGTATCGCCGTTGTGGTCCAGCGCATTCACCTTTGCGCCATATCGCAGCAGCAGCTCAATGCTGGCCAGTTGGCCTAGCTCGCTGGCCAGATGTAACAAGGTGCAGCCCGTATAGTCCTGACAATCTGGCTCAAGCCCGCTCTGCAGCAGCGTCTCCAGCAAAGCCGTACGGCCATGCTCAACACACGCCCCAGCCAGCGCCAGCGCTATCTCATCAAACATCTCATTGCACACCACATCCTGCAGCAGTGCTGCGCCATCAGGAATGATTTGCACCAGCCATGCGAAGCAGCAGCCGTCATTAACCCGTATCCAGCCAGCGGCGTTCCGGCTCACCTGATAGTGCGGCTCAAGCAGTGCCTTGAATGCTTCGAGATCGTCAGCGAAAAGCGTCTGGCCCAGTTTTGCCCAGTCGATCTCCGGGTTCCGCTGCTGCGCCCGTGGCTCATCGGCGTCGACCACCGCAGCTTCTGCCAGCATGGCGCGCAGTGGCTCTCTGCCGTGTGCGCCTGCGCGCATGGCCCGATCGAAGTTGACTGGGGTGAAATTATTTAGCGAATTCGTGCTTTGCTGCGCGGGGATGCAACCGGAAGGAAAAACGAAGGGCATAAAACAGCAGGCAAGCCAGCGTCCAAGTGATAGGAGAAGTGGCCTCTTGGTAACTGATGCACGAGGCATCGTTCCCGCTTCTGACACTTTTATCCGTCGGTGCAGGTTGATTTCTGTCGCAGGTCCAACATTTTTGTCAGGCTCAGGCTGCCTTCGCCCATTGCGAAACATGTCGGCCAAAAGCATCTCTATTTCAGTGCTTCAGGCAAATAGTTTAAACCCGGGAAAATCTCCAGAATTACCTGACCAACACATGTTTTTCTTACGCAAATAAAACGGCATTGCAATATACCTATCTAGACAGATAGGGTGAAATGGCGGATTTTTTTGCGGCGCATGAATGCTTTTATCTTATTATTCGACCGCTGCAAATTTTTATGACAGGAAAGGCTTTACCTTCCCTTAATGACAAAATTCATACAGCAATAATGGACCTCACCCAAACAATATTATTTTTTCCCGCCTGATTTTGCTGCGCCATTATTAAACTATCCTGATTAACGAGAAACTTATAAAAACATGGAACTCGGAAAAAAATCTACTTACGAATCTTTATATAACCCCGACAGATTATTCGCCATTCCGCGCGAAATAAAACGAAACGAACTGGGAATTACCGCAGCATTACCTTTTTCCGGGTTCGATATCTGGAACCACTACGAAGTTTCATGGCTGAACCAGAAAGGCTTGCCTCAAGTCGCCATGGCCGAGCTTCACATTCCGTGCGATTCACCGAACCTGATTGAATCGAAATCCATGAAGCTGTACTTCAACACGTTAAATAACACCCGTTACGACAGCCTTGCCGCCGTCCAGGAAACCATCGCGGCGGACCTGTCTGAATGTGCTGGCGCGCCCGTTCTGGTCAAGCTGGACAGGGTCGATGGCGCGGAGGTACCCGGCATGAAGGCCCTCTCTGGTGAGTCGCTTGACCATCAGGACATCGAGATCAACACGTTCGAAGTCACGTCCGCGACGCTTCAAACCGTGGGCGGCCGGGTGGCTGAAACGGTGTATTCCAATCTGCTGAAATCAAACTGCCTGGTGACGGGCCAACCCGATTGGGGAACGGTTTCCGTTTCTTATGAGGGAGAGAAAATCTGCCGCGAAGGTTTGCTCAGGTACATCGTGTCATTCAGAAATCACGAGGAGTTTCATGAGCAATGCGTCGAGCGGATCTTTCTGGATATCTCGCGCCGCTGCGCGCCGGACAGGCTCACGGTAAGCGCGCGCTACACGCGACGAGGCGGGATTGATATCAACCCGATCCGGAGCTCGGAGCCCATCGCAGTCGTGCTAAACGAACGCCTTGTCCGACAGTGAAACGACCCGGCGGAGAAGGATAAAAATGTCCAAGCCGACGCACCAGATAGAGGCCGTTATCGCGCCGATGAAAATGCAAAAGCAGACGCAAAAGAAAACCATGGGCCGGGTCAAGGTGAGTGCATCAGGTGCGGCCTTCAAGCAGCCTGTAGCAACGCTGCAGCAAGCAGCCTGGCTTGAAAAATGTTCACCCGAAGATCTGGCCCAGATCGCGTTGCTCAACGGTGATGCGCAGGCGGACAAACACGCGCCGCCCCATGACAGCCCGCAAAAAAAGCAGCAAATCACGCGCTCCGTCTTGATGCTGGCGATGCTGTTCGTCGCGTTTCTCGTCGTGTCGAACGTGACAGGATTTCGCGTCATACAGCTGCATCTGGGCTTGTCTCTGGCCGGTATTGGCGAGACCGTGCAATTCCCTGCTGCGTTGGTCGTGTTTCCGATGACTTACCTCTTCAGCACGCTGATTACCGAGGTCTATGGCTACAGGACTAGCCGGCTGGTGATCTGGGGCGGGTTGACCGTCAACTTCGCGCTGGTGCTTGGGATGTGGGCGGCCTCGCTGCTTCCCGTCGCCCCTGAATGGGCGCTGCAGAACAAGGCGGCGCTGGCCGGATATGACCTGCTGGTCAGCAATTTTTCCCGGACGTTCTTTGCTTCGACCGTCGCGTATTTCTGTGGGGAGTTTGTCAACACGACCTTGCTGGCCAAACTGAAAGTAGCCAGCTCGGGGAAGTACCTGTGGGGGCGGGTGCTCTTTAGTGCCGGGTGGGCCATCACGATTGATAGCGCCATTTTCTGCACGCTTTTGTTTTTTGGCGTGATGCCGGGGCGCGAGATCGCAGCGATGATTTTGTTCCAGATTACGGTGAAGGCGATCTACGAGCTGGCACTGCTGCCGGTCACAACACACGTCTCTGGCTGGCTGAAAAAATTCGACAAGGTCGATTACTACGATTTCAACACCCGCTTTAATCCTTTCGCGTTCAAGGACTAAGCGGTTCGCTAACGGGCTCAATGGGGCTCAATGGGCCCGCTCACTAGTTAGTTCGTGTGATCCGTGCGCATGGCTCGTTCGCACGACTCATTCGTATCACCAGGCACCTGGCAGCCGCCTCGGCCAGCGGCCCTGCCTGGCCGAGGCGGCACGCGTTGCGCACTAGTTCTGCGGGCACTTGAGATTGCAGCCGTTCGGGTCACCCATGTCGCCCTGGCGGCGCAGCGCCGATGGCGCGCCATGCTGATATTTGGCCGAAGGAGCCGAGGCAGCAAAGGGCATTTGCGGATGCTCCTTTAACCGGAACTGCTCCTGAAAGATGCCATCCGGCGAACCCGGCGCATTTTGTGCGTATGCGCTAGAGCCAGCGCCCAGTAAGGCCCCAGCCGCAGCAGCAGTGGCGACGCAGAAGTGGATGAGTGATTTCATGTTGATTCGCTACGGCTAGCTACCGTTCCATTGAAGTGAAATGAAGTGAAGTGAAATGCAAGCCGCAGAGCGTACCGCAACTGCCTGCAACCTGCCGCTGCAGTCTTCGTGACTGGCATAACCCTCACAACATGCGCCAGGCGTTTAACCCTCCTCGCCATCCAGGCCTGCCTCACACGCCACCAGCATCCCGCAATTCCGTGGCTCATACCCCGCCAGTTGCGCCACGTCACGCTGAAACGCCTCCTCCCGCAACACCCCCAGCACGGTATCGAGCGGCGCATGCGCCAATGCCGCACGCTCGCAGGCGAAGTAATAATCCTCATCCACCACCGGGATAAAACCCAGCCCGAACTGATGCGCGGCGGGCTCCACGCCAAAACCTGCATCCGCCATGCCGCTGGCGACAAACGCCGCAATCGCTGAATGCGTTAGTTCGGTCAGCGCATACGCATTGACGCGGGCCGGGTCGATGCCCGCGCGGCGTAGCGCAAGCTCAAGCAGCATGCGCGTGCCCGAGCCGGGCTGGCGGTTCACCAGGCGAATATCGTCGCGCACCAGATCGCTCAGCCCGGTGATCTGCTTCGGATTGCCGCGTGCGAGAAAGAGCCCTTGCTGACGCCGGGTCAAATGAACCAGTACATGGCGCTGTGGCTCCAGCCAGCGCCGGTACGTCGCGGCACAAGCGGCGCGGAATTCACCGCGCGGCAAATGAAACCCCGCCAGGTCACATTCGCCCCGGGCCAGCGCGCTCACGGCTTCAGCGCTATCACGGTATTTGATCTCCACCGGAACCGCCCGCGCCTCCAGCGCACTCACCAGCGCCGCCACCGCGTAACCGTGCGAGGCCTGAATCCGCACGTCAGCCCGCGCCGCCGCAGGCGGCTCAAGCCAGCGATTGAGCTCGTCAGCCACCTCGCCGGAGAGCGCCTGCAGGTTGTCTGCCAGCCGCTCATGCGCCAACTGCTGCGCCCGGAGCACCGCGTGCCCGAGAGCCGATAGCGCCGAGCCCCGGCCGCGCGTTTTTTCGATCAGTGACGCGCCCAGATGCGCTTCGATAGCGCGTAACACGCCCCACGCGTGGCGGTAGGACAAACCCTTAAGCGCGGCCGCCTGCGCGATGCTGCCGGTTTCATGCACCAGCGCCAGTAATGGCGCGATGTCAGTCAGGCTGGCGCGTTCACCGCCGCCAGCCCGCACGACTAATTGAGCGTGACATTCAATCTCAACCATATATGTTCAATTAGCTCCTATTGCGCTTGCCCGCACAGCCGCCTATCTTCCGCATTAGCTGCTAAAAATAGCCGCAAAAAACGCAAGCATAGTGCCGCTTGTTATGAACAACAAGTACATATATCGCGTTGCAGGAGCCCCCACTTGGCCCAATCCGATGTTTCCGCCGCAGCACCTGGTCCTGTCTCCGTTCCAGCTTCGGCTGCTTCTGCTACCTCCGCTGCTGCGTCTGCTTCTGCTGCGCCCGCTAGCCCGTCTCTCACCGCGCTGGTGCAACGTCACCTGCTGCCAGGCCGCTCACTGCTGGCTGTGTTGCACGCGATTCAGGACGAAACCGGCTTTGTGCCGCCCGAGACCGTCGCTCCGCTGGCGCAGGGCATGAATCTGTCCCGCGCCGAGGTGCATGGCGTGCTGACCTACTACCACCACTTCCGCACCCAGCCGCCGCCGGCGCTCACGCTTCAGCTTTGCCGCGCCGAAGCCTGCCGCAGCATGGGCACCGAGGCGCTGGCCGTGCATATCGAAGCCTGCACCGGCGAGCGCTTCGATACTCAGCCGGAAACCAGCCGCACGGCTCGCCACCCGCCCACGGTCGGCCTTGAATCGGTGTACTGCCTCGGCCAGTGTGCGTTGTCGCCTGCGCTGACGCTCAACGGCACCTTGCACGCCAAAGTCACGCCGCAAAAATTCGACGCGCTCCTGGCGCTCGCGCACCAGCAGGTGCTGTCCACTGTCACCAAGCCGGATAACCCATGACACGCCTCTACCTTCCGCGCGATTCAGCCGCGCTAGCGCTAGGTGCCGATGCGCTGGCGCAAGCGCTCACTCGTGAAGCAGCCCAGCGCGGCCTGACGCTTGATCTGGTGCGCAACGGCTCGCGCGGACTGTTCTGGCTTGAGCCGCTGCTCGAAGTCGTCACTTCCGCTGGGCGCATTGGCTACGCCAACGTTGAACTCGACGACATCAGCACGCTCTTCGACGCGGGCTTTCTGACGGGCAACCCGCATCCGCGCAATGTCGGCCTGGTAGACGAGTTGCCCTATCTAAAACGTCAGCAGCGTCTCACCTTCGCTCGCATCGGCCTGACTGATCCGCTCTCGCTCGATGACTATCTGGCGCACGGTGGTCTCGCGGGCCTAAAGCAAGCGTTGGCGATGGATGGCGCCGACGCTATCGCGGCGCTGATCGAATCTGGCTTGCGCGGCCGGGGTGGAGCTGCGTTTCCGGCCGGGATCAAATGGCGCACCGTGCGCGACGCACCCGCCGCGCAGAAATACATCGTGTGTAACGCTGACGAAGGCGACTCCGGCACGTTTTCTGATCGCCTGATTATGGAAAGCGATCCGTTCGTGCTGATCGAAGGAATGCTGATCGCGGCGCTCGTAACTGGCGCGACGCAAGGCTACATCTACGTGCGCAGCGAATATCCACACGCCATCGCCACGCTCGAAGCGGCCATCGCCCAAGCGCATGCCGCGGGCTGGCTCGGTGAGCAGATCCTGGGCTCGGCACATCGCTTCACGCTGCAGGTCGCTAAAGGCGCAGGTGCCTACGTCTGCGGCGAAGAAACCGCGCTGCTGGAGTCTCTCGAAGGCAAACGCGGCATCGTGCGCGCCAAGCCGCCCGTGCCCGCGCTGGCTGGTTTGCATGGCCAGCCAACCGTCATCAATAACGTGATTACGCTCGCCACGGTGCCGCTCATCTTTGCCCGTGGCGCGGCGTTCTACCGCGACTTCGGCATGGGGCGCTCGCGCGGCACGCTGCCGTTTCAGCTAGCGGGCAACGTGCGTCATGGCGGTCTGGTTGAACTGGCGTTTGGTGTGACGCTGCGCGAGCTGATGTTCGACTTCGGCGCTGGCACGGCCAACGGCCGGCCGGTGCGTGCGGTTCAGGTGGGCGGCCCGCTTGGCGCGTATGTGCCACCGGAGCAGTGGGATCTCCCTCTGGATTACGAAGCGTATAGCGCAGTGGGCGCGGTCGTCGGCCATGGCGGGATCGTGCTCCACGACGACACGGCGAATCTCGCTGATCTGGCCCAGTACGCGATGCATTTTTGCGCGCTCGAATCGTGCGGCAAGTGCACCCCGTGCCGGATCGGCTCGACTCGTGGCGTCGAAGTCATCGCGCAAATCCGTCGTGGCGATACCTCCGCGAAGCAGGTGCAATTGCTGCGCGACCTGTGCGACACGATGACGGCTGGCTCGTTATGCGCGATGGGCGGCATGACGCCTTATCCGGTGCTCTCCGCACTCGAGCATTACCCCGAAGATTTCGGTCTTGAACCTGCCGCGTCACGCGCGGCGGCTGCCTGACTCTGGAGCCCCCATGTCCGACGCCACCTCCACGATCTCCAACTCCACTTCCAGCGCCTGCGGCTCAGGCCACTGCGCCTGCCGTGCCGCCGCAACCGCGCCCACACCCGCAGCATTTGACAACACCGATTACGGCACACCACGCCGCCCAGGTGAGGCGAGCATCACCCTCGACATCGACGGCCGCGCGATCAGCGTCGCGCCAGGCACCTCGGTCATGCGCGCGGCCATCGAAGCAGGCGTGAACCTGCCGAAACTGTGCGCGACCGATTCGCTCGAACCTTTCGGCTCCTGCCGTCTGTGCCTGGTGGAAATCGAGGGCAAGCGCGGCTATCCGGCGTCCTGCACCACCCCTGTGGAACCGGGCATGAAAGTGCGCACCCAAAGCCCGCGCCTGCAAACGTTACGCCGCAATGTGATGGAGCTTTATATCTCGGACCATCCACTCGACTGCCTCACCTGCCCGGCTAACGGCGACTGCGAACTGCAGGACATGGCAGGTGTCACGGGGCTGCGTGAAGTGCGCTACGGCTTCAATGGCGCGAACCATCTTGAGACAGCCAAAGACGAATCCAACCCGTACTTCACCTACGATCCCTCGAAATGCATCGTCTGCAACCGCTGCGTGCGCGCCTGCGAGGAAACTCAAGGCACCTTCGCGCTCACCATCGCGGGACGGGGCTTTGCCGCGCGCGTCGCCGCCAGCGAGAACCAGCCCTTCATGGCATCGGAATGCGTCTCGTGCGGTGCCTGCGTCGCCGCCTGCCCCACTGCCACGCTGCAGGAAAAAACCGTCGTCATGCTGGGCCAGCCGGAACACTCCGTCGTAACCACCTGCGCCTATTGCGGCGTGGGCTGCTCATTCGAAGCCCAGATGAAAGGCAGCCAGGTGGTGCGCATGGTGCCGCACAAGAACGGTCAGGCCAATGAAGGCCACGCGTGTGTCAAGGGACGCTTTGCATGGGGCTATGCGACGCACAAAGACCGCATCACCAAACCGATGATTCGCGCCAAGATCACTGACCCATGGCGCGAAGTCAGCTGGCATGAAGCCATCACCCACGCCGCCAGCGAGTTTCGCCGCATCCAGGCCGCGCATGGACGCGACTCGATTGGCGGCATCACCTCATCGCGCTGCACCAACGAAGAAACTTATCTGGTGCAAAAACTGGTGCGCGCTGCGTTCGGCAACAACAACGTCGATACCTGTGCGCGCGTGTGCCATTCGCCCACTGGCTATGGACTGAAAACCACGCTCGGCGAATCCGCCGGCACGCAAACCTTTGCCTCGGTCGATCAGGCTGACGTGATCCTCGTGATGGGGGCCAACCCCACTGATGGCCATCCCGTCTTCGGCTCGCGCCTGAAGCGCCGGGTCCGGCAAGGCGCGAAGCTGATCGTGATCGACCCGCGCCGGATTGATCTGGTCGATACCCCGCATGTGCGGGCCACGCACCATTTGCAGTTGCGCCCGGGTACCAACGTCGCCATCGTCAATGCGCTGGCGCATGTGATCGTCACCGAGGGGTTGCTGGACGAAGCGTTTATCGCCAGCCGCTGTGAGCCGCATGCGTTCGACGCCTGGCGCGCGTTCGCCGCCCAGCCGGAAAACGCCCCGGAAGCCAGCGCCAGCCTCACGGGCGTGCCCGCTAGCGAAGTACGGGCCGCCGCGCGGCTCTATGCCACGGGCGGCAACGCCGCGATCTATTACGGCCTTGGCGTTACCGAGCACGCGCAAGGCTCCACCACCGTGATGGGAATCGCCAACCTGGCGATGGCGACCGGCAATCTCGGCCGCGAAGGAGTCGGCGTGAACCCCCTGCGCGGCCAGAACAACGTGCAAGGCTCATGCGACATGGGCTCGTTTCCCCACGAACTACCGGGCTACCGCCATATCAGCGACGCCACCACTCGCGCGCTATTCGAAGCAGCATGGCAAGTCACGCTGCAACCCGAACCCGGCCTGCGCATTCCGAACATGTTTGATGCCGCACTGCATGGCAGCTTCCTCGGCCTCTACTGTCAGGGCGAAGACATCGTGCAGTCCGATCCGAATACGCATCACGTCGCCGCCGCACTATCGGCCATGGAATGCATCGTGGTGCAGGACATCTTCCTGAACGAAACCGCGAAGTACGCGCACGTGTTTTTACCTGGCTCATCATTCCTCGAAAAAGACGGCACCTTCACCAACGCGGAGCGTCGTATTTCACGCGTGCGCCGCGTCATGCCACCGCTAGCGGGCTACGCCGACTGGGAAGTCACGCTGCAACTGGCGCAAGCGCTTGGCTACGAGATGGACTACGCCCATCCCGCCGCGATCATGGATGAAATCGCGCGTCTCACGCCGAGCTTCCATGGCGTCTCGTATGCGCGGCTCGACGCGCTCGGCAGCCTGCAATGGCCCTGCAACGACGCCGCGCCAGCGGGCACACCGACGATGCACGTCGACACGTTTGCGCGCGGCCTTGGCAAATTCATCATCACGAAGTTCATCGCCTCTCCGGAGAAAGTCACGCGACGCTTCCCGCTCCTGCTGACCACCGGCCGCATCCTGTCGCAGTACAACGTCGGCGCGCAGACTCGCCGCACCGAAAATTCGCGCTGGCATGACGAAGACCGGCTGGAGCTGCATCCGCACGATGCCGAAGAACGCGGCATCAAAAATGGCGACTGGGTGGGCATCGAATCGCGCGCGGGGCACACCGTGCTGCGTGCGCAGGTAACCGAGCGCATGCAACCGGGGGTGGTGTATACGACGTTCCACTTTCCGGAATCTGGCGCGAACGTGATTACCACCGACAGCTCTGACTGGGCCACCAACTGCCCGGAATACAAAGTCACCGCCGTGCAGGTGATGCCAGTTGAACAACCCTCGCAATGGCAGCAGGATTACTCCCGCTTTAACAGCCAGCAGCTGGATTTGCTGCGGCTCGCGCAGCGCGGGCCGCTCAGCCTCGAAACCCTCGAAACCACTGGTGAGCGTCATGAATGAGCAGAACCTGATTCAGATGGCGAACCAGATCGGCCAGTTTTTCGACTCGATGCCCACGCGCGACGAAGCACTCGCGGGCATCGCCGATCACATACGCCGCTTCTGGGAGCCGCGTATGCGGCGCACCCTGCTCGCCACGCTCGACACGCCGGAACGCGCCGCCGCACTCTCCAGCAGCGTCAGGCAAGCGCTGCTGCAATACCGCAACGAACTGACGCCTGCCGCCTGAGCTTATTTATTGGTGGTCATTCGTTGGTGGTCATTCGCCGCTGGTTATTCGTCGCCGCCCATTCGTCGCCGCTCATTCGCCACCGCCCATTCGCCGCCAGTTATTCATCACCGCTCATCCGTCGCAGCTGACGCCACCGCCGCCACCGAAGCCGCCGTGAACCAGGTTTCGCTATGGCGCAGCACGGCTTCCAGATCCGGGCCCGGGCGGCCACGCGCGCAGATATAGCCATCGGGGCGCACCAGATAAAACGCTGGACGCGTTTGCCCATACGCTTCGGTCAGCGATGGCATGCCGGGTTCTGGCGCATCCGTCACACACCACACCCGCAGCGCGCCAGACAGCCAGGGTTCGAGCCCAGCTACCAGCCACTTCAACGCCGGATCAAGCACGGCCAGCGACGCATCCCCTTCGAGCGAAACCTGCGGCGTCGGCTCCACCAGCAACCACAGCGAAAACCAGGCGGGATCATGCAGCTCATACAGACGGGCGCTGCCCGGTGCCACGCCTAATGGCCCATCCAGCACATGCACATTGGCATCCGGAGCCCGCTCACCCGCACGAGCCCCGCCATCGAGCATCCGCTCCAGCGTGAGCGGGCTATGACGGTAGCGCACCGCCAGTTCGCTCACCATCGCACGCGCGGCATCACGCAGCGGCCCAAAACTGGCCAGCAGCGGCATCACGTGCTCGCGCAGCAATTTGAGCGGGCCGTGGTCAGCCTGTGCCATTTGCGTCATCACGCTGCTCTGTCGCAGCACTTTGGCCGCAACCGGATGCCGCTCAGCATGAAACGTATCGAGCAGCGCATCCGGTGCCCCGGCAGACAGCACACGTGCCAGCTTCCAGCCCAGATTGAACGCCTCCTGAATCCCCGTGTTCATCCCTTGCGCGCCCGCCGGGCTATGCACGTGCGCGGCGTCACCGACCAGAAACACGCGTCCGCTACGCATCTGCTCAACCATCCGGCTATTCACGCGGAAATACGACGACCACAGCATCTGCGTCAAATGCACCGGAAAGCCCACTCGCTGCTCGACAATCGCGCGACAGACCTCGAAGGACGGCGCGGCGTCAGGTGCTAGTGGGGTAGGTGATGCGGATGAAGTTGATGAGGCTAGTGACGCTAGTGGTGACATTGACAACGCTGATGCCTCTGCTCCCGGCGCGGATGTCTCCTGGGCTGGCACGCCTGGCAGGTCGGCAATCATCCGGTAGCGCCCCGCACCCAGCGGAAACAACCCCGTCAGACCCGCGCTGGAAGCAAACAAATGCAGCTCGTCATCCGGCCATTCGGTTTGCCCCTGTACATCAGCCAGCAAAAACGTCTGCTCGAAGGTCTTGCCCGCGAAACCCAGCCCAAGCCGGTGCCGCACCGTGCTATGGGCACCGTCCGCCGCTACCAGATAGTCAGGGCGCAGCGTTTCGCGGTGCCCGTCAGCACGCTGCAGCGTCGCACTGAGCCCCGCCGAGCCATGGGTAAATTCAATCAGTTCAACGCCACGCTCGATCTCAACTCCGAGCGTCGCCAGGTGCTCGCTCAGCAAGCGCTCAGTGACTGTTTGATCGAGAAACAGCAGATAGGGATAGCGCGTGTGCAACGGCTCGAAATCGAGCCGGGCCAGCCGATGGGTATGCGAATACAGATTGACGGCATGCGCCCGGTGGCCCAGTTCAAGAAACGGCTCAACCACGCGATGCTGCTCCAGCAGCTCCAGCGTGCGCGCCTGGATGCCAATCGCGCGCGAATGCGTGGCGGGCGCTAGCCGTTTGTCGATCAGGCGCACGGGAATCCGCGCGCGAGCCAAGCTCAATGCAATAGCCAATCCGGCAGGACCCGCACCCACCACCAGCACGCTCGAAGAATCGGGGCAAACAGGCATGACGCTCTCCTGGAAATGACGCACGGTCCTCTCAAACCGACGCCCGGGCGCGCCATTGCAGCGCCCCCAGCAAAACCACGGAACGGCTCCATCTCCTGATATTGGCTATTGGTTAGTTATTTACTGGTTATCAGTTACGGGCTGGCTAGCTGCTAGCGGCTAGCTGGCAAAGACAGGCAAGCATCATCCAGCTCAAACCCACTCTGTGAATCCGCCTGGCCACCCGCCACCAGCAAAACAACAATAGCGGGCGGCCAGGCGGCAGCCCAACCCAAGCTGAGCAGCATACCGCCGATCAGTAGCCTGGGCCAGAAACCCCACCCGAGTATGGGAAAATGCGCGGCTCAGGGGTTTCTCCCCCGCTTTTGGCCTCCCCCCATGGAACCTGTTTTCAAGCATGCCTACGCGGCCCATCGTGACGGCCGTCTCGACGATGCTGCTCGCGGCTATCGCGCCATGCTCGACACCAACCCGCAGCACGTCGACGCATTGCATATGCTGGGCGTGCTGCACCACCAGCAAGGCCAGCATCACGCCGCCGCAGATCTGGTACAGCGCGCCGCCCAGTTGCGGCCCAACGACGCCACGCTGCAACTGAATCTAGGCAATGCGCTCAAGGCCATGGGGCAATTCGAGCAGGCCATCGAACGCTTTCGCAATGCCCTCACCCTCGCGCCAGAATTCGCTCTGGCGCACTACAACCTCGGCAATGCTTATGCCGCCATCGGGCGTCATGAGGACGCAGCCGATGCGTTCCAGAAATCGCTTCGTCTGCAACCAAACGATGTGCCGTCACATAACAATCTGGGCAATGCGCTGCACGCGCTGGGGCAGCACGAAGCCGCCGCCGCCTCGTTGCGCCGCGCGCTTGAGCTGCAACCCCAGCATGCGGGCGCACATAACAATCTCGGCATGGCGCTCAACGCGCTGAACCAGCCCAGCCTGGCCATCGAGCATTTCCGCACCGCGCTCACCTTGCAGCCGCAATTCATCGCAGCGCATTTCAATCTGGCGAATACGCTCGACGCCACCGGCCACCACCAGCAGGCCGTGCAGGCCTTCGAAGCCGTCCTCGGGCTGCAGCCCGATTTGCCACTGGCGCTCCGCGGTCTTGGCAATGCGCTGGCGGCACTCGGACAGCACAGCGAGGCGCTACCGCACTTCGAGCGCGCGGTTGGCTTTGAGCCCTGCTTCGCCCCGGGCTGGCTCAGTCTGGGCACCACACACCAGGCGCTGGGGGCACCTGCCGCCGCGGTGCGCGCGTTCGATCAGGCATTGCGCCTTGAGCCCGATTACGCCGCAGCCCATCTCAACCGCGCACTGGCGCAACTCACGCTAGGCGACTTCAAACGCGGCCTGCCGGGCTACGAATGGCGTCTCGCACTGCTCGCGCCCACCGCACCGCAGCCCTCCCCCCGCTGGCACGGCGAGCCGCTGGGCCAACGCACCTTGCTGATCCAGGCCGAACAGGGCTTCGGCGATACGCTGCAATTCATGCGCTTCGTTCCGCTCGCGGCCCAGCGCGCTGGCCACGTGATTCTCGAAGTCCAGCCCGCGCTAGTGCCACTGCTCGCGCCAGCCGCGCAGCAATGGCGCGTGACGCTGATCGCTCAAGGCGGGCCGCAACCCGTAGCCGACCGGCACTGCCCGCTGCTAAGCCTGCCGCTGGCACTCGGGACGACACTCGACACACTGCCGCCACACACCGCCCAGTTGAGCATCCCGCCCAGCTACCGGCGCAAATGGCGCGGCTCACTCGGCGGCCAGGCCCGGCGCAAAATCGGCCTCGCCTGGTCGGGCCACATCCATCAGCACGAAACCCGCTCCCTGCCGCTCGCCGCGCTGGAGCCGCTATTCGCGCTCAGCGGCATCGACTGGATCGTGCTGCAGCCCAATCTCAGCGATGCCGAACGTAGTGCACTCATCGTCCATCAGCGCGCCGCCTCGTTTCACCGTTTTGAGCGGCATATTCACGACTTCGCCGATACGGCCGCGATCATCGCCCAGCTTGATGGCGTGGTCTCGATTGATACCGCCATCGCGCATCTGACCGGCACCTTACGGGTGCCACTGTGGCTGATGCTGCCGTTCGCCGCCGACTGGCGCTGGTTCACCGATAGCTCCCGCAGCCCGTGGTACGCCAGCGCCCGGCTGGTGCGCCAGCCCCGGCCCGGAGCCTGGGCTGAGGTCGTCGAAGCCGTGGCGCATGCGCTGCGGGAAGCCTAGTGTTCCGTCCCAGAAATAACTTTGCATAAATTGGGATTGTTTTATGACCAAGGCACGAAATCATCCAGCTTCAACACAGTGAGCATCTACTCGGCAGAATCCTCTGGCCCGCGCATCCGTTCCATCTCGCCCTCTTTGACAACATCAGTTCACCGTTTACGCCTGCGTCCCGGATGACCGTTCCACGAGGTATTTCAACGGCCTGCTAAGACGTAAAAAAAACCACCGTGCCCGCTGCATGGACGGTGGTTCGATTCATCTTCAAACGGAAAACGGAATACAGCAGACCAGGAGCCGCGAGCCCGAAGTGCGCGCTTGAGCTTGCAAGACCCGCCCAGCAAAACCCGCGCGCCGCTTCAGGCCACACACGGCCCCAGTCGCGGCACTACGCCAGTCGATACTGGTTGCGCGCCTCCGGCGTGCGATACAGCCAGAGCGACGCAATCAGGCCACACGCCGCCGCCACGCTCAACCACAACCCAGGGGCCGCCTTGTTGCCAGTGGTGTGAATCAGCAAGGTAGAAATCGCCGGCGTGAAACCACCAATCGTGGTGGCCAGGCTATACGCCAGCGAAAACCCGGCAGTGCGCACCGCCGCAGGCATCACCTCGGTGAGCGCCACCACCATCGCGCCGTTATAGCTGCCGTAGAGGAATGACAGCCATAGCTCAACCACCAGCAGGCGTCCGAACGACGGCTCCGCCACCAGCCACAGCACGGCGGGATAGGCCGTCAGCAGCGTCAGGATGGTGAAGGTCAGCAGCACCGGACGCCGCCCGATGCGATCCGACAACGCCCCCGACAATGGCAGCCAGACCAGGTTCGACAAGCCCACGCACACGGTGACCAGCAAAGTATCGAACGCAGACAGCTTCAGCACTTCTTTGCCGAAGGTCGGCGTGTAGGCGGTGATCATGTAAAACGCCACCGTCGTCATCACCACCATGCCCATGCCGCCCAGCACCACGCGCCAGTTCTGCAGCATCGAGCGCATGATTTCGCCCATCGACGGGCGATGCTTGCGGGCGAGGAATTCATCGGTTTCTTTCAGCGAGCGGCGAATCAGGAACAGGAACGGCACGATCAGACAGCCGATCAGAAACGGCACACGCCAGCCCCATGCGGTCATCTCTTCAGCGGGCAAGACCTTGTTCAGCAGCACGCCGATCAACGCGGCGAACACCACCGCCACCTGCTGGCTGCCCGATTGCCACGCGCAATAAAAGCCCTTGTTGCCCTTGGTCGCAATTTCCGACAGATACACCGACACGCCGCCCAGCTCGACCCCCGCCGAGAATCCTTGCAGCAGCCGCCCGCAGAGCACCAGCACGGGTGCCAGCACACCGATGGTGGCGTACCCGGGAATCGCCGCGACGGTCAGCGTGCCGAGCGCCATCAGCCCAAGCGTGAGAATCAGCCCCTTGCGCCGGCCGTGGTGGTCGATATAGGCACCCAGCACAATCGCGCCAAGTGGCCGCATCAGAAAACCCGCGCCAAACACGGATAACGACAGCATCAGCGAGGCAAATTCATTACCACTTGGAAAATAGGTTTTGGCAATCGCCGAAGCGTAATAGCCATAAACCATGAAGTCATACATTTCGAGAAAGTTTCCGCTAACCACACGGAATACGGTGCGGAACTTCGATTCATTAGGAGATGCGTGGGTGGCAGTCGACATGACACTCTCGAGGTAATCACGCACACATTAGTGCGCGGAACAAATGACGGGATAAATTGCAAACGGCGCATCTGAAACCTGAACCAGACTCCCCCGGATAAAGCCGCAACGTCACTGCTGGCAACGCGAAGCGCTGTGATGCCGCTGTCATGCTTATGGCCTCACAGCAGCAATCTGGCAAAACAGCAAACGGATTTAAACGTTGTCTTCGCAGGAGTAAAGGAGGCGACATTGTGTCGCTTATTAAATACAAAACCCTTTCATTTAATCGTTTTAATGGTTAGCACAGGGTTATCTCGATATATCCGGGCTGAGACCGATGGTAATATCCGCGCTGCCGTGCTGATACTGATGCCGCGCTTCAGATTTTTCAGATCAATCTGATCGTCAGCGCCCCTAGGCACTACGGTATTATTCCGGCTCTCCAGATGGCTTCACCGTGAAACCTCCAGATGCGAGCGTGCCCTCGTCCTGTAAGCCGGTGTTTTTTGTCAACATCGCCCCCGAGGCCACAAGACCCAACAAGGCGCTGCGAAGAGATCGATGTCGACAACTGTTCCTCTTACACTGATCGAAGGCGAAATGGCGCTGCCCCGGCTGCGCCCGTTCGATCATTTGCCAGCCCCATTTGGTTACGAGTGGCTGCTTCTGCCGCCCAACGTCAGTTTTCGCGTTGAACTCAAGCCGCTCTATGCGGCGATGCTGCGCACGTTCTGCCTCGACTCGCACACAATTCATTCGATGTGCTGCTGGGGTCCCGCGGCACAACCACAAGCCGCCGTGCCAGATGTGGCCGTCTCGCCTGCAGCCGCAGTCATCAGCCTCCCGTCTGTAGCTGAAACCAGTCTCGATATTCCTCGCACGCCCGCCGAGCGTGCCGTCCCTCTCCCGCCACCGCCATCCACCCGCCGTCATGTGATTGCAGGCAGCGTCTGCGCACTGAGTGGCGTCGCGTTGCTGGGATGGCTCGCGCTGAGCCATTCGCCCGCGCCCAAAACCACACTGCTCGCGCAGTCGCCGGATACCCCGGCGTCATCCAGCCATGGCGGGCCGGAGGTTCATCGCGCGGCGAGCGGGACAACCGTTGTCACAGCCCAAGCCCCGGTGGTGCCTATCGCGCCGCTGGCTTCGGCACCATTAGCTTCTGCGAATCTGCCTGCTGTGCCGCCGGTAACGGCGTTGTTAACCATGAGCTCGCCAGCGTCCAGCGTGCCAGCAGCAACAGCCGCGGCAGCCGCGGCTGCGCCGAAGCTGGCTGCCGTGCCGCCAGCGTCTGACGCAGCGGTGCCGGCTTCAGCCAAGACAGCCGCGCCACCAGCCAGCACTGGCACCAGCACCG
Source organism: Paraburkholderia bonniea (assembly GCF_009455625.1). Taxonomy (NCBI): domain Bacteria; kingdom Pseudomonadati; phylum Pseudomonadota; class Betaproteobacteria; order Burkholderiales; family Burkholderiaceae; genus Paraburkholderia; species Paraburkholderia bonniea. The sequence goes on along the minus strand of NZ_QPEQ01000001.1, from coordinate 1,085,601 downwards.
CCATCCTGGCTGAGCAGCCCGCCAGGCCCAAAGCGCAGGCCAGCACGCCACGCGCCACCAGATCAACCACGCAAACCGCTCGCGCGAGCCACCAGGACAGGACGGCCCGTCAGACGGCCCAACAGCGCGAAACACGCGAAACTAGGCTCGCCGCGCGGCGCTCACGCCACCCTGAAGCCTGGAACACTGATAACGAGCGCTGGGCGGCGATGCCCGATGTGGCAGACAGCTACATCCCGCCAAGAACCACCCGTCATCCGCACGCCACTTATTCCACTGCAGGCGCTTATTCGCCACCACCACCAGCTCCGCTGATGACGCAACCGTATCCGTCGGTCACGCTTTCAGCCGGAACCCTGGCCCGCGATAACGCATCGGCACTGCCGCTGCCACCTCCGTTACCGCGTACCAACACAGGTGCAGCAGCAGCCAGTGCCAACGCCGCCGGAGCCGGAGCCGCTAATGGCAGCGACTGGATGCAGCGGATCTCCCAGCGCCGTGTCACGGAAGTGCCAGACCAGTTTTCGAAATAACAACGTACTGCGCCATGCTCAACAAATGGCGCAGCAAAAAAGAAGCCCGGCAATTTTGATTGCCGGGCTTCTTTTTTGCGCCGAAGTTTTGCGCCGAAGTTTTGCGCCGAAGTTTTGCGCCGAAGTTTTGCGCCGAAGTTTTGCGCCGAAGTTTTGCGCCGAAGTTTTGCGCCGAAGTTTTGCGCCGAAGTTTTGCGCCGAAGTTTTGCGCCGAAGTTTTGCGAAGCAGCACAACCTCAATCACACCTGCTTTGTACTCCGTACATCCCACACGCCACCAGGCTTTAAACGCTTTTGCGGCCTGGCAGCGCCCACGGAACACTTAGCCCACGATCATCGCGGCATCGGCAAACCGGCCTCCGTCTGCCGTTGCAGCAACTGCACTTCACGCTGCAACTGACGCAACTGGACTTGCGCCTTCTCTTTCTCCGCATGCAGCGCCACGGCCTCACCTTGCACCTGACGCTGGTAATCGTTGACCTTCGCCTGCTGCGTGCGAGCCACCGAAATATCCGCCTGCAACCGGCGCGCCCGTTCTTCCGACAGCGTAATCACCCGTTCGACAAACGCCTTTTGTGCCATCAACTGAGTACGGCGAATTTCAACCTCCGCCAGTTGCCCCGTTTGCCGCACGAAGCCGTCATAAATCGCCTCGGCACGCCCTTCATCCTGCGACTTGATGACCCGCCAAAAATGTTTGTCCTGAAATAACGCTGTGTAATACGTCATTTCCTGCGGATAGAAAAACAGGCTGGCACCGTAACTACCGTTATATGTCGTGCGCAATTCAACCAGCTTTGAATCGTGAATCATTTGCATCAGTTCAGCGACATCGCCTTGTGCGCCATTCGCGCCTTCGGCAACCGGCACCGCCGAATTAACCGGCTGTGGTGTCAGCGAGCCCATGGCTGGGCGGGTGCCCACCAGCGGCACTGATTCTGCATCAGGCGCGCCCGCGACAGCAGCGCCGCCGTGCTGCAACATCACCAACGTCGCTGCGCACAGCATCACGCGCCGTAGAAGAGGTAAAGGGTACTTCATACGTGCAATGCTCCCTGCGTATCCAAAATAGCCGCCGATTATCGCCCGGATTTGCAATGGCGCGAAGCATTAGCGTGTTTTGCTACAACACTTTAAATCGAGATAAATCACGAAAATGCTTATTTAATCTAATTCGCGCACGAATCAGCCATTCACTCATTTTTGAAATGCAAAAACAGAAAGAACCCGTGGCCGCGCGCACTCCAGCCACGGCCACCTGAAACTCGCTAAAAACGGGTTTCGCGCGCGGTGCGCAAAAAGGTATCGAGCAAAGGCGTGCAATCCAGCAACTCCGGGCCACCCGCGCGATGAAACTCCGGATGCCATTGCACCCCCATCACGAACGGTGCACGCCGGTAACGCACCGCTTCGATCAGGCCATCAGAGGCTGAAACGGCTTCGATATTGAGGTCGCGCCCCAACGTCTTGACCGCCTGATGGTGGATCGAATTCACCACCGCATCGCGCTGCCCGGGAAACATATGGGTCAGCGACGAGCCATCCGGGAAATGAATCGCATGGCGATGCTGGTCGTAATGCTCGCTGACGTGGGCATCGGCCGCTGGTACGTCGGTGGCGATGTCCTGATAAAGCGTGCCGCCGAATGCCACATTAATCAGTTGACACCCCCGGCAAATGCCTAGCACCGGCTTGCCCGACTCGATGAACTCATGCAGCAGTTCCAGCTCGTACATGTCGCGCACCCGGTCGCCTGGCCATTCGGGGCGGCTGGCGGTTTCGGCATAAGACTGCGGTGACACATCCGCGCCACCTTGCAGCAGCAGGCCATCCAGATTCCTCGCGTAATCGCGCAGGCGAATGTTGCTCGGATGCAGCATGCCCTCATGCCCCACCGTCGGGATCATGAACACCAGCACGTCGCGCGACATCGCCCAGTGCGCGATGGATTCCTCAAGGTACTGCAAGGTTTTGCCGCGCAGCCCCTTCGCGCCAGGCTCGGGATGAAAGATCCGGGCCGATACGCCGATCCGCAGCGTGCGCTGGGTAATCCGCTGGCCCGCACGGTCAAACAGCTGGCGCGCCCGGGCCGCAATAATGCGGCCGAACACCGACCACGCCGAATCATTGTGTTTCAGATAACGCGGCGGAGCGGGTGGCAGCGAACTCAGCGGCGGCGGGTTCGACGCGCTGAAATCAGGCTGTGCGCCAAATCCCGGCGGCAGCGTCGATGCCGGCCGAACCGCTTCCGCCGCTGGCGCTGGCGACGCTGACACTGACGCATTCGAGCCTGAGGGTGAGTCAGATGCCGCCGCAGTTGCGGTGGTACCCGCTGCCGCTGCCGCACCATCCCGCTCGGCCCCTTGCGCGCGCACGGCCGCTTCCTGCTGAGCCGTTGCAGTCGCAGCCGAGACCCGTGCTTGCGCCGCATCGCGCAATTGGGACTGAGCCTCGGATAGCGCCCCGGACTGGGCGGAATGGTCTGGTGTGAGATTCGACGCGCTGCCAGGCGCATCCGTCGCGGCGCGTGCCGCCGCTGTGCTAGTGGCTACTGGGCTGGCGGCCGAAGCCGGCGCACCACGGGCACCGGGTGCCGCAGCAGCAGAAGACGACGAAGGAGGAGGTGGAGCAGAAACAGGAGAAGCAACAACAGGAGAGGAAGGTGACGCAGCCGGAGAAGCGCGGGAGATATCAGCAGGATCAGACTTTTTTTCGTTCATAACGTTGGGCAGCCGCGCAGGCGCGCGAACGAAGAATGGGCCAGCCCGAATTATCCGCCAGCCACTCCGGCACGGCAAACCTGGCCGCCCAAGCCGGCCCTTCAGGGATCGGGCTGCTCTTCGAGCGTCTCACGCAACGCAATTTGCATCGCCGCGTGGATTTTCACGCACCAGCGCCACATCAGCATCAGCAACAGCGCCGCGCAAACCAGCACTGCGATCAGCAAGCCTGTTGGCGGCAAGATTGCGCCCGAGAGCGCGGCCACCAGCAAAAACACTCCGACCATCGACACCACCGGCACCAGATCCGAGATCGCATAGCGCAATGCGCGGGTAAAGCGTCCCGCTTTGGCTGGCTGCACGCTGACTTCGGCAAGCAGCAGCGCCAGCGACTTGGTTTTGCGAAACACGGCGACCAGAAACGGCATCGACAGCAACAGCGCCAGGCTCCACAGCACAGCGCGCTGCAGCGGCTCCGATGGCAGCCAGCGTGCCAGCCACAAGCTGGCATAAGGCGCGCTATACGACACCACGAGAAAGATCGCCACAACCAGCGCCAGATTGATCGCCACCTGCATCAGGATGCGGCGGCTCAGGCTAAACAGCGTCGGGCCGCTGGAACTGGGCCCAAGGCTGGCGAGCCATTGCGCGTAGAGCCCGAACACGTTCGAAACGGTGCGGGGCATCGCCTGGCTCAGACGCTTCGTCAGCGGATCAGCGGCGCGAATCAGGTAGGGCGTGAAGAGGGTCGTCAGCGCCGACACGGCCACGGCAATCGGGTACAGAAACGCGCTGGTTACTTTCAGAGTCAGGCCAAGCGACGCGATGATGAACGAGAACTCGCCGATCTGCGACACCGTCATGCCGACCCGCATCGCCGTGCGCCCATCCTTGCCCGCGAGAAAAGTGCCCAGCCCGCACGACACAATCTTGCCGAGCACCACCGCCACCGTAATGACCGCGATAGGCCAGGCATAGTCGATCAGCACGCGCGGATTGAGCATCAGGCCAATCGTGACGAAAAAGATCGCGGAGAACACATCGCGCAGCGGCCCGATCAGATGCTCGATGCGATGCAGGTGACGCGATTCAGCGATGATCGCGCCGATCAGAAATGCGCCCAGCGCAATGCTGTAATCGAGCTTCATCACCAGCAGGCAAAAGCCAAAGCAAAAACCCAGCACCGACACCAGCAGCATCTCGTCGCTGCGCGAACGCGCCACGTAGTTGAGCGCCCGTGGCACCAGCAAAATGCCGACTACCAGCGACACCGTCATGAACAGCAGCAGCTTGCCCAGCGTAACGGCAGCCACACCTGCGCTCAGTTCGCCGGTTTGCGCGATGCCGGTAAGCAGCACCAGCATCGCAATCGCCAGAATGTCTTCGACAATCAGAATGCCGAACACCAGCTGGGCAAACCGCTCACGCTTCAAGCCGAGTTCGGATAAAGCCTTGACGATGATGGTGGTGGATGAGATGGCGAGGATCGCGCCCAGAAACAGCGAATCCATCGAGCTCCAGCCAAACGCGCTGCCGATTTCATAACCAATCCAGAGCATCAAGACGATCTCGGACAGCGCCGCGACAATCGCTGTGGCCCCCACCCGGAACAGCTTGCGCAAGCTGAACTCAAGCCCCAGCGAAAACATCAGGAACACCATCCCTAGTTCACCGAGGGTCTGGATGGTCTGCTTGTCGTTGATGAGCTGAAACGGCGGCGTGTACGGCCCGATAATCACACCCGCTGCGATATAGCCCAGCACCACCGGCTGCTTCAGGCGATGAAACAGCACGGTGACGATGCCCGCGAAGGCCATCACCACCGCCAGATCCTGAATAAAGCCGATGCCATGATGCATAAAGACGCTCCTGATTACACGTAGTCAAACCAAGGGGGGGATGGTAACTCACAGGGGTCCGGCGGCCGCAGCAAAGCAGCGGGAAAGCGCTCTACAATTCGGCTCCAGCCGCCCTTGGTTAGCGACTGAGCGCCAAGCGCCCCCGGATACGCCAGCGTGCCCATCCGGCTAGCAGAAATTCGCAGTGCCTGGAGGTGTTTTCTCCCGTTCTCCAGCCCCGGCTCACGCTCTGCCCTGAATCTTCTTTGAGCCTTCTTTCAGCGCTTTTTAAGCCCCCGTTCACCCCCCCATTCAAGCCTCCATCGAGCCCCTTATGACCATCACTTCCACGTCCTCGACCCCGACCCCGACCCCTTTCGCTCCCCTCGCCCAGCTAGCCGCCGATCTCGCCGCTGGCCGCACCACCAGCCGGGCGCTGGTCGAAGCCGCGCTGGAGCGCATCAGCGCGCCATCTGGCCAGGGCGCTACCGTCTTTATCCAGTCCGACGCCGCTCAGGCACGCGCCGCCGCCGATGCCCAGGATCAACTACGCGCGGCGGGCACCGTGCTGTCCCCGCTCGCGGGCATCCCGGTATCAGTCAAAGATTTGTTTGATGTCGCAGGCGAGGTCACCCGCGCCGGTTCAACCGTGCTCGCCCAGAATCCGCCTGCCACAGCCGACGCTCAGGTCGTCGCGCGGCTGCGGCGCGCGGGGGCGGTGTTTGTCGGGCGCACCAACATGAGCGAATTCGCCTTCTCCGGGCTTGGCCTGAACGCGCATTTCGGCCATCCGCTATCGCCCTGGCAACGCGGCGTACCGGGGCAGGAACGGATCGCTGGCGGCTCGTCGTCAGGCGCGGCGGCCTCCGTCGCGGATGGCATGGCCGCTGTCGCGCTGGCCAGCGACACTGGTGGCTCCATCCGGATTCCAGCCGCCCTGTGCGGCCTGACCGGCTTCAAGGCAACGGCGGCGCGCATCCCGCTGCAAGGGGGCGTGCCGCTTGCGCCTTCGCTCGATTCGTATGGTGCGATTGGCGTCTCGGTGGCTTGCTGCGCGCTGATGGATCGTCTGCTCGCGGGCCTGCCCCCTGAAATTCCGGTAGCCCGGCCACTCGAAGGCGTGCGTCTGGGCGTGCTGAATCACTACGTCACCGACGACCTCGAACCCGCCGTAGCCAGCGCGATAGAGGCCGCGCTGCGTCATCTGGAAGCGGCTGGCGCGATAGTCAGCGAAGTCCGTTTCGCTGAACTGGAACGCATGCCGGAAATCAACCGCTTCGGTTTTTCTCCGATTGAAGCCTATGCATGGCATCGGCCGCTGCTCGACGCGCATCGCCAGCAATACGACCCGCGCGTGCTGAGCCGTATTCTGAAAGGCGAGCCCGCGAGTGCCGCCGATTATCTCGACCTGCTCGCTGAACGCCGCGCGATGCAGGCCGCCGCCGCGCCGCTATGGCAGCGCTTCGACGTGCTGGTCGCGCCCACCGTGCCGGTGATCGCGCCGCGCGTCGCCGATTTCGCGCATGACGACGCCAGCTTTAGCGCCTTCAATCGCGCCAATGCGCTCGTGCTGCGCAATCCAAGCGTGTTCAATTTCCTCAATAGCTGCGCGCTGTCCGTGCCCTGCCATCCGCATGGCGAAGCGCCCGTCGGGCTGATGCTGGCCAGCGCACCGTTTCACGACGACGCACTGCTGGCCATCGGCCGCGCCGTCGAAGCCGTACTGGGCCCCGTGCTCGGCTCCAGTCTCAGCGTCACCCCCAAATCAACGTCAAGCATTAACCGCTAACCCGCTAACCGTTAAGCCCCCCCCTTCACTGGCGCAGACAAGCCTGCGCCAGCCTTTCAACGCGAATGCCGGTTACCGGAACACCGGAACCACAAGCCTTCGCGCTAGAATCGCCGCAGTGCGCGGGGCTGGGTTGCCCGGTGCCTCAGCGCTCTTTTCCTCCGCTCTCCTGGCTTGCCACTCATGAATTACGACTCCGCTCCTGCGGCACTGCGCCGCGAACGCCTCCTGCTGGTTTTACTAGGCCTGGCATGTCTTGGGCTCGTCGGCGGTGCACTGTATTTTCAGTACGTCCGTCACGAAGACCCTTGTCCTTTGTGCATCCTGCAACGCTATTTCTTTTTGCTGATCGCGCTGTTCGCCTTTCTTGGCGCGCGCTTCAAGCAATGGATCGGCATCCGCGTGCTGGAAGCCATGGCCGCGCTGGCCGCCGCTGCGGGCATCGCCACTGCCGCCCGGCATGTCTATGTCCAGGCTAACCCTGGCTTCAGTTGCGGCTTCGATGCGCTGCAACCGGTGGTCGACAGCCTGCCACCGGCCACCTGGCTGCCAGGCGTGTTCAAGGTCGGCGGCCTGTGCGAAACCCTCTATCCGCCTGTACTCGGCATCTCACTGCCAGGCTGGTCCCTGCTGGCCTTCGTGATTGCGTTTATTCCGCTGGTACTGAGCCTGTGGCATAACCGCCATCGCTCGCGCTAGCCCGGTTGCCCCTGCCCACCGGGCCTGAGATGAGGCGTGGTGTTGCACCACCGCCCCTCAGGCCATGCCGGAGAAATACCTGATGCAAACCTGGCTTGCCGATCTGCAACAACTGCTGACACATGGCGATGCGGTGGTACTAGTAACAGTCGCCCGCGTTGAGGGCTCCGCGCCACGTGAAGCCGGCACCCGGATGATCGTCACCCGCGATGCAGCACGGCACACCATCGGCGGCGGCCATCTCGAATGGAAAGCCATCGAAAGCGCGCGCCAGGTCTTGCGCGAAGGCACACGCGTGCCGCATCTGCGGCGGCTTGAACGCTTCGCGCTGGGCCCCAGCCTGGGCCAGTGTTGTGGTGGTGCCGTGGTGCTCGCATTCGAGCGGCTCGATATCGGTGACCTGGGCTGGGTCACCACGCTGGCCCGGCGTCTCGCCAGCGGCACTTCGACGGTGCGCAGCGTGTCATTCGGTGCCAGCGCCGAAGCGGTGCTGCTATCGGAACCAGAAGCCGGAGTCGAACGGGCCGACTGCCTGTTGTGGGAGCATGCCGAAGCCGCCCCCGGTGGCAGCACGGCGCTGCTCACCGAGACCATCGCCCCGCGTGAATTTGCCATCGAACTGTTTGGCGCGGGCCATGTGAGTACCGCCCTGGTTCACGTGCTCGCCACACTGCCGTGCCGGGTGCGCTGGGTGGCCGAGCCTGGCGCGCCGTTCCCCGCACCTGACACACTGCCGGCCGCCAATCTCCGGTTGGAGCACAGCGCGGATTTCGCCCAGGCGGTCGCACAAGCCGCGCCGCATAGCTATTTCATCGTGATGACCCAGCACGACCCGCATGACCTCGCGCTGGCCGAACACATCTTGCGCCGGGGTGATGCGGCCTTCTTTGGCTTGCTGGGCTCGCACGCCAAGCGCCAGCAGTTCGAGCACCGCCTCGCCGCCATCGGCATCGACCCGGCGCAGATTGCCCGCATGCACTGCCCGTTAGGTGTCGCAGGTATTACCGAAAAATCGCCTGAAAGCATTGCCATCGCCACCGCCGCGCAACTGTTGCAAGCGCTCGAAGCCCAAACGGCAAAAAGATAAGCCCGCTTTACCCTCCGTCAACCGCAGTTGATTTCATCTGCTTTCCTCGCCCCCACCATGCCAGCTACCGCCCTGCACCCGAGCTTCGCCAGCAAGATTTCACACGCCCCCAAAGCCGAGCTGCACATACATATCGAAGGCTCATTAGAGCCCGAACTGATCTTCCAGCTTGCGCAGCGTAACGGCGTCAAGCTGGCTTACGACAGCGTCGAAGCATTGCGCGCCGCCTATGCCTTCACCGATCTGCAATCGTTCCTCGATATTTATTACGCGGGCGCGAGCGTGTTGCTGACCGAGCAGGATTTCTATGACATGACCCGCGCCTACACCGAACGCGCGTTGGCCGATTGCGTCGCTCACGCGGAAATTTTCTTCGACCCGCAAACCCATACCGAACGCGGCGTGCCAATCGCCACCGTGGTCGCAGGCATCGAACGCGCGCTAGCCGAGGCGCAAACGCGTGGTCTGAGCAGCAAGCTGATTCTGTGTTTTCTGCGCCATCTGCCGGAAGAAGACGCGCTGGCCACCTTCGAAGCCGCGCGGCCGCTTTTTGCGCAGTATCCGCACCGGCTGATCGGCGTCGGGCTCGATTCGTCGGAAGCGGGCCACCCGCCGGCGAAGTTCGAGCGGGTCTTCGCTCAAGCCCGCGCGGCCGGGCTGAAACTCGTCGCTCACGCTGGTGAAGAAGGGCCGCCCGCGTATATCTACGAAGCGCTTGACCTGCTACACGTAGACCGCATCGACCACGGCGTGCGCAGTCTCGAAGACCCCGCACTCGTCGCCCGCCTCGCACAGGAGCGGATCGCGCTCACGGTGTGTCCGCTGTCCAACCTGAAGCTGCGGGTGTTTGACGACATGACGCAGCACACGCTCAAGGCGCTGCTCGACGAGGGCGTAGCCGTCACGGTGAATTCAGACGATCCGGCTTATTTCGGCGGCTATGTCAACGCGAACTATCTGGCTACCATCGAAGCACTCGAACTCGACGACGCAGCGGCCTACACGCTGCTGCGCAACAGCTTCGAAGCGTCCTTCATCACCCCCGCTGAACGCGCCGCGCTACTCGCCAGACTGGAGCAGCACTGGCTGGCAGCGCTGCCAGGTGAGCACTAAGCCCAAGGCCCTCGTCCTACCGTTGGCACGCCACTGCGCCGCGCAGATTTTCCATCTCAAATTTATCTTCCGGCTGCCGCGCAAAGCCATATCGGCGTGCTAGACTCCGCCCTTCATTGGGGAGTAGCCGCCCCGCACCTGCCCCACGTTCTGCTTCTGGCGAGTTTGCCGATTCCAGATACATGGCGCGCACACTGCGGGGGCGTCTGTCAACAAGCTTGGCCTATACGGCCATGGCAGACGCAGCCTCTGGGCCTGGCGAGACCGATGATCCATGACAGCCGCTTTTTCGGGCCCGGTATGTCGTGGATCGTCGCTCGCACTTATCTCGGCCCGGGGAATTATCCAGTCATGAATCAAGCCTTTCTGATCTCAACCGGGGCAGTCACGCTCGCCGAAATCGGTGACAAAACCCAGTTGCTGTCACTCGTGCTCGCCGCACGCTATCGCAAGCCCATTCCCATCATCCTCGGTGTCTTCGTCGCCACACTGATCAATCACGCAGGCGCTGGCGCGCTCGGCGCGTGGCTCGGCGCACTCGTTACGCCAAGCGCGATGCGCTGGGTGCTGGCGGCCTCTTTTATCGCCATGGGCCTGTGGATTCTGGTGCCCGACAAGCTCGATGAAAACGACGCCAGCGCTACCCGGACCCGGCTCGGGGTTTTCAGCGCGACAGTCATCACGTTTTTCCTCGCAGAAATGGGCGATAAAACCCAGCTCGCCACCGTGGCGCTCGCCGCGCGTTTCCATGATTTTTTCGCTGTGGTGCTCGGCACGACCCTCGGCATGATGTTGGCAAACGTGCCCGCCATCGTGCTGGGTGACCGGTTCGCTCATGCACTGTCGCCCAAGGTGGTGCACGGCATCGCTGCTGTGATGTTTGTCGTGCTGGGTGCGCTGATGCTGTTTGGCGTCGGGTTCTAGCGCGGGCTAGCAAAATAGCAAATAGCGAACTGCGCGGTGCCAGGCTCGGCCAGGCCAGCGCAGAAAAGACACGGCCCGGCAGAAATATCTGCCGGGCCGTGTCTTTTATTCACGCTTGGCTTCACGCTGGCTTGATGCCTCTCAGCCCTTGCCGGGCCACCGGATTACTGCCCGGTTTTTACCGTTGCGGGTGCAGCGGATGCAGCACCCGCAACAGGCATAGCCGAAGCAGGTGCCGTCATCGGCAGCTCACTACGTGCTGGTGTATTCGGACTCAACGGAATCCTGACGGTTCGCACCACGCCATTACCCAGCGGAAAATCCGCCAGCGCGCTGCGCACCAGGTATGGCATCGCGTACACCAGCGCGGGTTGCTCGTCGATGTTGCGTGCCTGCACGCGATACACCTCCTTGCCACTGCCCCGCTCGGTCATCCGCAGGCTCAGACGGTGCGCAAACACGGGATAGCTCTGATTCACATAGCCCGCCGGGAAAGGTGCCATGGGTCCCCACGGCCCCCACGGATCAACCGGACGGCCCCAGTAATAAGGCCAGGGGTTGGCGTAATACACCGGCTGCGCCACCGTCATCGTGTCCTGGCGCACGCCATACGTCAGCGCGACCAGATAACGTGCCTCCGCCAGGTTCACCTGACGAAATGCATGAGCCGCCAGCTCACCGGCGACAAGCTGTTCATACGTGGCCTGTTCCAGATTGTTCTGCTGCTCAGCCGAACGGCTGAACGCATAGGTGCGGTTAGCGTCACTGCCGCTCCAGTCAGAAAACGCTGTCACCTGGGTCGTGACATAGGTCGTGCAGCCAGACAGCAAGGCCGTCAGCGTGATGAGCCATAAAGTGGCGGGACGCGCCCATTGGTCGAATTTCATCGTCATCCTCTCGTAACAGAACCGTCGTCGCTCGCGCAGCACGCGAAGCGCGCCCGATAATACGCCGCCCTGGCCCACAAGCTCAGAAAATCCGCGACGCCACCCAGCCCTCCGCGCCTTTGTACAATGAGCCGCCTGTATCAGGCTCGGAGTTAGCCGCTGTGCCAGTTCCCGCATCAGCCGCTGAATCAGCCTGAACCTGAACCTGAACCTGAACCTGAACCTGAAGCCGAGCCCGAGCCCGAACCTGAAGCCGCGACGGGCCCATGCCTGCCTGCTGCCACCCGTGCTGCACCGGTGCTGCGTCACGCGCCGGACGCGGCGTCCCCATTCATCGACTCATCTACTCAACCTGCCCCCACGCCCATGGCCGAATCCACCTCCCCCACCGTGATCCACCGCGCCGACTACACGCCCCCGGCCTTTCTAATCGACACCGTTGCCCTCGACTTCGATCTCGCCGCCGAACGCACGACGGTTAAAAGCACACTGCGCATGCGGCGCAACCCGGAGGTCGCGCCGGCCGCCCAGCTCGAACTAGCGGGCGAGCAACTCGAATTCGTCAGCGCCGCGCTCAATGGCAAGCCGCACCACGCCGTTCAAGTTCACGAGCATGGCCTGACGCTGGGCGAACTCCCCGGCACGTTCGAGCTGACCCTGACCGGCCATTGCCATCCCGCACAAAACACCACGCTGTCAGGGCTATATGTGTCGAGCGGGAATTTCTTCACGCAATGCGAGGCGGAAGGCTTTCGCCGCATTACGTGGTTTCTCGACCGCCCCGATGTGATGTCGATCTATACCGTCACGCTGCGCGCGGATAAAACCGCGTATCCGGTGCTGCTCTCCAACGGCAATCTGCTCGAAGCCGGTGACTTGCCAGACGGCCGTCACTTCGCCCGTTGGGAAGATCCGTTCCGCAAGCCGAGCTATCTGTTCGCCCTGGTCGCAGGCAAGCTGGTCGCGCTCGAAGAGCGGGTCCGCAGCCGCTCGGGGGCAGAAAAACTGCTGCAAGTCTGGGTCGAACCACACGACCTCGACAAAACCCGCCACGCGATGGATTCGCTGATCCACGCGATCCAGTGGGACGAAACCCGCTATGGCCTGGAACTGGATCTGGAGCGCTTCATGATCGTCGCGGTGAGCGACTTCAACATGGGGGCGATGGAAAACAAAGGGCTCAACATCTTCAACACGAAGTACGTGCTGGCTAATCCCGAAACCGCGACCGATACCGATTTCGCCAACATCGAAGCCGTGGTGGGCCACGAATACTTCCACAACTGGACCGGCAACCGCGTCACTTGCCGCGACTGGTTTCAACTGAGTTTGAAAGAAGGGCTGACGGTATTCCGCGACCAGGAATTCTCCGCCGACATGGCGGGCGGCGAGCACAACCCAGCCGCGCGCGCGACCAAACGCATCGAAGATGTCCGGGTGCTGCGCCAGATGCAATTCGCCGAAGATGCGGGCCCCATGGCCCATCCAGTACGCCCGGAAAGCTATGCCGAGATCAACAACTTCTACACCATGACGGTCTATGAAAAAGGCGCGGAAGTGGTGCGGATGTATCAGACGCTGTTTGGCCGCGCAGGCTTTCGCCGGGGCATGGACCTGTACTTCCAGCGCCACGATGGCCAGGCGGTGAGCTGTGACGATTTCCGCCAGGCGATGGCCGATGCGAACCAGCGCGATCTGACGCAATTCGAGCGCTGGTACAGCCAATCGGGCACGCCGCGGGTGAACGTGAGCACCCATTACGACGCCGCGCAGCAGCGCTATAGCGTGACGCTCGCGCAGCGCCCGGGCCGCCCGCTCGCCGCCCCCGCAGCCGCTGAGCCACTCCTGATTCCGTTCGCGCTGGGGCTAATTGACGCCAACGGTGCCGACCTGCCGCTGCGTCTAAGCGGCGAGCCTCACGCCGCCGCTGACACCACACGCGTGCTGGAGCTCACCGAGACAGAACAAACCTTCGTCTTCGAAGGAATCACCGCGCTGCCACGGCCCTCGCTGCTGCGCAATTTTTCCGCGCCGGTGATCGTGGCTTACGACTACAGCGCCGACGATCTGGCCTTTCTGCTAGCCCATGACAGCGACCCCTTCAATCGCTGGGAAGCAGGCCAGCGGCTCGCCACGCGGGCCCTGCTGACACTGGCCGAAGCCGCCGCGTGCGGCGCGCCGCTGCATCTGGACGAGCGCTTCACGGCTGCTTTCACCCAAGTGCTGAACGACACCTCGCTAAGCCCGGCGTTCCGTGAACTGGCGCTGATGCTGCCCTCCGAAACCTATCTGGCCGAGCAAATGACCGAATCGAATCCGGCTGCCGTCCATCAGGCCCGGCAATTCGCGCGCCGTCACCTGGCACAGGCGCTACAACACGAATGGGGCGCCACCTACGAGCTCAACCGCACGCCCGGCGCTTACCGCGCCACCCCCGAAGCAGCCGGCCAGCGCGCCTTGAAAAATCTCGCGCTGTCTTACCTGGCTGAACTGGATGATCCGGCTGAAGCCCTGCGTCTCGCGCAAGCGCAATATGCGGCCGCCGACAACATGACCGACCGCGCCGCCGCGCTCGCCACATTAATCAGCATTGCGGCCAGCAGCAGCAATGGCAACGGCAACAGCGAAGCCAGCGCTGCGCTGGACGACTTCTACCGCCGCTTCGAAAACGAGCCGCTGGTGATCGACAAATGGTTCGCCTTGCAAGCCACGCAGCGTGGCCGCGCGGGCCGTCCGGTACTAGAGATCGTGCGCACGCTGATGAGCCATCCAGCGTTCAACCTGAAAAACCCGAACCGCGCCCGCTCGCTGATCTTCAGCTTCTGCGCCGCCAATCCGGCGCAGTTTCACGCGGAAGATGGCTCGGGCTACGCGTTCTGGGCCGAACAGGTAATCGCCCTTGATGCGCTCAATCCGCAAGTAGCCGCACGCCTTGCGCGCTCACTGGAGCTATGGCGGCGCTTTACGCCGGTGCTGCGCGACGGCATGCGCGCAGCGCTGGAACAAGTCGCCACGCAAGTGCGCTCACGCGACGTCAAGGAGATTGTGGAAAAAGCACTGAGCTAAGTCTTGCCAGGTAACGCAAACAAACGCACTGAAGCCCGCCAGCAGAGATTGCTGGCGGGCTTCGTTCATGCTGCACGCTGCACGCGCCGCTTGAATGCGTTCAAGCGCTCATCACGCCACCGCATGCGTCCTGGCGGCACGCAACGCTAGCGCGGCACGGGCTTTCTTCGCCGCTTCGACCATCGCCACCAGCGCGGGGTCCACTTGCTGCCAGTCACGCGTCTTGAGGCCGCAGTCAGGATTGACCCACAAACGCTGCGCCGGAATCCGCTCCAGTGCCAGGCCGATCAACGCGGCCATTTCATCAGCCGTCGGCACCCGTGGAGAATGAATGTCATAGACACCCGGGCCAATCTCGTTCGGGTATTCGAAGGTTTCGAAGGCATCGAGCAACTCCATGTTCGAGCGCGTCGTTTCAATCGAAATCACATCCGCATCAAGCGCCGCGATCGACGGCAGAATGTCGCCGAATTCCGAATAGCACATGTGTGTGTGGATCTGCGTCTCGTCTTTCACCCCAGACGCCGCGACGCGAAACGCCTGTACCGCCCAGCGCAGATACGCTGCACGCTCACGCGCCTTCAATGGCAAGCCTTCACGCAACGCGGGCTCGTCGATCTGGATCATGCCGATATGCGCCGCCTCCAGCGCCTGGGTTTCCTGGCGCAGCGCCAGTGCAATTTGCAACGCGGTTTGCGAGCGCGGCTGGTCATCGCGTACGAACGACCACTGCAGCATCGTCACCGGCCCCGTCAACATGCCCTTCACCGGCTTGTCCGTCAGCGACTGCGCATAGGTGGCCCAGCCCACTGTCATCGGCTCGGGCAGATACACATCACCGTAGATCAGCGGCGGCTTCACGCAACGTGAGCCATAGCTTTGCACCCAGCCGTTGGCAGTAATCGCGTAACCCCATAACAGCTCGCCGAAGTACTCCACCATGTCGTTGCGCTCGGCTTCGCCATGCACCAGCACATCGAGGCCATACGACAACTGCTTGTCGATCGCCTGACGAATGTGCCCGCGCATCGCTTCAAGGTAGTCGAGATGGCTCAGGCCCCCTTGCTTGTACGCCGCCCGGGCCGCGCGAATCTCAGCGGTCTGCGGAAACGAGCCAATGGTCGTGGTCGGCAACAGCGGCAACGCAAAGCGCTCGCGCTGCACCTGCGCACGCTGCGCATAGCCCGACGAACGCTGTGCCTGAGCCTCGGTCAGCGCCTCAACCTGACGCTTGACCAGCGGATTGTGAATCCGGCTCGATGTACGGCGCGCCGCCGCAGCGGCACGCGCGGCATCGAACTCGGCGGCGGCAACGTCACGGCCCTGCGTCAGCGCATCGCGCAGCAGCGCGACTTCGCGCACTTTTTGCACGGCAAAGGCTAGCCAGCTGCGCAGCTCGGCATCCAGCCGGGGCTCATGGTTGAGATCGACGGGCGCATGAAGCAGCGAGCAACTACTGCCGACCCACAAGCGCTCACCCAGTTGCGCACGTGCTGCCTCAAGACGCGCCAGCGTTGCATCGAGGTCATTGCGCCAGACATTGCGTCCATCCACAACGCCACACGACAACACTTTGTCCGCCGGATAATCCGCCAGAAAAATTTCGAGCTGAGCCGGGGCGCGCACCAGATCCAGATGCAGCCCAGCCACAGGCAATGCCTTAAGCCATGCCGCGTGCTCGCTGACATCATCGAAGCAAGTGGTGAACAGCAGCTTCGGCGCATGCGGTGCCAGCGCGGCGTAAGCCGCCGGTGCCGCCGCGCGCCAGGCTTCGGGCAAATCCAGCGCGAAAATCGGCTCGTCGATCTGCACCCATTCGACCCCCTGCTCACGCAAACGCGCCAGCAAACGCTGATACGCGGGCAGCAGACGCTCAAGCAAGCTCAGCGTATCGCTCAAGCCATCGCGCGCCTTGCCCAGCCACAGCAGGCTCAACGGCCCCACCAGCGCGACCTTTGGCTGATGTCCAGCCGCCTGAGCCTCGCTCACTTCATCGAAGAGCCACTCGACGCCTGGGCCAAATTGCGTCGCGGGGGAATACTCAGGCACCAGGTAGTGATAGTTCGTATCGAACCATTTGGTCATTTCCATCGCGGGCTGCGCCGGATTGCCCCGCGCCAGCGCAAAGTACTGCGCCAGCGTGAGCTGCGCCGCGTCGAAGCCAAAACGCTGCGGCAAGCCACCGACATGCGCCAGGGTCGTCAGCACATGGTCGTACCACGCGAAATCGCCCACCGTGACATACGTCAAACCACCGTCTTGTTGCGTGCGCCAATGGCTAGCGCGCAACGCGCGGCCGGTGTCGCGCAGCGCCGCCTCATCCTGCGCCTTCATGCCATCGCGCCAATACCGCTCCAGCGCGAATTTCAGTTCACGATCCGCGCCAATGCGCGGAAAACCCAGGATGTGTGCCGTGCTCATGGTGTCCTCTAGTCCAAGAATGGACACCAGTATTCATTCCGGTAATTTATTATTCAAACGAAAATTTTTGTGAATTATCATGAATTTTATTCATGCTTCATTCAGGCATTTATTTGATGAATTTACCCGGCTCAGTTCACGCTCGATTCACGTCCAACTGACGCCCGATTCGAACCCTTTCACGCCATCTCACACCCAGCCATTCCGCCATGATTCGCTCCCCGCTCGAACTCCGCCACCTGCAAACGCTGCTGGCGCTACGCGATACCGGCAACCTGTCGCGTGCCGCGCAGTTGCTCTGCCTGACGCAATCCGCGCTGTCGCATCAACTCAAAGCCCTTGAAGCGCATTTCGGCATGCCGCTCTTTGTCCGCAAATCAGCGCCGCTCAGCTTCACTCCCGGAGGCAAACGGCTGCTCACGCTGGCCGCCGAGGTCGTCCCCGCGATCGAAGCTGCCGAACGTGACGTTGCCCGCCTCGCGCTGGGCACAGGCGGCATGCTGCGCATCGCGGTGGAATGCCATACCTGCTTCGATTGGCTAATGCCCGCGATGGATGTGTTCCGCCAGCGCTGGCCAGAAGTTGAGCTCGATATCGTGTCGGGCTTTCATGCCGATCCCATCGGCCTGCTCCACCAGGATCGCGCGGACCTCGCCATCGTCGCCGAAGCAGATCCGGATGAAGCCGTCACCTACCACCCGCTATTTCGCTTCCAGATCGTCGGCCTTGTCGGCAACGATCACGCGCTGGCGCATGAAGCCGCGCTCACGGCCGAGCATTTCCGCGACGAAACCCTGATTACCTACCCCGTGCCGGACGACATGCTGGATATCGTGCGCCAGGTGCTCAAACCCGCAGGCATCGAGCCCCGGCGACGCACCTCCGAGCTGACCGTCGCCATCCTGCAACTAGTCGCCAGCCGTCGCGGCATTGCCGCGCTGCCGCTCTGGGCGGTCTCGACCTACCTCGACAAGCACTACGTCAGCGCCCGCCCAGTGCTCACGGCCAGCAACACCGCGCTGGCCGGTGAGCTCTACGCCGCCACGCTGCCCGCGTTTGCCAAGCGTCCCTACGCGGTCGATTTCGTCTCGACCATGCGGGAAACCAGCGTCCTGACCCTGCCCCAAATCGAGCTGCTCTGAGCCCAAACCGGCCACCCCCGCTACCCGCCGCATCACCTGACATCAACGGTCATCACCAGACGCGACACGTGCAAACGCGATCAAGCCACGCACACACGGGTAAAATCGCCGCTTCTCACGCTCTTCCGTTCCTCTCTGGCCCGCTGTGACCTTGCCGGTCTGGCTTGCCGCTTCGCTTTCCTGGAGTCTTTCGATGGCTTTACAGCGCCGCACCACGCTCACGAAATATCTGATCGAGCAACAACGCGAAAACAACAACCTGCCCGCCGACCTGCGCCTGCTAATTGAAGTCGTGGCGCGCGCCTGCAAGGCGATCAGTTATCACGTCAGCAAAGGCGCGCTGGGCGAGGCGCTCGGCAGCGCAGGCAGCGAGAACGTGCAGGGCGAAGTGCAAAAGAAGCTCGACATCCTCTCGAATGAAATCCTGCTGGACGCTAACGAATGGGGCGGCAACCTCGCGGGCATGGCGTCCGAAGAAATGGAAACGTTCTTTCCCATCCCCAGCAACTATCCGAGAGGCGAATATTTACTAGTCTTCGATCCGCTCGATGGCTCGTCGAATATCGATGTAAACGTATCGATTGGCACGATTTTCTCGGTGCTGCGCTGCCCGGACGGCCAGCAGCCCACCGAGCAATCGTTTCTGCAACCCGGCACCCAGCAAGTCGCAGCAGGCTACGCGGTGTATGGGCCACAAACCGTGCTGGTGCTCACCACCGGCAATGGCGTGAACTGCTTCACGCTCGACCGCGAACTCGGCTCATGGGTGCTCACCCAAAGCAACATGCAGATTCCCGTCGACACCCGCGAATACGCGATCAACGCATCGAACGAACGCCACTGGTATCCCCCCGTCCAGCGCTATGTCGACGAACTTTTAGCCGGCAAGGAAGGCCCACGCCAGGCTGATTTCAATACTCGCTGGATTGCCTCGATGGTGGCCGATGTGCACCGCATCCTGAACCGTGGCGGCATTTTTATGTACCCGGCCGACAAGCGCACGCCCGACAAGCCAGGCAAGCTACGGTTGATGTACGAAGCCAATCCGATGGCATTTATCGTGGAGCAGGCAGGGGGTGCGGCAACCAATGGAACGCAGCGCATTCTCGATGTGGCACCGCAAAGCCTGCATGAACGAATCGCCGTATTTCTTGGCTCAAAAAACGAAGTTGAACGCGTGACCCGCTACCATCTCGAAACAAAAAATTGACCGGCAGGCTTGTCAACGAGACGGAAAAATTCATATAATCGCGGTTCTCGTGATGCCGGTGTAGCTCAGTTGGTAGAGCAGCGCATTCGTAATGCGAAGGTCGGGGGTTCGACTCCTCTCTCCGGCACCAACCGTTTCAGGCAAAAAGCCCAGTCAAATCTGACTGGGCTTTTTGTTTTTCTGCGCCGTGCTATCGGCGGCTATCGGCGGCTATCGGCGCGCCGATAGCCGGCCTTCCACACGCCACCGGTATTGATCGGCTCGCTCACCCCCATCGAGCACGCTATGCCTCAGCGCCACCAGTTGCGGCTTGGGCCTTTGGCGCGCACAAACTGCCCGCGTATAACGTGCGTCACTGCGCAGCCACACGCCCGCCACCATCCTCTTATGCCTGAGTTCAGGCGAACAATGCGCTGCAGCGACCTGTGCCATGTCACACGCATTTCGCGGCATACCTTCCGGCATCAAAATTATTTCCCATAACGAATCAATTGGTTTTTTATAAAAACAAGAAAAAATAGTGCGCTTCCGCTAAAAAAATTCCTTGCTTACATTTAAAAAACACCTTGGCTGTGCCGGGGCCTGAATTTTTGACTGGACACACGCTATAGCCACTCCATGACGCCATGCGATCCGTCTGTCGAAATAGAAATAAAAATGACACCTACGCGAGCCTTCCTTGCCTGGCTAGCGAACATCAAGCGACGCCTCAGACACCGCATCAAGCATGCGGACCTACTCGCCACGAATCACGTCACGCATCAGACGCTCAGGTCATGCAACGTTTCATCTTGATGCGCTCCCGCCTCACCTAAACCAGGACGCCAGGAAATTTTTCTGCAGACGAAGCCCCCAGGCATTGACGCGAAGCATGCTCGCCAGCTCTAGCGCTCTAACCAGCACGCTCGCACAGTTTCTTCTTGCGCTCACACCTCAAACTTCCATGCAGCCACATGCACCACTTAAGCTTCAAACCATCACTTAGTTAACTTAACGAATCACGCGAAAATTAATTGATCGGACAACCAATAAACGATGATGAAAACAAAGCCATCAGCCAAAAAAATTTGCCCCTGATCTTCACAAGAATTCGCGCCGATTTACAACGAAGCCCATATCAAATTTCATTTGGGAATGGTCCTAAATGAATCATCAATACATCCTCCTAGTATCCAACTGTCCTATGCGTCACGCATTCAAGGACGGACCTACAAGCCTTTACTGTTACAACTAACGTAGTGGATACATCATGCTAAAACCCCTCGTCATCAGCGGTCTGGTCACCAGTTTGCTGGGCTTTTCTCTCCCCTCTTTCGCCTCGGATGGCACGATCACCATCAGCGGCAGCATCACGGACACCACCTGCACTATCAGCATCTCCGGCTCTGGTGGAGCCGATGCCACAGTCACGCTTCCCCCGACGTCCAAAAGCACACTAAAAACAGCCAACAGCACCGCAGGCGCAACGCCCTTTACGGTCTCGCTCGGCGGAACAGCCGCCACCTGTACTGACGGCAAGCTCGCCAAGATGTACTTCGATGGCGGCGATATCAATTACGTCACCGGCAATCTGAAAAACACAGGAACCGCCCCCAACGTCGAGGTCCAGCTCGTCAATGGTGATGGCACTGCAATCAAGATTGGCGACATCTCGACGATCAAGGGAGCAACGATCGCTGGCAACAAGGCCACCATCGTTTACGCCGCTCGCTACATCTCGCCAGCGGGCAACGCTGGATCCGGCAATGTCACATCGAAAGTGACTTATTCGATGACCTACAACTAAGCCTGTCGCAGTACCGGTGTGCCACTAAACCTGGCACACCGCGCATCCGCGATTCCCGGAAAGCACACAGATGCTCCGTCTTTCTCACGCCAATCTGTCCAGATAAAGTCATGACTATCGTCTCCAAACTCGTACGCGCACTGGCGCTAGGCACCTTGATCGCCACCGCCAGCACAGCGCATAGCAGCATTGTCATCAATGGCACACGTGTGATTTACAACGCCGACGAGCGCGAGACAACCACCCGCCTGACCAATGAGAACAGTTACCCCGTACTGATTCAGGCATGGATAAGCGCAACCGATAAAGACGATACACCGGACAAATCCAGCGCACCTTTTGTCATCACGCCCCCCGTTGCTCAAATTGATTCAGGCAAGGGGCAAGCGCTGCGCATCATGTACACCGGTGCACCGCTGCCCAACGACAAAGAATCGGTCTTTTATCTGAGCGTGCTTGAGGTTCCGCCGCGCGCTGCGGGGGCCGGTTCCGAAAATCTGCTGCAGGTCGCGCTACGAACGCGGATCAAGCTGTTTTACCGTCCGGCCGGCCTGCCCGGCTCAGCGGCCGGTGCGCCCACGCAGCTTGCATGGCAACTCATCGCGCTGGGTGCGAACAAAGGCATGGCGCTAAAGGCAAGCAACCCAACGGCCTATTACGTCTCGCTCGGCGAGGTCCAGTTCAACTCGGCCGGTCACCACTACGACGCGGGCAGCGGCATGGTTGCGCCAGGTGATTCAAAGACATTCCCGCTCAAAAACCTGGCAGCGCCTGCTGCGGGTGAGGTCACGTTTAAAAGCATTGACGACTACGGCTCGATGGTGACGGGCAACCAGACAATCAAGCCTTGATGCCCGAATAGTCGCCCCGCTGCAAAACGCCACCTTCGTTTTACTTCGCCGGAATACCCCGCTCTGACATCTGCACCGTTTGGCCCGCTTTGCCGTGCCAGGGGATGTCTTTGCGCGGAAAAAATATGAACCAAATTTACGCACCCCGAGTATCTAGCCGGGACCCCTTGCCCCGGTTACGCAAAAAGCCCATGTACGTCGCTGCGGCCGCCGCACTAGCCCAGATGGCACTCTCCGCTGGCGCAACTGAAATCACGCCACCAGCCGCTCAACCGGCCCTGCCGGTCTCTGGCAGCCGGCCGGTCTTCGAGAATTCAATGCTGTGGGGCAACAGCGCTAGCCTGATCGGAAACGATCAGCTTCAGTTGGCAGGCGGCGTCGTGTCCGGCACTTACTCCGTCGACATCTATCTGAACCAGATATTCGTCTCACGGGAACAGGTCAAATTTGAGGAAACCGGTGCCACAAAGCAGGTTACGCCTTGCCTGACGGCCGAGCTTCTGACTCGGCTCGGCATCAGCACAGGCAACCCGGCTGAAGGTGCCAGCACGAGCCAGTGCATCGATCTGGCTCACGACATTCCGCAAGCCAATGTTGCATTCGACGCTGGCGAGTTGCGTCTCGATCTCAGCGTGCCACAGGCTTCGCTCAGGCGCGATCCGCAAGGCTATGTCGATCCCAGCCAATGGGACAACGGCGTACCCGCGGCCTACGCGAACTACGATTTCAATATGTACCGCACCTCGGGAGCAGACCTTCCGAACACGAGTACCTATCTCAACCTGAACGCCGGAGCGAACCTCGGCGCGTGGCGTTTCCAGTACCTTGGCACCGGGCAGACCAATTCCGCACTGCACAGCCGTAGCTGGCAAACCACCAATGCGTACCTGCAGCGGAATTTCCCGCAAATGAGCTCGCAAATACGCGTGGGCAAGGTGAACACCACCGGACGATATTTTGATTCGGTTGGCATCATCGGCGCGAGCGCCGCGACCGATGACCGGATGCTGCCCGATTCGCAACGCGGCTACGCGCCGATCATTCAAGGTATTGCTGACAGCAATGCGCGCATCACCGTCAAGCAAAACGGCAATATCGTCTACGAGACCACGGTCGCACCTGGCCCGTTCAAGCTCGACGACCTGTATTCAACCGGCTATTCCGGCAATCTTGAAGTCCTCATCACCGAAGCCGACGGCCGCACCAAAACGATGATCGTGCCGTACTCGTATGCGCCAAATGCGCTACGGGCAGGCACCACCTACTACAGCGCGAACATCGGCCAGGTGAACGACAACGGCCTGAGCAGCACCCAGCGTCCGATGCTGTTTGAGGCCACGGTGCAGCACGGTATCAATAACCTCCTGACCGGTTACACCGGCGTAGCAGGCACTGAGTTCTATCTGGCAGGGCTGGCCGGACTCGCGCTCAATACACGGATAGGCGCATTCAGCTTCGACGTGACCTATGCGCAAACGAAGTTCAAATACGCACCCAGCTCAGCAGGCGCAAGCTACCGAATCCAGTACAGCAGTTTCGTCGAACCCACCGGCACCAGCTTCTCGCTGGCGACTTACCACTATTCGACCAACGGCTACTACAACCTGCGGGATGCGATCTCTGCCCAGGATCTGTCGAAAGGCGGGATTTTTATCGAGCGGCAACGCAGCCAGGCGCAGGCAACCATCAATCAGGACCTGAAGACCTACGGCCAGTTGTTTACGACGGTGGCAGTGTCCAACTACTGGAATCGCCCAGGGATCAGCACGCAGTATCAGGTGGGGTACTCGAAGACGTTCCGTAGTGCGTCGCTGCAACTGACGGCCGCGCGCACCAGCACCAGCTATGGCGCCAAAGACAACCAGATTTCGGCCAGTCTGACGCTCCCGCTCGGCCGCCAGGCCCAGGCACCACGGCTGATGCTTAGCGGAACGAATAGCTCCAGCGGATCCAGCTCGGCAATGGCCACGCTGAACGGCTCGTTCGGTGACGACAGCCGTCTGTCATACGGCTTAACCACCACCTACAGCGGTGCCTCGCCCCAGGCGAGCAGCAATGCATCACTCTCGGGCAATGCGGCTTATCGCGGTTCGTTTGGCGAAGTGCGCGCCTCCGGCAGCAAGAGCCGTGGCTACGACCAGCTGTCGGCCAACGTCACTGGCTCGATCATCGCGCATTCAGGCGGCGTCACGTTTGGGCAGAGCTTTTACGAGAGCGCCGCGATCATCTATGCCCCAGGCGCAGCAGGCGCGAAGGTGCCATACGCCAGCGGGGTACGGATCAACGACAGCGGCTATGCGGTGCTGCCGTACCTCACGCCATACCGGATGAATTCGATCGAGCTCGACCCGAAAGGTCTGGACGACGACGTCGAATTCAAAAATACGCGGGTGAACATCGCTCCCACAGCAGGCGCGATCGTGAAAGCGCAATTCGACACACTGCAGGGGCGCGCCGCGATGCTGCATGTGACCGACGAGGCCGGCAAGCCGGTGCCCTTCGCCGCTCAGGTGCTTGATGAAAAAGGCACACAGATCGGCGTCGCGGGCCAGGGTGGCAATGTATTCGTGCGCGGCATAGCGGACTCCGGCGTGCTGACAGTCAAGTGGGGGAAGGCGATATCCCAGGCATGCCGGGCGCAATACAACCTGCCGCAGGTTGAGAAAAAGCAGAAAGGCAAGCGCCGCACTGGATATGCAAGGGTCGAAGCGAGTTGTTCAACGGCAGGCACGATGGCCGCAACAGGGACGAGTGGCACAGATGCCGCGATCATCCGCAGCGCCGCACCAGCGCTGGAAGGAATTCCGCAGGCGAAGCTCGACGCACGCCACAAGAATGCCATTCAACTGGTGGACGAAGCGGGCCAGCCGATGCAAGCCGCAGCCCGAGTGTTCGACGATCAAGGCAAGCAGATCGGCATCACAAACAGCGACGGCAGCGTGTCGCTGCAGCATGCTGCAAGCACAGGTGTGTTGAAAATCCAGTGGGGCTCGGACAAATCGCAATCCTGCTATGCGCATTACCAGCAACCGCACAGTGCACAGCAACCAGGCAGCCAAATCATGTATGCGCAGGTCACGGCCCTGTGTTCAAGGCTGGGGGCCTAAATAAATGCAGTAACACGCAATTTAAGTGGTTAGTACTGGCATCTGGCCAGCATGCAACGATCATCGTCAGACCTACCACACGAGCGGACATCCGCTTGGTTGACGAGATAGAAACTGATTTTTGTGGAGAAATGAAATGAATAGTCCAAGCGCAAAGTATGTCGGCAAATGGATGAAATGGGCGGCAGCGGCCGTTGTCTCAGGGGTTTCGCTGCTAGGCGTAAGCCAGGCGCATGCTGGGGTCACGTGTCACGGCATCGGCCCAGGAGATATCTCCTTCAATGCGAATCTGTCGAAAGTGGATCCACGGTTGCCCGTCGGCAGCGCAATCGGCAGCTGGCAGACAGCCACCAGCGGCGGAATATGGTGGAGCTGCATAAAGAACAGCACACCGGACAGCATAGTCAATATGAACATGGGGGTGCTTTTTCGTCCAATAGCCGGCCTTAAAGACGCAGGAATAACGGTCATGCACGGCAAAAGCACCTACACCGTTTTCGAGACGGGACATCCAGGGCTCGGAATTGCGGTTGGCGTACACCCACTCGTCCCGGGCTGCACAGATTCTGCCGTGAGCTATTGGGATCTTGGCGGCAAGTCCGGTGGTACGAAAGTACCAAACAGCACCGGCTGGAAAACAGGATCTATTTGCCGCACTAGTCGTAACACTGGCGGTGAGGTCTATGTGCTCTTTGTCAAAACAGGCGCAATCAGGACTGGACAGGTGGCGCGTCGCACTATTGCCCAGATAGGCGGCCTCCTGCTAGACGACGGTGTTAGGCCCATAAAGACCCTGTACTCACCTGACTCTCTCCCTAAAGTCACTGTTTCGATCACCGCTACCCCCATCACCCTGACAGGCTGCAACGTCACCGTACCGAACCTCGCCGTTCCGATGGGTGCGCAAAGCGCGAGTTCAATGGCGTCGGTCGGCTCAACTGGCAAGGCAACACCCTTTACGCTGAACTTCACCAATTGCCCGGCCGGCCTGACAAAGCTCAGTTATCAGCTCAACGCGCCAGGCAAAGTCCTCGACGCAGCAAAGGGCATCGTCAACCTGAGCGATGGTTCCACCGCATCAGGAGTAGCAGTAAAACTCATGACCAGCTCAGGCGGAACACTCGTACTCGATACTGACCAGACCATCGCCAGCTACAACTCCAGTGTCGGCGGCAACGTCGCCGTCAACCTGCAAGCGGCTTATTACCGGACGGGCACGATCAAGGCAGGTTCAGCAAACGCAGTCGTGACCTTTACGCTGGGCTATCTGTGAGCGCGGCACGCTCAACCTCCGTGGCCTGTTGTTAACAGAATGCGTCCGCACCCTGCATGGGCGCGGACGCATCGAGCGCTAGTCATGCAGTACCCAGCCCGCTTGTGGCTACTTTGTGACCACCGCTTATGACCCAATTTGCCCGCCCACCGCCAGCATGGCGGACCGGGCCAGATCCCAGGTCAAAGCCAGCGAATCATCCCCTGCTGCAAGCCTTCGCCATGGCGAAGGCAACATTGGCTGACAGCAACACCGATGCCCACCACCACGCACCATCCGGGCCAGGAATCGGCGCGCGGCTCCGTTAAAAAACCTTCACCGCATACCATCCCGCTCGCTGCGACAGCGCGGCCGACCTGAATCCCCAACCAGACTAACTAGTGCAACCCCCGCCTCACTCCACGTTGAAGCCTGATCCAATCCCAAGCCACCCATCATGCTAACCAGCAATCCATGCGTGACAGCGATCACCTGGAACCTGGTTCACCAGCCTTGCGACCTTGATACACATGCCGCATACATTGAATAAAGCGCTATAACGCAAACCACATTTCGGCCCGAATAATTGTTACGTTTTGTTTAAATCAATTTGATATAAGAGTGACTGTGCGGTTAATGCAACAAAGCAAAAAACTCCTCGCATCGCACTAGCGCAAAGCACGAGACACGATTGATAATCGCTCCACACTGGAGAAAGATCATGGATGCAAAACGCGCGAAAATCCCGTCACCCGACAAAGTACTCAGCCCTGACCCAGAGCCGATTGGCGTGGAGTTTATGGGGGCAGAACTGCCCGAGCACGTGCGCGCGTTTTTTGATGAACTACGTAATTCGCCGGGGCAAAAATAACGCCTCATGCGTTATTTATTTATATCTCTGCTGCCATCAGATAAATCAGGCTAATTTGTCAGTTTCATGACAAATTAGCCTTTTTGCGTGCGTTGCTAATTCAGTATCTGCTTATTCATTTAGATTTAAACCCGCGCTGGGCATCATCCACCAGCCATACCAGTAGCAGAGCACAGCACAGCACTTGTGCCTGCCTGCTTTTCTCCCTAGGTCTTGCTTCCAATGAAATCACGCTTTCGTCCCGGCGCTTGCCGCGCCATGGTGCTCTTCGCCGTCATCGCACTCTGCCCGGCGGCTCATGCGAGCAGCGACGATACGGCACTAACCAGCTTGATCGCATTGGTCTCCCAGCGTCTCGCGCTCGCGGAACCCGTCGCGCGCCTGAAGTGGGCCAGCCAGCAACCAGTCAACGAACCACAGCGCACAGCCAGCTTGCTCGCCGAGGTAAACCGGCGCGCCAAAGCAAACAATGTCGATCCCGCTTTTGCCCGCGAATTCTTCCAGGATCAGATCGAAGCGAATCACTCGCTGCAGCAAGCTTTATTCAATACATGGCGCAGCACACCGCCACAAGAGGCTCCCGCGCCAGCGTCCTCTGCTCGCACCCAGGCTCAGCTAGAACAGCTCACTTCACCTCTGCTTGTCAGCCTCAGCCGCCTGCAAGGCCTGCGCGCCACGGCGGATTGCCCATCACGAGTCGCCGCTGGCATCGCTAACTGGAAGTCGCTCACGCGCTATGACACGCGTTACACCGAAGCCCTCAGCCAGGCACTCAGCCACGTGTGCCAAACAGGCGGTGTTGGAGCCATCGGTTAATCACGCACCGGCTGGCGCAGCCAGCGGTGTCACCTGCAAGCCGCGCGCCAGATGCGCTTGCAAAATCCGGTAGATCTGCACATCGACGCTGCCGGCCGGGCTCTGTTCCAGCAAAGCCCTCGCCTGCTCAAGTGAAGCCGCATGCCCGAGGTAGCGCCAGCCCTCAATCACATGAAACACCGGCTCAGGTGCGCCGGTGCTGCGCTCATCCCGCTCGGCAAACACCACTGCCCCGTCAAACGGCCAAGGCGTGCTGGCCACCTCGCGTTTGCTGGCACGGGGCTGGCGATTGTGGCCTGGCCGCAGCGTCGCAATCCACTGCGCTTCGGCCAGCAGCGCCCCCAACTCACCCCCTGTCGCCCGCCACTCAACCCGCCGAACCTGCGCCACCAGCCGCATTTCTTTGGCCGAACGCCGCTCGCCACTCAAATGCGTGCGCACGCGCTGACGCAGCCGGACGCTGCGCCCAACATACAGCGGCACATCCTCTTCGCCATAAAACACATACACGCCACAACCGGTGGGCACAGTTTCAAGCAACGCCTCGGTGATATCGCCAGCCAGACGAAACCGCCGCATCGTGCGCTCGATTTGTCCACGCAAGAGCTCAAGCGGAACCAGTTCATGCAGTCGCTGCCAAAATTGCCAGAGCAAATCGGCATCGGCCAGCGCGCGATGGCGATCAGTGGGCACCAACGTATGCCGCTCAACGAGCGCGTCCAGCCCATGACGCTTTTCAGCCGGAAACAACGCACGCGACAACCGCACGGTACACAGCACATCCGGGTTAAACGAGAACCCCGCCCGGCGAAACGCGCTTTGCAAAAAGCCGCGATCAAAGCTCGCGTTATGCGCGATAAACAGCTTGCCCTCCAACCGCTCAAACAACGCCGGAGCGATGGCTTCGAAGGTTGGCGCACCCACGACCATTTCATCAGTAATGCCAGTCAATTGCTGGATAAACGGTGGAATCGGTTGCTGTGGGTCAAGCAGCGTGCTCCAGCGAGATACACCGTGGGGTCCAAGCTCGACCACACCCACTTCGGTAATACGGTCCTCGCTGGCTGACCCACCCGTGGTTTCAAGATCGACAAAGACAATCGGCGTATCAATTGCCGCAACCTGCAAAAGCTGTTCAGACATGGGATAGAAGACGTGGGTGAAGCATGATCGGAAAGGCGGCCAGTATGCACCAGTTGATCTCCAGAGAACCTGGCACGCTAAAGCCAACCTTGCACAGCACGTGTTCGGCAACCAGATGGAGCCGCAAGGCAAGCGGTGAGCTCGCCCCGCCATACACGCTCTAAGCGATTCGAAACGGAAATAAAAAAACCCTCGATCAACGAGGGTTTTTGTGTGTTGCGGCTAATTGCCTAGCCGCAAAACCTGGCTTTTATAGCGGCTGGATATTCGCGGCCTGCTTGCCTTTCGGCCCCGCTTTAATTTCGAAAGAAACGCGTTGGCTTTCTTTAAGCGACTTGAAACCTTCTGTGCGAATTTCAGAAAAATGTGCGAACAGATCGTCACCACCCGCATCCGATGTAATAAAGCCAAAGCCTTTAGCATCGTTGAACCATTTGACGATACCAGTTTCCATAATGCAGTTTCCCTCGAAATTAAATTAAAACGGGCAGTACCCTGATGCTGACCACGGAACGCCCTTCTGTTACCGGAAGGACATGGCATTTGCTTGTGTGCCATGCCTGTCCGGCAAGATAACGCTGAGTTGTTATACGGGGAAGGTTCTGCGGCCGTCAAGAAAATTTTTTAACCGCTCAAGCTCGCTACAGCAGCGCAGGCCACGCGGATTAAGGCGCAAACGCAGTAGCCTCCAGATATAGTGAGCTTGCTAAAAAATTCCATTTCAGGCATGGCCGCTTTTATGCATTCAGTTCAAAGTGAATCCGAAACTGGCAATCAAAGCCCGTCAGATTTCTACGCTCTTCGATTTCTTCGTTTAACCAGGCGTATTTTTAATCAGCATTTCTACTGATTGCTTCTATAGTGCTACGCGAAATTATTAAACGCCAGTCAATGCGATAGCCAATGCAATATGACACGCCATCGTCTCCATCGAATTTCGACCCATTTTTGCCTGGCTAACCCGTGCCGAACCAAACGTCACAGGCAACCAATCATGGGCAAAAGCGGCTGGCTTCAGCAACAAGCGCACCCCGTTACGTTATGGAAGACGAACTGACGCTCCCGCCAGACACACCCTCCGCGCTCGGGACAACGTATCGCCCCACCTGTCTGTCCAAAAAAAAGCGCGACTGAAAAGTCGCGCCGATAAGGCTTGGAGATCTTTTTCTGAATGAAAAAGCCTGCGAGTCACCGCAGAGCCCGCAGTATAAAGTTCTGCCCTAACCGGATAAACCGCCCAATTCGCAACCGTCTATTCCGCATAGGGCAACAATCTTTTCATGCTTTCCCCTATTGCCACCCCATTTCTGCCAGTGTAGCAAGCGCACAACGCCAGACGGTTGACATGTCTAAAAATTACAACGAAAAAAATAAATATCCTTATATATCAACAGTTTAAACACAACATTTGGAAATCACGTATCTCGAAATACTTTATTGCGGAAATCGGAAGGTCTGTTTGAGTAGCCCGTCACTACACTCTGCCTGTCCGGAAACGAACGCATTGCAGTTACACGCGTTGTCACGCAAATTCGCTGACTGATTGAGCGCCTGCGTGATGGTTTCCCCCAAGCCTGAGTTTTTAGGCTCTTCCCTGCTCTCGGAGTTACAAAGATGAAAAAGACACTTCTGGTCGCAGCCCTGACGGGCGTTTTTGCTACAGCAGCTCACGCACAAAGCAGCGTCACGCTGTATGGCCTGATCGACGCTGGCATCACTTACACAAACAACCAAGGTGGTCATTCAAACTGGCAAGCGACAAGCGGCCAGGTCAATGGCAGCCGTTGGGGCCTGCGTGGTGCAGAAGACCTGGGTGGTGGTTTGAAGGCTGTGTTCGTTTTGGAAAACGGCTTCTCGATCCAGAACGGTAACCTTGGACAAAACAGCCGCGAATTCGGCCGTCAAGCTTACGTTGGTCTGTCGAGCAATGAATTCGGCACCGTATCGCTGGGTCGTCAGTACGACAGCGTAGTTGACTATCTGGGCCCTCTGGCACTGACAGGCACACAATACGGCGGCACGCAGTTCGCTCACCCGTTTGACAACGACAACCTGAACAACTCGTTCCGCATCAACAACTCGGTCAAGTTCCAGAGCGCAAACTACTCGGGCTTCCGCTTTGGTGCCCAGTATGGTTTCTCGAACGAAGCAGGCGGCTTTGCCAACAACCGTTCGTACAGCGCTGGTGCATCGTATAACTACGGTGGCCTGAACATCGCTGCTGCTTACCTGCAACTGAACAACAGCTTCGCACCGGGCGCAACAACCATTTCGAACACAGGCGGCGCAGTAGCTGGCGACAACACGTTCACGGCTGCCCGTCAGCAAACGTGGGGTGCAGGCCTGAGCTACGCGTTCGGCCCGGCAACCGCTGGCATCATTTACACACAAACCAACCTGTCGCAATTGGTAGGCATCGGTGCCAGCGCATCGGGCATCGCTGGTGGCGTTGGCCTGGTGAACGACAGCGCTCACTTCCAAAACTTTGAAGTTAATGGCCGCTATGCCATTACACCGGCAGTCAGCGTCGCTGGTTCGTACACTTACACGCAAGCCAGCCTCGCAGGCGTGCGTCCTAAGTGGAACCAGTTCAATCTGCAAACCGCTTACTCGCTGTCGAAGCGCACTGACATCTACCTGCAAGGTGAATATCAGCGCGTGAACGAAGGCTCGGGCCTGGTTGCCAACATCAATGGCCTGGGTGCTGCATCATCGAGCAACAGCCAGATCGCTGTGACGGCAGGCCTGCGTCACCGCTTCTAAGCCAGTTAGCTGTTTAGCACACGGACTACGTTACCTGTAACGTAGTCCGGCGTTTGAAGGCCCCGCACTTGTATCAAGTGCGGGGCCTTGTTCGTTGTGGTTTTCGTTGTGGCCGCAGATCAGCTCATACGCTTGTGGCCTGGGACGATCATGGGACGCTAGCCGCTCATACTCCGCGATTCAGTGTCGGGAGGGAGGAGATACCCGTGATCAGCAAAGAAACTGTTAGCCGCTTAAGCGATGAGGAATGGGACAAGATCAAACACCTTTTGCCTGCACCCGATGCACGCAAAAGCATTGGGCGGCCCATCATCAGTTCCCGTGCAGTACTGGACGCAATCTACTGGATCGAAGAAAGTGGTGATCGCTGGATTTATCTCCCGCCGCATTTCCCGCCGCAGCAAACCTGCTACACGAAATATCTGAAATGGAAACGCGAAGGAATTCTCCAGCAGATTCATGCGCTGCTTGGCCGCAGTAAATAAGCACTCGCTGCTGTCACCATGTGCTGTATGTCTTAACGCCTATGTCTCCTGGTGGCGTCTTTAAGCGTTTAAGTCTTTAGGCGTTTAAATCAGGCAGCCGTATCCGGCGCGGGATATCTCACTTCAAGCACCTCGATCAACTGCTGGCCAGCAGGGGTATGCAATATCACCTGCTCGCCAATCCGTGCCTTCAATAACGCACGTGCGACGGGAGAGATCCAGCTCACGCGCCCATGCTCAAGGTCGATCTCATCGACGCCCACGATGTTCACGGTATGCAGCGCACCATCAGGCGTTGCGTAATCCACGCTCGCGCCAAAAAACACCTGATCGACATTCTCCTGGCGGCTGCTGTCCACCACCTCCGCCAGATCAAGACGTTTCGTCAAAAAACGAATGCGCCGGTCAATCTCGCGCAAGCGACGCTTGCCGTAGATGTAATCGCCATTTTCGGAGCGGTCTCCATTCGATGCCGCCCACGACACAAGCCGCACCACTTCGGGCCGCGCCTCATCAATCAAATGGAGTAATTCATCGCGCAAACGACGATAGCCCGCAGGCGTAATGTAGTTTTTCGCGCCCGCCGGCATCTCCGGCTGAGCGGCATCCAGGCCGTCGTCACTCTCTTCGTTCGACTCTTTGACAAAAGCTTTATTCATCGTGATTCAGCACCGTCATGCATCCTTGCTGGGCAAAGGAACACGATGCAGCAATTTGCCTTTTCGTGCTTCCCTTTTTTATCAAGTTTGCTATAATCTCGTTTCTGCGTGCGGCTGTAGCTCAGTTGGATAGAGTACTTGGCTACGAACCAAGGGGTCGTGGGTTCGAATCCTGCCAGCCGCACCACTTATTCAAGTGGCCTTCCTCCGGGAAGGCCATTTTGTTTCAATCGATTTCGTTTCAGATATTTTTGTTGTACCCGTCGTTTTCACGCACATCGCTTTCGCGTGCGGCTGTAGCTCAGTTGGATAGAGTACTTGGCTACGAACCAAGGGGTCGTGGGTTCGAATCCTGCCAGCCGCACCACCTATAAAGGCCTTTCAGAAGTTTTCTGAAAGGCCTTTTGTTTTTGGCGTACGTAAGCGCCTCGTCTACTCCGGTTGCCCCCCGCACCGCGCAACAGCAACACCCCGGCCAGATCATCACTCTCGGCCCCCACCCTCAGTAATCGCCCCGCTCACGGTCAATCCGCATCCCGCCATCCTGGCGCTGATGCGCCTCGTCACTTGGCCGCTCACGGGCAATGCGCATCACATCCGGATTGGTCCGCACACGCCGCATCACATTCGCCAGATGCACCCGCTCACCCACCTGGATGATGAAACGCAAAATGGTCGATTCTTGCGACAGGTCTTCATCCATCGCAATGTGGACGATATTCGCGTCCGCCGACGTGATATCTGCGGCCACCCGGGCAAACACGCCCTTGGTATTTTTAACCAGCACTTTCACTGCGACTTCAAACAGCCGCCCCGGCTGCGGTGCCCATGCCACGTCGATCCAGCGTCCCGGATCACGCCGGTGAATCCGCTGCGCTACACGGCAGTCTGTCGTATGAATCGCCATGCCGAGGCCAATGCCGATGTAACCCATGATGTCGTCGCCAGGAATCGGACGGCAACACGCTGATAGCTGCACCGACATACCTTCGGTGCCGGTAATGACTACCGGTGGCACTGGTGACACATACGCGGCATCGCCTCGTGCGGCATCATCATCCGCGTCGCGGCCACTCATCAGGACTTCGATGCGTTTGGCCATCACCGCCGCCACCCGGCGGCCGAGGCCAATATCCGCAAAAATTTCCTGGCTATTTTTGTTGCCAGTCCACTGCACCAGCTTGTCCCAGACTTCCGGCGTCACATCCGCAAGCGCCAGCCCATAGCCCTTCAGTGTCTGGTCGACCAGCCGCTCACCCAGTTGCACCGACTCGTTGAGCCGCATCGTCTTCAGGTAGTGGCGAATCGCCGAACGCGCCTTGCCCGTGCGGACAAAACCTAGCCACGCTGGATTCGGTTTCGAATAAGGCGCGGTAATCACCTCGACGATATCGCCGCTTTTCAGCTCCGTGCGCAACGGCAGCAATTCGTTATTGATCTTCACCGCAACGCACTGGTTGCCTAGATCGCTGTGAATCGAGTACGCGAAATCCAGCGCGGTCGCCCCGCGTGGCAACGCCATGATTCGGGATTTCGGCGTGAACACATAGACCGCATCCGGGAACAGATCAATCTTGACGTGTTCGAGAAACTCGCTCGAATCCCCTGCTTCGCTCTGAATATCAAGCAACGACTTGAGCCACTGATGCGCACGTTTTTGCACGTCGTTCAAATCCGCGCTGCCGTTCTTGTACAGCCAGTGCGCCGCGACTCCGGCTTCCGCGATCTCATGCATCTTGCGCGTGCGCACCTGAAACTCAATCGGTGCACCAAATGGCCCAACCAGCGTCGTGTGCAAAGACTGATAGCCATTCATCTTCGGAATGGCGATGTAGTCTTTGAACTTGCCCGGCACTGGCTTATAGAGCGCATGCAACGCGCCCACACAGGTGTAGCACTCAAGCGCGTTTTCCACCACCACGCGAAAACCGTACACATCCAGCACCTGGGAAAATGACAACTGCTTGTCACGCATCTTCTTGTAAATGCTGAAGATGGTTTTCTCGCGGCCTGTGACTTCGGCATTGAGCTTGGCATCTGCAATCGCCCGCTGCACTGACTCAAGAATCTTGCCGACCACTTCACGCCGGTTGCCACGCGCCGCCTTTACGGCTTTTTCGAGCGTGGCATAGCGGTGCGGATTGAAGTTAGCCAGGCTCAGGTCCTGCAATTCACGATAGGTATTGTTCAGACCCAGGCGATGCGCAATCGGCGCATAGATATCGAGCGTCTCGCGCGCGACGCGGCGGCGCTTTTCGGGCGGCACAGCACCCAGCGTGCGCATGTTGTGCAAGCGATCGGCCAGCTTGACGATAATCACCCGCACATCACGTGCCATCGCCAGCAACATCTTGCGGAAGTTTTCTGCCTGCGCTTCCTCGCGGCTGCGAAACTCCATCTTGTCGAGCTTGGACAGGCCATCCACCAGTTCCGCGACTTTTGCCCCAAAACGCTCAGCAAGTTCAGTCTTGCTCACGCCCTGGTCTTCCATCACGTCATGCAGCAGCGCCGCCATTAACGACTGGGCGTCGAGCTTCCAGCTGGCGCAGATTTCCGCCACGGCAACAGGATGGGTGATGTAGGGTTCGCCGCTCTGGCGATACTGCCCAAGATGGGCTTCGTCGCTGAAATGAAACGCCGCCTTGATCTCCTTGACCTCTTCTGGCGACAGATAGCCAGCGAGCGTGGAAGTCAGTGGCGCAAGCGAAACGACGTCGTGCCGGCGCGGCTGCTCCGGCGTCGCGGTTGGCCCGAACAAATGGCGAAACGATTGTTCAAGAACCGCATCAATGTATTTGCGTGCCGACGAGGCAGACGAAGAAGAGCCCGTTGCAGGCTCCGCTTCGGTAGACGAGGGCGATGGGGTAGTGCTCATGATCGCCTCCGCTTCGGGTGGGTTGCCGGTCTGCACGCGGGAATAACAGGAATAACGACGAGAATAAAAAAATAGCCTGCCCGGAGAGAGCAGGCTAAGCGCGCCCTAAACGGGCACTTTCTTCAGCATTTCAACGCCGATCAGCGAGGCTGCGATTTCGCGCAGCGCAACGACTGTTGGCTTGTCACGGCTGTCGATTTTTGGCGTATGGCCCTGGGCAAGCTGACGTGCGCGATAAGTTGCTGCGAGCGCCAGTTCGAAGCGATTCGGGATCTGTTCAAGACAGTCTTCGACGGTAATGCGAGCCATGTTGGAAATTCCTTCTCAGAATGTTGCGTATTCTACCTTATGCGCCTGACGCCCCTGCTTGTGGCAGGTGGATCCCCAGTTGCACAAAAAGCGCCGTGTGCCGCGCGTACTGCGAAGCGAAGCGTGAACGTGTCGCTGCAACCAGGCATTGCAGCTCGCCCAGCGCACGCTCGAAGTTCTCGTTAATCACGACGTATTCAGCTTCCGCTGCATGCGCCATTTCACTACCCGCCGCCAGCAAGCGCCGCGTAATGACGTTAGGTTCATCCTGACCGCGTTTTTTCAAACGCTCTTCAAGTGCCTCAAGCGAAGGTGGCAGGATGAAAATTTCGACTGCATTGCGAAATTGTTTCTTCACTTGTTGCGCGCCTTGCCAGTCAATTTCAAGCAGGACGTCATGGCCGATTTTCATCTGCTGTTCGATCCACAGACGCGACGTCGCATAGTAATTGCCATGCACTTCGGCGCTTTCGAGAAACTCGCCCGTTGCGTGCCGCGCGAGAAAATCATCGACGCTGGTGAAGTGGTAATGCTCGCCATCCCGCTCTTTCGGGCGCGGTGCGCGTGTGGTGTACGAAATTGACAGACGGATCGCCGGATCGCGCTCCAGCAACGCATTGACAAGCGTCGATTTGCCCGCCCCCGAAGGGGCCACCACCATAAAAAGATTGCCGGGGTAAACGCCGGCGTAAGGGTTATGCCGCGCGCTGCCTGCGCGTGTGGATTCAGTCATGATTTGCGTCACTCCAGTGTCATTCTCATTCCAGGTTTTGCACCTGTTCGCGCATCTGCTCGATGAGCAGCTTGAGCGTCATCGACGAATCCGCGAGTTCTTTAGCGGCAGCCTTTGAACCGAGCGTATTCGCTTCACGGTTCAACTCCTGCATCATGAAATCAAGCCGTTTGCCAACCTTGCCGCCCTTCTCTATCACGTGACGTGTTTCGCCCAGATGCGCGCTCAAACGCGATAGCTCTTCAGTGATATCAATCCGGATGCCGTACATCGTGACTTCCTGACGAATGCGCTCTGCGATCTCTTCGCGCGAAATGCTAGCCGTGGTGCCTTCCGGCAGTGCCACGCCCAGTGCTGCCTGCAGACGTTCGACAATTTTTTGCTGATGCTTCGTGATGAGTTCTGGCACGAGTGGCGTGATCTGCGCCACGATCGCTTCCATTTCGGTGACGTTGCCCAGCAGCATCGCCGCTAGCTGCGCACCTTCGCGCCCACGTACGTCAATCAGTTCGGTGAGCGCTTGCTTGCCGCAAGCCAGCACCGCATCACGCAGCATCTCGGCTGCCACACCGCTTTCGGCCAGCACGCCTGGCCAGCGCAGAATTTCGCCGGTGCGCAAACGCTCTGCCTCAGGAAACACGCTCAGCGCGGCGCGTTCCAGCAGCGCGAGCTGATCGAGCGCGTCACGGTTCACGGAGCCCGCATTCGTGCCCTGCTCGCTGCGTTGCACGTTGATGCGGATATCGACCTTGCCGCGGGAAAGTTTGCTCATCAGCATTTCACGCAACGTCGGCTCACAGCTGCGTACTTCTTCCGGCATGCGGAAGTTGAGATCGAGAAAAC
This sequence comes from Paraburkholderia bonniea, assembly GCF_009455625.1. Taxonomy (NCBI): domain Bacteria; kingdom Pseudomonadati; phylum Pseudomonadota; class Betaproteobacteria; order Burkholderiales; family Burkholderiaceae; genus Paraburkholderia; species Paraburkholderia bonniea. The sequence continues at coordinate 1,047,679 of NZ_QPEQ01000001.1, read as the reverse complement.
GCGAATTCACCGTGCGTAATTCGACCGTGACGCTGGCGCCGCCCGCTTGTGTCGCTGCTGCAAGTTCGCGCGTGGCGCTTGCATAGCCCGTCATGCTGTAGATCATCGTAGGTCTCGTGATAAAGGCGATGCCGTTACCGCACATCGCCCTGAAAGTTCGGGCCACCCAGTGCAGGTGCAGCCACAAGGTAGAACACCAGGCAGAAAAGACGCGCATTATCCCATTTTTGAACCCGCTATCCGGCCAGTGACCGCAGTTGGCTGCAAGGATCGGCGGTAAAATCGCGCTTTCCCACCTGCTGGCTCTTTCCCACATGAACCCTGTTTCCCACCGTCCAAGCGGCCGGCGCGCCGACCAGTTGCGCGAAGTGCGTCTCACACGCCATTACACCCGTCATGCGGAAGGTTCTGTCCTGGTCGAATTCGGCGACACCAAAGTGATTTGCACCGCCAGCATCGCGGAACAAGTTCCGGGCTTTTTACGCGACCGCGGCCAAGGCTGGCTCACGGCTGAATACGGCATGCTGCCGCGCGCCACGCATACCCGCAGCGACCGCGAAGCGGCGCGCGGCAAGCAATCAGGCCGCACCCAGGAAATCCAGCGCCTGATCGGCCGCGCGCTGCGCTCCGTGTTTGATCTGAAGCTGCTGGGCGCACGCACGCTGCATCTGGATTGCGATGTGATTCAGGCTGATGGCGGCACCCGCACGGCCAGCATTACCGGGGCGTTCGTCGCGGCGCATGACGCCGTCGCCACGCTGCTGGCCAGTGGGCGCATCGAAACCTCGCCGATCCTGGATTCAGTCGCAGCCATTTCGGTCGGTGTCTTCAATGGCCTGCCGGTGCTGGATCTCGACTATGACGAAGATTCGCAATGCGATACCGACATGAATGTCGTGATGACAGGCAAAGGCGGCTTTGTCGAAGTGCAGGGCACCGCCGAAGGTGTGCCGTTTTCGCGCGCCGAAATGACGGCCTTGCTTGATCTGGCGCAAGACGGCATTGCCTCGCTGGTGGCGCGGCAAAACGCTGCGCTGGGGCTCACACGTGAGTGAGGCCGCCAACGCCGTTGCGCCGCAACGCCAGATGGTTCTGGCGTCGAACAATGCGGGCAAGCTGCGCGAGTTTGCCGCGTTGTTCCGCACCGCCGGAATCGAGCTGATTGCGCAAAGCCAGTTCAACGTGCCAGAAGCCGATGAGCCTCATCCGAGCTTCATCGAAAACGCACTCGCCAAAGCCCGGCATGCGGCGCAATGCACCGGCCTCGCTGCGCTGGCCGATGACTCTGGGCTCTGCGTGCCCGCGTTGCGTGGCGCGCCGGGCGTTCATTCGGCCCGCTATGCGCAGCGCGCGGGCGGGGCAAAAAGCGATGCGGCCAATAACGCGCATCTGCTTGCCGAGCTGCGCCACGTGAGCGACCGGCGCGGTTATTACTACTGCGTGCTGGTGCTGGTACGGCATGCTGACGACCCCGAGCCGCTGATTGCCGAAGGCCGCTGGCATGGGCAAATTCTTGACGCCCCGCGTGGTACGCACGGTTTCGGCTACGACCCATATTTCTATCTGAGCGAGCTAGGCGTGAGCGCCGCCGAATTACTCCCCGAGCAAAAAAATCACCACAGTCATCGCGCGCTTGCATTGCGGCAACTGCTGGCGCGCTTGACGGAGGCCGCGTGATTCCGCTCAAACCCATTGCAATGCCAAAGCCTGGTGCGAACCCTCGCCGTGATGGCGGTACTGGTAACGCTGGTAACGACAACGGCCAGCACGTGATTCAGGCGTTCACCGCGCCAGGCCATATCCGTCTGACGTCACTGCCACCGCTCGCGTTGTATGTGCATTTCCCGTGGTGTGTGCGCAAGTGCCCGTATTGCGATTTCAACTCACATGAATGGCAAGGCGATACCTTCCCTGAAGAGGCTTACCTCGATGCGCTGCGGGCTGATCTGGAGCAATCGCTGCCGCTGGTCTGGGGCCGTCAGGTGCATACGGTGTTCATCGGTGGTGGCACACCCAGCTTGATGTCGGCGGCAGGGCTGGACCGCTTGCTGTCGGATGTGCGGGCTTTGCTGCCACTCGACGCCGATGCGGAAATCACGCTCGAAGCCAATCCCGGTACGTTCGAAGCCGCACGGTTCGCGCAGTTTCGCGCGAGCGGTGTGAACCGGCTTTCGGTCGGCATTCAGAGTTTCAACGAGCGTCATCTGCAGGCACTCGGACGGATTCACGATGGAGCCCAGGCGCGGCACGCGGTTGAAATCGCCGCGCACACCTTCGATAACTTCAATCTCGATCTGATGTTCGCGCTGCCGCAGCAGACACTCGCCGAATGCCAGGCCGACATCGAAACCGCGTTGTCCTTCTCCCCGCCGCATCTCTCGCTGTATCACCTGACGCTTGAGCCGAACACGCTGTTTGCCAAATTCCCGCCGCCGCTGCCCGACGACGACCAATCCGCCGATATGCAGGATTGGTTGCATGCGCGCACGGCTGAAGCGGGTTACGCGCGCTACGAAGTATCGGCGTATGCGCAAGCGCACCGGCAAAGCCGGCACAACCTGAATTACTGGCGCTTTGGCGACTATCTTGGGATTGGCGCGGGCGCGCACACCAAGCTGTCGTTGCCGAACCGGATTTTGCGTCAGGCGCGCTACAAGCATCCGGCGAGTTTCATTGAGCAGGCCCGGGCGGGCACGCCGGTACAGGAAGAGCACGAAGTGAGCCGCGCTGATCTGCCGTTCGAATTCATGCTGAACGCGCTGCGGCTAGTGGAAGGGTTCCCGGTGCATCGTTTTATCGAGCGCACAGGGATGTCGCTGACCTCAATCGAACCGGCGCTCAAGGAGGCGGAGCAGCGCGGACTGATTTCGCGCAGCCACGAAACCATTGCGCCCACACCGCTCGGACAGGCGTTTCTCAACGACTTGCAGGCGCTTTTTTTGAAAGATGCACGTTAATCCCTCTGCCGGGCTTGCCTGAGAGGGGTGGTTTCAGGTTACAATCGCGGCCTTGGAAGAGTGGCAGAGTGGTCGATTGCACCGGTCTTGAAAACCGGCGAAGGGCAACCTTCCGTGAGTTCGAATCTCACCTCTTCCGCCAGACAGTCAACAAAAACGGGCCTCACGGCCCGTTTTTGTTTTTGCTTCACCCACCGCTTCATCTCCCCGCAGCAAAAGCCATCACCCGCACCCGTGCAAACCCGGCCACGGGCAATCGTGAATTGAAAAGACCCACGCTTCGACTACGCTGAAATCACCCCCCATCACAGCGTGTTTCAGCGATGCCTGCCTGCACTCGCCCGCCTCTGAGTTTCAACGTCGTGGCCCGCCCGCGCCGCAGGCTCATGCGCGGCAATGCCATCACCAGCCTCCTCGCACTCGCGCTTATTCTCACCGCCTGCACCATCACGCCGCCGCAACGGCCGCTCATCATCGCTTCTCCTGTAGCCCACAACAGTGCCGCGCTGAGTCAGTACCGCGGCGAAGTCGCGCGGCGCATTCTCGAGCGCAATCCTTCCTACGTGCTGCATGGCGCGCCTCAGGCGATGCTGCGCTCGCTAGTGGTGGTCGCGTTTAGCATCGATCACCGTGGGCAACTGATTGCGGCCTCGGTCTACCGCAGCAATGGCGACGATGGGGCCGAGAGCACAGCACTCGCCACGCTGCGCCGTTCGGCTCCGCTGCCGCTGCCACCTGCCCAGCTTCTGGATAGCCGTGGTCAGATCGAACTGTTCGAAGACTGGCTCTTCAACGACAACGGCAAGTTCCAGCTCCGAACCTTCGCCGCACCGCAAGCGCAAACGCTCGACTGACCGGCCTCGTTCCGCGCCCCCGCCATGCGTCGCTTTTTTGACACGCATGTCAACGCTAATAGCGCGCGGTAAGCTGTCGGGCGCACCGCGCCATGCACCTTGCACCATCGCTGTACGGCGCGCACGCAACCCTGGCTTCTACCCTGGACGCACCGTCTGCATCACACCCGTCGCTAGCGGCGGGCTGGATGCGTCCTTGCGCCATTGCACAACACACAACAAACAAGATTGATAACCCCTGGAGACCCTGCATGTCCTCATCGCCGCTTGCCGCGAGCCAGCCAGACGCTGCCGTGCCAAATAACCGCTCGCGGATTGTCTTTGCGAGCTTCATCGGCACCGCCATCGAGTTCTACGATTTCTACGTCTACGCCACGGCCGCCGCGCTGGTGATTGGCCCGGTGTTCTTTCCACATAGTTCACCCACGGCGCAGGCGTTATCTGCCTTCGTCACGTTTGGTATCGCTTTCATCGCGCGGCCGATTGGCTCGTTTGTGTTCGGTCATTTTGGCGACCGGATCGGGCGTAAATCGACGCTGGTTGCTTCGTTGCTGGTGATGGGCATCTCCACCACGCTGATTGGCCTGGTGCCGGGGTATGACTCGATTGGTGGCCTCGCGCCGGTGTTGCTGTGCATGCTGCGCTTTGGCCAGGGCATCGGCCTGGGTGGTGAATGGGGCGGCGCGGCGTTACTCGCCACCGAAAATGCGCCTCCGGGCAAGCGCGGCTGGTTTGGCATGTTTCCGCAACTCGGGCCGTCCATTGGTTTTCTTGCCGCCAATGGGCTCTTCTTTGGCCTCGCGCTGTCACTCTCCGATGAGCAGTTCCGCAGTTGGGGCTGGCGCGTGCCGTTTCTGCTGAGTGCGGTACTTGTCGCGCTTGGTTTGTATGTACGGCTAAAGATCAGCGAAACCCCGGCGTTCCAGGCGGCCATTGAGCGACATGAGCGGGTGCGGGTTCCCGTCGCCACGCTGCTGACGCAGCACAGCATGCCAACCTTGCTGGGCGCGCTGGCGATGGTGGTGTGCTACACGCTGTTTTATATCTCGACGGTGTTTTCGCTGTCGTATGGGGTGTCGGCACTGCATTTCACGCGCGAATCTTTTCTGGGGATGTTGTGTATCGCGGTGGTTTTCATGGCGCTCGCCACTCCGCTCTCAGCCTGGGCCGCTGATCGCTTTGGCCGCCGGCCGGTGCTGATCGCCGGGTGTCTCGCCGCGATCCTGTCGGGCTTCACGATGGCACCGCTGCTCGGCAGTGGCTCGTCTGGGCTCGTGCTGCTGTTTCTCGTCATCGAGCTGTTCCTGATGGGCGTCACCTTCGCGCCGATGGGCGCATTGCTGCCCGAGCTGTTCCCAACGGCGGTGCGCTACACCGGCGCGGGCGTTTCCTATAACCTCGGCGGCATTCTGGGGGCTTCGGTTGCGCCCTACATCGCGCAGTTGCTGGTGGCGCGCGGCGGGCTCGCATGGGTGGGCGGGTATGTCTCGGTGGCCGCAGCCATCAGCTTGCTTGGCGTGCTGTGCATGCGCGAAACACGGGATCACAGGCTGATGTAAGTGATACGCAGACGTCTGACGTTAGTCTGACGTCTGCGCGTGCTGCCTGGATCACGGAGAGCGCTTAAACACACGTAGCGGGTTGCTTGCTGAGAGCCCGCTTGTGTGTTGGTGCAACACAGCAGGCACGCGTCAGTTCGTGCCTGTGTTCGTGTTGATGCCTGCGCCCGCATCGACTTCGACCGCTTCGCTATGAACGTAGTCAATGGCGCGCAGCGCTTCATCGACTGACGGTACGCGGTCGTTGTCGCCAATCGAGATCGAACGGAACGGCGCGCTAATGCCGCAATGATCCGGTGACGTGGCGACAAAAATCATCACCGTGCGTTTTTGCAGTGCATGCGCCAGATGCACGAAACCGGTGTCTACCCCGATCACCAGCGCGGCCATTTGAATCAGTTGAGCGACTTGCAGGATGCTCAGCGGCGGCAGCACGATGGCCCCGGGCAATGCTGCAGCAATTTGCTGTGCCTGTTTGTGTTCGGCAGCAGAGCCCCATGGCAGAACGAGACGAAAACCGCGCCGTGCGAGCGCCTGGCCTGTTGCTACCCAATGTTCCAGCGGCCATTTTTTCTCGTCCTTGGAGGTCGCATGAAACAGGATCGCTAGCGGCGCGTCACCCGGATCGGTCCAGGGCATATCGGTAGGCGGCAGTTGCAGGTTATAAACCGGTGGACCTTCCGGCACGTAACCCAGTGCTTCGCCAGCGCTCACGCGCATCCCGTGCCATGCATCGCAAGGCGGACGCGGACCAAAGCGGCGGTTATAGGCAAACGCTGCGCCGCGCTCGCCCAGGTCTTGCGACTGATAGCCAAAACGCCGTGATGAGCGCGCCAGGAACGCAATAATCGCGCTTTTATAAACCCCGTGAAGATCCAGTACCACGTCATAGCGCTCGGCCCGCAACTCCGCCAGCGATGCCGTGATAGCGCGCAAATCAGCCCAGCGCCGCGCTTTCTTGAAGCGCCGTAATGGTGCGCACAGAACCCGGTCAATGCCCTGGTTCCAGTGCGTCACTTCGGCAAACGCATCGTCCACGACCCAGTCAACCTTAGCCCCCGGGAAGGCCCGCTGGATATCGGCAACAACTGGCTGCGCCTGAATCACGTCGCCAAGTGACGTCACTTTGACGACAAGTATTCGCTTCATGTCTTACCTGTGGATTGGTTAATAACTCGATTAATGGCCAAATATGGCCGGGGCAGATTCTAGCCGACTCCATGTCAGCCAACGGCCCTCGCCGCTGCGCGGGCTGGTAGCCCTATAATCCGTGCTTTGCTTTCGCCGGTGCGCCATGTCCCGCGTTGTGCTGCGTTTTTCTCTCCCTCTTCTAGTCCGGCGCGCCCGGCGTCTGTGGCGTCAGTACGGGGTGTTCTGGCTGGGTGCCATCGTCGTTGGCCTGAGCGCGGTGCTCTACGCGAAGCTCATCGACTGGGGTTACGACGCGTTCCGCACGCTGCAGCAGCGTCATATCTGGCTGCCCCTCCTGCTAACGCCAGCTATCGCCGCGCTTTCGGTGTGGCTCACTCGCAGGTTTTTTCGCGGAGCAGAAGGCAGCGGCATTCCGCAAGTCATCGCCACGCTGCATGCCAATACCCGTGAATCCGGCTCGCGTCTGCTGAGCTGGCGCGTCTTGCTCGGCAAGGTGCTGGTGTCGTTTCTCGCCATCCTCGGCGGCTTTACGATTGGCCGCGAAGGCCCCACGGTACAAATTGGCGCGGCGCTGATGTTCAATTTGCGCCGGCTGTATCCGCGTTCAAATACATTGATCGAGCGTCAGCTCGTGCTGGCCGGTGCAGCCGCTGGACTCTCGGCCGCCTTCAATACACCGTTGGCGGGCATCGTGTTCGCCATCGAAGAACTCACCCGCAGCTTCGAAGCCCGCACCAGTGGCGTATTGATTACCGCGATCATCATCGCCGGGGTCATCGCGCTAGGGCTCAACGGCAATTACACCTACTTCGGCACCATCGAAATCGGCGCGCATTTTCCCCGGCTGCTGGCGCTGGCGGTGCTGCTAACGGCAGTCGTCACGGGGATCGCGGGCGGGCTGTTCGGCTGGCTGCTGCTGAATACCTCGCGCTGGATTCCTGCTCCCTTGCGGGCGCTGCATGCCGAGCGGCCAGTGGCCTTCGCCGTGCTCTGCGGCCTGGTGATCGCCGTCACCGGTCTAGTCTCAGGGGGCACCACGTTTGGCAGTGGCTACGCCGAAGCACGTGGCTTGCTCAACGGCAGCGAAAACCTGTCGCTGTTCTATCCATTTCTAAAAATGATCTCGATGGTCGGTTCATACCTGCCCGGTATTCCAGGGGGCATTTTTGCGCCGTCGCTGTCGATTGGCGCGGGCTTTGGCAACTTGCTGCATCAGGTATTCGACGGCATGCAGCTGCAAATGCTAATCGCGCTGGCGATGGTGGGTTACCTGGCCGCCGTGACGCAATCGCCGATCACCTCATTTGTCATCGTGATGGAAATGATTAACGGTCATGCGCTGGTGATCTCGCTGATGGCCACGGCGCTCATCGCCAGCCGTGTGTCACGGCTGTTCGCGCCACCGTTGTATGAAGCGCTGGCACTGCGTTATCTGCCGCAGCCAGTGGCGGGCGTACTGCCACCCGCTGTGGCCGCGCCGCGCAAGGATGAAAACCCAGCCGATAGCGATGGCCACGCCACTGATACCGGCCCGCAAAAGCAAAAAGAAAAAGAAGACGAAACAAAGCGCCCGCCACGCGACAGCTCATTCAAGCCACCGCACGACGGGCGCTAATTGCTTACCGCTGGTTACTGGTTACCCGCTACTGAGCGACTGACAACTCCACTCAGGTTTGCGGAATCTCGATCTTGACTTCAAGCACTTCGAGATTGTCCTGACGCTCAAGACTCACACGAATATCGTCGTCGGAAATCTTGACGTACTTCGAAATAACCGCGACGAGCTCACGTTGCAACGCGGGCAGATAATCGGCTGGCGCGCGGCCGCCAACTCGCTCATGGGCGATGATTAGCTGCAAACGCTCCTTCGCCACCGACGCAGATTTTTTCTTCTCGCCCAGCAAAAACGAAAGAATCGACATAACGTGCGCGCTCCTTACTTGGTGCCGAAGAGGCGCTGCAACAGGCCAGGCTTCTGGTAATCGGTAAAGCGAAGCGATTTTTGCTCGCCAAGGAAACGGGCCACCACGTCTTTATAGGCTTCAGCGACATCCGTGCCATCAAGGTGCACGGCGGGCAGACCCTGGTTCGATGCATGCAGCACCGCTTCGGATTCGGGCACCACGCCGATCAGGTCGATCCGCAGAATCTCCTGAATATCAGTCAGCGAAAGCATCTCGCCTTCGTTCACTCGCTTCGGGTTGTAGCGGGTAATCAGCAAATGCTCCTTGACTGGCTCACGGCCTTCGATCGCCCGTTTGGTCTTCGACGACAGCATGCCCAGAATGCGGTCCGAATCGCGCACCGACGACACTTCCGGGTTAGTCACGATCAGGGCTTCGTCAGCGAAATGCATCGCCAGCAATGCGCCTGATTCAATCCCGGCTGGCGAATCACACACGATGTATTCGAAATCCAGCGCAATCAGATCGTTGATAACCTTCTCGACGCCATCAAGCGTCAGCGCATCTTTGTCGCGGGTTTGCGAGGCGGGCAGGATGAACAGGTTGTCGCATTTTTTGTCTTTGATCAGCGCCTGGTTCAGATTGGCTTCGCCCTGAATCACGTTAATCAGGTCGTACACCACGCGGCGCTCGCAGCCCATGATGAGATCGAGATTGCGCAAGCCGACGTCGAAATCAATTACCGCTGTCTTCGCGCCACGCAACGCCAGCGCCGATGCAAAACTCGCGCTGGTCGTCGTCTTGCCTACGCCACCCTTGCCCGATGTCACCACAATGATTTTTGCCATTACCCTTACCCTGTATTCGTCAAATTCATGTATTAAATTCAGCCGCCGTGGCGCATCAGGTGAGCCGCAGCGGCTCCATCACCAGTTTTTCCTGATCCAGCCAGATTTGTACTGCCTGTCCTTGCATGTTCGCCGGCAGCGGGGTTTCGGTAGTGCGATAAATACCCGCGATCGAAATCAATTCGGGTTCGAGGCAGGTGCAAAAAATACGCGCGGCATGATTGCCCTGCACACCTGCCAGCGCCCGCCCACGCAACGGCGCGTAAATATGAATGTTGCCTTCCGCGATCACTTCGGCACCCGCGCTGACCATGCCCAGCACCACCAGATCGCCCTTCGCGTAAATCCGCTGGCCTGAACGCAGCGGCTTGTCGATCACCGTCACCGGTGCAACGGTCTGGCTGCGGGCCCTGCCTGCCTCAGCAGGCTCCTCTGCGGCAGGGGTGGGAGCGGGAGCGCCGGGAGCACTTGAAGCCGCCACCGCAAGGGGGCTCGCCTCATCAGGCTCATCAGCCTCTCCTGCGGGCCTCGCGTTCGCGCCACGCCGTTCGTGAGCTTCAAGCAGCGGTAAACCTGCGGAGCTTACCCAGTCATGCTGCGCCGCTTGCGCCACCACGCCCACCGGGCGCATGCGCACACTGTCAAGCAACTGCTTGATCTGCACGAGCGGCACGCGCTCGCCAGGTGCGAGCCGCCGCACATCAATCGCAACAGCATCATTCGAGAAAAATTCGGGGGTCGCCTCGAAGCGCCGGGTCAACTCAGCACGCAAGGCATCGAGATCAGTGGTTTTAATCACGAACATCAGCGTATCGACCGAGCCGCTGCGCAATTCGAAAAAGGGGGATTTCTTGGGCGACATAGGTTCGACGAAAAATTTTGCGTATTTTACAGACGTCCTGGCAGGCGGCCAGCTTTTTTACAAGACAAGACGGCCACCGTGCGAACCTCAGCCAGCAAGCCGGCAAGACCTGCCTGGCAGGGCGCGATCAGGTACTGGAAGAAGGCACCGGCGGGGATGCCGGTGAGGTGACCGGATCAAGCGGCACCGGACGCACCAGTAATGTGGCCCACTGGTTTTCCTCGCGTCCCATGCGGGCTTGCTCGCCTGCGGGAATAAAGCCGAGATGCTCGTAAAAATGACGGGCATTGCGGTTCGCGTCAGCCACCCATGCGTAGATATCCGTTGCGCCGCGAGCGATGAGCCAGTCGCTGGCGGTATTCACCAGCAATTCGCCGCCGCGCAGATGACGCACGGCCGGTGCGACCCAAAGCTCGCTGACCAGCCCGCGCCACACCAGCGCTGCATCGAAGGAGGCATCGATCAGTCCGGCCGGATGGCCTTCGGTATAGAGGATGAAAGTTGTGGCAGCAGCGGAAACCGCCCGGCGCGCAGCCGTGAGTTCAAACGTAGCGGCATCGACCGCCAGCGCGTCCTCAAGAGTTTGGTCGAATGCGTAGGGCGCTTCGCGTAACGCCGTGGTGCGTAGCTGATGGAACACTTCGCCCTGATTGGCAGCAATGCGGCGAACAGTCAGTGAAAAACTCATGCAGACGAAAACCCGTTGAAACAGCAAGTCGTAGCTTTAACTGAACCGTAGTCCGAGTCAAACCGTTATTTCTGCGCGAACCGCGCGCGTTGTGGCTATTGTGGCTAGCCTCGCCACCCTCCCTATCTTCCCTACCCGTTCCACCCTCAAGGGGCTTCGTAACGGCCGGTGCCATCCGGCCAGGGCGTGAGTAATTCGAAACCCTCTTCGGTCACCGCGAGCATATGCTCCCACTGCGCGGAGAGCGACCGGTCTTTGGTCACGACGGTCCAGCCGTCGCGCAACACGCTAGTGGCCGCCCGCCCGGCGTTGACCATGGGTTCGATGGTGAACACCATGCCCGGCTTCAGCTTGATGCCCTGCCCCGGCTGGCCGTAATGCAGCACTTGGGGCTCCTCGTGATAGACCTTGCCAATGCCGTGGCCGCAATAGTCACGCACGATGGAAAACCCGTCCCGCTGCGCCACTTTCTGAATTGCATAGCCCACGTCGCCCAGCGTCGCACCGGGCCGGATCTGACGGATACCGGCCAGCATGGCCTCGTAGGTGGTGTCGATCAATTGCCGCGCGACCGTGCTGGGCTCACCGACGCAGTACATCCGGCTAGTGTCGCCAAAATAGCCATCCTTGATAATCGCCACGTCGATATTGACGATATCGCCGTCTCTCAGCACTTCGGTGCGAACGGGAATGCCATGACACACCACCTGATTCACCGAGGTGCAAACCGTTTTTGGAAAGCCTAGATAGCCCACGTTAGCCGGAATCACTTTCAGCGTATTGACGATGTAATCGTTGCATAACGCATCCAGATAATCGGTCGATACACCCGCCTTGACGTGCTCGCCAATCATTGCCAAAACCTCAGCAGCGAGGCGGCCCGCGATGCGGAGCTGGGAAATATCGTCAGGGGTTTTAATCGAAATGGCCATGGGTATTCGGGAGGCGGACAGTCGCGCAAAGTGGAAGCCGGGCCATTGTACAGATGGGCTGAACAGGCGGGCTCGCACTGTGGTTGTGAGCATGGCGCGCTGGCTAGTTATTAGCGGGTTCTGGCTAACGGACTAACTAACTAGCGGCCCTGTGAGGTTAAGGACAATCGGCAGCCGCTTCGCGCCTTGGCCAAACGCGCCCAATGCGAGTTTTGCCTTGGCCTGGTGTGACGTATGTGGCAATGGCTTGCCGAGGGAGAAGCCGCGCATATCGCTTTTAATTGAATCTGCGGCCGCCTCCCTGACAAGGGTGCTTTTCAGTGCTGAAAAGCCCGATGACTGGTGGTCATCGGGTATCGGAGGGGTTTAATTTAGTGAGATCGGCGTGGGAGTTTTGAAGCCCCGAGTCCCTGAATGATTCAAGAGAAACTGAGGGCTGTTTGGCACCTCCGAAATCTTCCCCTCGCTATCCACAGCATTCCTCGGGCTCTCAGGAGTCGACATTGCTCTTCCGCGGGTATTCGAATTTATCGGCGGCGTATTATCTTTCGTTACTTCCTTATATGCGTTCATAGCGGTTAGGACAGGTGAACCCGGGATCATCCCACGCTCGTTCAACGTATTTAACAAGTTGGACGTCGTCTCCGTCGTGCGTGTGAGACCATTCTGTAGGTTTGTAACTTTTTCCGCCTCAATTCTGCTCTTTAGCTGCTGTCTCATCCGTTCAAGCGCCTTCAACGCTGATTTTTTTTCAGCCGCATCTATGTCCAGCTTCATACTTCGTGCACTCACTACGATACTTTTTGTGCGTTTTGCGCCCTTACCCATCGCCAGCAAGGCATTCCTTTCTTTCTTAATAGCGCCTTCCGCGTAGAAAATCGTTATCGTTACAATCCCTGTCAAGGCAAAAATAACACCCAAAATTGGGATAGAAACTCCAATAGCCCCTAATATCGCTGAGAGGAGCCCTGTTCCAGCCCAGTAGGCCACCTTAATTAGAGTTCCTCGTTTTCTTGTTTCAGTCACTGACTCAGTTTCGCCAGCCTGCGTATTGATTGTTTTATGCAAATTGGCGGCCCGATCAATAATTGTTGACCAAACTCCACGAGGCTTTTCTATTGAATCGACAGAATCATCTTTTATCGATTTTATAAAATCAAAACACCGTTGTATTTCATTATAAATAGCCGTCGCCTCTTTTTCCAAATCAGCAAGCTCAACATCCGAGTTACTCCAGTTTAAACCCAGCACCATCTTGTCAATTTTCGCCAGCATGCCGCTAGCCTTTGCAACTGGACTTTCTGCATTCAAATATTTTTTTGCCTCATCAAAAATGGCACCCGCTTGTTTTTCAAAATCAGCAAATCTAATTTGCGCTTCATTTTTTCTTTTTCCTCTAAAAAAATGAAGTATTTTTCCACCTATCGTTTTTTGATTTCCAGCACCCAGCTCTTCTACCAAAGTATCTATTTTTTGAACCAGAACTGCGGCCTGACCGACAGCCCGGCCCTTCGCAGCAATACCCTCAATGCTCTTTTTAAATTCAGCCACACTCGTAAGCATATCGCCCGCCCCAACCGTTGCCGGGACGATTGCCTCCGAAGTTTTCTCAGAAGCTTTCTCAGAAGAAACATTTGTCTTTTTCAGCAAAACCTCAGGAATGTCAGAAATATTATTTTCTTTATCCACGAATTCCAGATTATTTTTATTTACTAAATCGATATAATTCTGTGTATTTTGTTTACTAGGCTTGGCCAGGGTAAATTTATTCCGATAATTAACGCCAGCAATGAAATCATTTGCCTTCTTTTTTTCAAGAGAGACAGAATGCGAAACAACAGCACTCACGCCATCAGGCGTTGAAATTTTATTCGCGGTACCACCCGCAATTTTCGACGATTTTGGCGTTTCCCCTGAATCAGGGCCACCCCGCGTGGTGACTAGTGTGATCCGTTCTTTGCCACCCGCTCTAGCAGAGATGGAACCAGGCTCGCCTTGCGTCACATCCTTGTCCTTGAGGGACACCCCTAGCTGCTCGATGGGCTGCTTTGGCGCAACAGAATATTCCGAACCCTTTACTTGATGTGCCTTCTTCTCGCCTATATGCGAAGCACCATTCTTATCTTGAACAAAATTTCCGGACTGGGGCGGCTCGCACTTAGGGCTTACTCCTGCCGTTTCTATGCTTGTTCCCATAACGTACTCCGCAACGGCTTCCGCCAAAAATATTGAGATCGGGAGTTTAGTGACAATGCATAGAAATTAGTTCGGGAACGGCGGCCAGCGCCATCAAATCTCTTTTTTCTCACTCTGCCTGAAATCCACCCACCCTTGCCCACAAAGGCTGAGCGACACACAACCGGAACCACCGAAAATTCGAGCTTTTGCTCTAAAGCACCCCGTTCCGCTGATTCATCACGCATAAAAAAGACGCCTCAGTCAGTTGCTGCCCCTCGCGTCAAAAAACCCACGGATTTCGAACACCGTCCTTCCCGTCCAGCCCCGCCCATGCTCGCTCACGCAAAAAATAAAAGCAGGAAAATTCGGGGGAAAAGTAAGTCGTATAAACCCGGAGTCGATGCAATTCTGTGGCCCGTCTATCGCAGGTCGTAGAGCGCAGGAAGAACCACGGGAACAAAAGAAAATGCTCGAACGCCCGCGGCGTGACGCACCAATAAAAAAGCCGCCCTGATTAAATCAGGGCGGCTTTTCAGGCTGGAAAGCCCGTGTGCTGGCGGAGAGGGTGGGATTCGAACCCACGGTACGGGAAAACCGTACGCCTGATTTCGAGTCAGGTACATTCGACCACTCTGCCACCTCTCCGGCTTTGCTGTAACAGAACAAAACCAGCTGTTCTGCCACTCGCTCAAGCGGGTCACTGCTTGGGCGAAGCGGCGATTATAGAACAGTTAAAACCGCTTTCCAAGCCCCAGCAGAGCAAAAGTTAAGCGGCACCGGCCAGAGCGGCCAGAGCGGCCATAAGCAGAACAAGCGGGAACCGCGCAGGCCTCCGGCATTAACGCGCAGCCTCCACCTCCAGCCGCGCCATTCCACCCAGATAAGGACGCAGCGCAACCGGCACAGTGACTGAACCATCCGCATTCTGGCCATTCTCCAGCACCGCGACCAGCGTGCGCCCCACCGCCAGCCCAGAACCATTAAGCGTATGCACCAGCTCCGGCTTGCCTTGCGCATTGCGATAGCGCGCCTGCATCCGCCGCGCCTGGAAGCTCTCGGTATTCGAGCAGCTCGAAATTTCGCGGAAGGTATTTTGCGCAGGCAGCCACACTTCAAGGTCATAGGTCTTGGTCGCGGAAAAACCCATATCCCCGGTACACAGCGTCATCACCCTGTATGGCAGTTCCAGCTTTTGCAAAATGGCTTCGGCGTGGCCGACCATTTGTTCGAGCGCGTCGTAAGAGGTTTCGGGCGCGACGATCTGCACCATCTCAACCTTGTCGAACTGATGCTGGCGAATCATGCCGCGCGTATCGCGCCCATAGGAGCCGGCTTCCGAACGGAAACACGGCGAATGCGCGGTGAGCCGGACAGGCAGCGCGCTGGCTTCAAGAATGCTGTCGCGCACGGTATTGGTCAGCGAGATCTCGGAAGTCGAGATCAGATATTGCGTCACGGTCTGTTCACCGCCGCCTTTTTCGACGCGAAACATATCGTCGGCGAATTTCGGCAACTGACCGGTGCCATACAACGCTTCGGGGTTGACGATATATGGCGTGTACATCTCGGTGTAGCCGTGCTGCTGGGTATGGGTGTCGATCATGAATTGCGCCAGCGCGCGGTGCAGCCGGGCAATCTGGCCGCGCAGCACCGTGAAGCGCGCCCCGGACAGCTTCGCGCCGGTCTCGAAGTCGAGCCCCAGCGGGGTGCCCACATCGACATGATCCTTGACTTCAAAAGCGAACTCGCGCGGCGTGCCCCAGCGGCGCACTTCGACATTGCCGCTCTCATCACGGCCTGGCGGCACACTTTCGTGAGGCAGGTTCGGCACACCTTGCAGCAGGTTTGAGAGGCGATTCTGGATCTCATCGAGCTGAGTGGCGGAGGCTTTCATCTCGTCACCAAGGCCGCTCACTTCAGCCATGACAGCGGCAGTATCTTCGCCACGCCCTTTCATCGCGCCGATCTGCTTCGACAAGCTGTTGCGGCGGGCCTGCAGATCTTCGGTACGGGTCTGGAGGGCGCGGCGCTCCGCTTCGAGCGCGGAGAAAGCTGCGACGTCGAGGGTATAGCCTCGGTCAGCGAGGCGTCGGGCGATGCCGTCGAGGTCTTTGCGCAGCAACTGGATGTCGAGCATGGTGGGGGTGGGATTGGTTAGATGAGCCGCGATTTTAGCGTACCGGGGTTGGGGCTTGGGTGATGCTTGGGTGGGGCTTGGCTGGGGCTTTCCTACCTGACTCATGGCCTGGCGTTGCCGGCACCTCCCGGGCTACCTGTTCCAGCTTCAGCAGCACCCTGTTGTTCACGTGACCTCCCCCCGAAAAACCGTAGCGGCGAGAAGTAGAGATTTCTGGCAAATTTGAAGCCCTGACGGGCGGGAGGTTTGCATGAAGAAATCCAGGTACACGGAAGAACAGATCGCGTTCGCGCTGAAGCAGGCCGAACTGGGTACCCCGGTGGCAGAAGTGTGTCGGAAGATGGGTATTTCCGAAGCCACGTTCTACAACTGGAAGAAGAAGTACGGCGGCCTCGGCGTTTCGGAGTTGCGGCGCCTAAAGCAACTCGAAGAGGAGAACGCCCGACTCAAGCGCATGGTGGCCGACCTAAGCCTCGACAAGCAAATGCTTCAGGAGGTGGTGCAAAAAAAGCTGTGAAGCCAGCCCGTAAGCGCGAGCTGGCTGATTTTTTGATTCAAGCGTATCGGGTGAGCATCCGGCGTGCGACAGCACTATTGCAGCTACGCCAGGCCACGTACTTCTATGTGCCGAGCCCACGTGATGACCGTGCCGAGCGCCGGCGCATCCGGGAGATTGCCGAAACTCGGATACGTTACGGCGTAGAGCGCATTCACGTTCTGCTGCGCCGCGAAGGCTGGTTGATCAATCACAAGAAAACCTACCGAATCTACTGTGAAGAGGGGCTGAACCTGAGGCGTAAGCGGCCTCGCCGTCGTGTCGCTGCCGCACACCGTATGGAGCGCCCCGAAATCTCTACGGTGAATGCGTGCTGGAGCATGGATTTCGTGGCCGATCAGTTGTTCAACGGGCAGAAAATCCGGGCCTTAACTGTGGTCGATAACTTTAGCCGGGAGAGCTTGGCGATTACCGTCGATTACGCCTTGAAGGCTGCCGATGTGGTGGCAACGATGGGACATCTAAAAGCGCTGCGAGGTGCCCCGAAACGGATACAGGTCGATAACGGGAGCGAATTTATTTCTCATGCGCTGGATCACTGGGCGTATGAAAATGGCGTAACGTTGGACTTCTCCCGTCCTGGCAAACCCACGGACAATCCGTTCATCGAGTCATTTAACGGCAGTTTTCGGGATGAATGCCTGAACGTGCATTGGTTTCTGTCACTGGACGATGCCCGAGAAAAGATCGAAGGCTGGCGACAGGATTACAACGACTTCAGACCGCATAGTTCGCTAGGCGATTTGACTCCGGGTGAGTTCCGACTTGCCCACCTTGAAGCCGGAACTCTCTAGGCCAAAGTGCTCGGTTATCCGGGGGGAGGTCAGTCCCAAATCGTAACCACAGCCAACCTTATTTATAAATAAGGGTATCCAGCTTAGCCAGGAAGATAAAAATTAAACAACCAACAAGGCAATCAACCCGTTTGCGTAAACGAAAAAACACCCAAACCCCAGATCAACATCAGGCTGAACTGATATGACCGTCTATACCGCCACCCTTAAAAATCACCCGCGATGAGCTCGCCAATTTTTTGAGCGGAGAAATCAAAAAACTTCATTCTTTCTCCGCCTCCTCATCCCACTTCCGCAGCATCGCCAGCTTCTCACCAATCTTGCTTTCCAACCCTCTCGGCACTGGCTGATACCACCCTGGCTCTTCTATGCCATCAGGAAGATAAGTCTCCCCAGCCGCATAAGCATTCGGTTCGTCATGAGCGTACCGGTATTCATGCCCGTAGCCCAACTCCTTCATCAGCCTGGTTGGCGCATTGCGCAGATGAACCGGAACCTCCCGGCTTTTATCCTGCTTCACAAAAGCCCGCGCCTGGTTGTAGGCGTTGTAGCCCGCATTGCTCTTGGCAGCAACAGCAAGATAGATAACCGCTTGTCCCAAAGCCAACTCACCTTCAGGGCTTCCAAGCCGTTCATAGGTCAAGGCTGCATCATTGGCTATCTGCATGGCTCTTGGATCAGCCAAGCCAATGTCCTCCCAAGCCATGCGAACAATGCGCCTTGATAAATACCGAGGATCAGCCCCACCATCCAGCATGCGTGTCAGCCAGTAAAGTGCTGCATCTGGATGAGAGCCGCGAACAGATTTATGCAAGGCTGAAATCTGGTCATAAAAATTGTCCCCGCCTTTATCAAAACGCCGGCTATTCAACGTCAAAGCGTTTTGAATAAAGTCGGTATCAATCTTCTGAACACCCGCAGCGCCAGCCGCCGTTTTGCACTGTTCAAGGAGATTCAAGAACCTTCTGGCGTCGCCATCTGCATAGCCAACAATCGTATCAACGGCCTTGTCTTCAAACTCCAATTCACCAAGGGCGTCTTCTTCCCTGGCTCTAACAAGAAGCTGCTTCAATTCTTCGTCTGTCAGTGACTTCAAAACATAGACCTGAGCACGTGACAACAAAGCCGAATTGACTTCAAAAGAAGGGTTCTCAGTGGTGGCGCCAATGAAGGTAAAAAGCCCTGACTCCACATGAGGCAGCAAGGCATCTTGTTGAGACTTATTAAACCGGTGAATTTCGTCTACAAACAAGATGGTGTTCTTGCCCTGTGCCAGAAATTGCCTCGCCTGTTCCATGGCCTCTCTAATGTCTTTCACCCCAGATAACACCGCCGACAAAGCAATGAACTCACACTTGAAAGCACTGGCAGTCAGCCGCGCCAGGGTGGTCTTGCCCACGCCAGGCGGCCCCCAGAAAATCATGGAATGAGGCTTCCCAGACTGGAACGCCAACCTCAACGGCTTACCCTCTCCCAGCAAATGTGATTGCCCAATCACCTCGTCCAGGGTCTTGGGGCGCAGGGCTTCGGCTAGTGGCGCAGTGGGCGCTTGAGCGAACAAATCAGGCATGAACAGTCACTTTGTCGATGGGGCGTGGCCGCAGGCACTGAGCAAGCGGCCCATTGGTGCGGGGTTCTTCAACCATGATGTTTTGGGGATAATCGCGGCTGATCCGGATGGGACGTTGGGTCGGGCTATGTCGATATCGCTGTCGTGTGGCTTATGCAAGTGCGTTTCTAGCCGCAACGATAAGCACAACCACCGCAACCGCTGCAACCACCACTGCCACAGCATCAGCGGCGAGGTGCGCGCCAGCCGCATCTCTGACAGACAGCGCCGCACATTATGACAGTGCCGCACGAGGTTCATGGCCCGCGCTTAACCCGCAGAGCGTCACGCTGTTTACTCTCTTGCGCCCTTACTCCCGCACCAGACCGTCCATCCTGACACCTTCACTCATTCACTCACCCACCTGCCCGTCTATCACGCCGTGGCGTTTTCCATCGAGACCGATTCATGACTCACCCGCGTTCATCCGGCACGGTGCGTGCCGCGCCTCCGAGTTCTCCCTACGCGCCGCTGGCTCCTGTCGCTGAGGCCCAGCGGCTGTTTCGTACCCGCGATGTGTTCGCGCTTTGGTTTTCGCTTGGAATTGGCTTGCTGGTGGCGCAGGCCGGGGCGCTGCTGGTGCCGGGGTTGGCGCTGCCGTCTGCGCTGGCGGCGATTGCGCTGGGCAGCACGCTCGGAGTGGGGCTGCTGGCGTTGGCCGGGGTGATTGGCACCGATACCGGGCTGGCGGCGATGTCGTCGCTGCGTCCAACCCTCGGGGTGCGTGGCGCGCGAGCACCCGCTGTGCTCAATGCGGTGCAACTGGCGGGTTGGGGGGCCTTCGAGATCATCGTGATGCGTGATTCGGCCGACGCCCTGATGAAGCAGACTTTCGGGCTGTCGATGCCACTGCTTTGGACCCTGCTGTTTGGCCTGCTAGCGACATGGCTGGCGGTCACGGGCCCACTGTCGTTCGTGCGCCGCTTTTTACGCTCGTGGGGTGTCTGGCTGCTGCTGGCAGGGGCGCTCTGGCTGACATGGAATCTGCTCGCCACACACGATCTGGCTGAATTGATGCGCCGTCCGGGCACGGGCGCGATGTCATTCGGCGCGGGGGTCGATCTGGTGGTGGCGATGCCGCTGTCATGGCTGCCGTTAATCGCCGATTACACCCGCTTTAGCCGGTGCGCGGGTGAAACCTTTCGCGGCACGCTGCTGGGCTATGGGCTGGCCAATGTCTGGTTTTACACGCTTGGTGCGGTCTATGGCCTGACGGCGGGCGGTGCTGATGTGCTGCTAATCACCGCGCTGGCGCAGGCGGGCGGTGGTCTGGCACTGCTGCTGGTGCTCATCGACGAAATCGACAACGCATTCGCGGATATGCACTCGGCCGCCGTATCAACCGGCACCTTCTGGACCCGGGCCAAGGTGCCATGGCTTGCGGCTGGGTTTGGTGTGTTGTGCACGCTGGTCGCGCTGGTCGTTCCGCTAGCGCGCTACGAAAACTTCCTGTTGCTGATCGGCTCGATCTTCGCGCCACTGTTTGGCATCGTGCTGGCCGATCACTTCATCGTCAGAAAACGCCGCATCGAGCTCAACGCGCTGGCTGATGTGCGCGGGTGCTATGGCTTTTCTGCTGGCTGGCACGGGCGAGCGTTTGTTGCATGGGCTATTGGCATCGTGGCCTACCAGGCGCTGGCGCACTGGCTGCCTAATCTGGGGGCCACGTTGCCAGCGCTGGCCTTGAGTGCGCTGTGCTATCTGGCGCTGGTGTCGCGCGTACCCAGAACCGGTGTGTGAGGGTGGTGAGTAAACCAGGGGCGTAAAGGGTGCCCCAGCGCAGGTCTGAGTGCCAGGCCGAAACCCGCAGCGCTGAAGCGCTACGGCAAGCTCAAAACCATGTGATGGGTAAGTTCCGCGCGCTTGATGCCCATCCTGGGCAGGCGGCGGACGGCGTGACAGCGAGCGGCGAACAGCGAACGCATTAGGACAGTTCTTATGTTTTTCCAGGGAGGTGATCGCTAAGATGCGCTTTGATTTAATTTCACATTGGTTTTTACCAATGTATCTAACGCATGTTCGCTCAACTGACTGATCTTGATTTACGTCTGATTCGCGTATTCCTCGCCATCGTCGAAGCAGGGGGCGTGTCCTCGGCACAGGCCACGCTGAACATCGGCCAACCCACCATCAGCACCCAGCTCGCCACGCTCGAAACCCGGCTTGGCTACCGGCTGTGCGAGCGCGGCCGCAGCGGCTTTAGCCTGACGGCGCGTGGCGAGCAGTTTGTCGAAGCCGCACGGGCGCTGCTGGCAGCGGTCGATACCTTCGGGATGCAGGCGCGCAACGTCGGCCGCAAGCTAGTGGGTTCGCTGGATATCGGCATGATCGGACACACGCCGGTCAGTGCCAGCGCCCGCATCAGCGATGCCATCAACCAGTTTCGCGCCCGCGATCAGTCGGTCAGGTTTTCCATCCTGGTGCGCTCGCCAGGCGAGCTGGAAGAGTTGCTGCTCAAAGGCCGGATTCAGATTGCCATCGGCTACTTCTGGCACCGCGCGCCATCGCTCGAATACAGCGAAATATTTGCTGAAGAACAATTCGCCTATTGCGCGAAAAACCATCCGCTGTTCGCTGAAGCCGGCCATGTGACGCCCGCCGATGCGGCCCAGCACGAGTGGGCGTGGCGCAGCTATCCGCTACCGGAAGGCAAAAGCTCAACCACGCCCGAGAACGTGACGGCGGTCGCGGACAACATGGAAGCGGTGGCGATGCTGGTGCTGTCGGGCCGGCACCTGGGCTATCTGCCAGGGCATTTCGCCGAAAAGTACGTCCGGGAAGGTCTGCTGGCTGCGCTCAATCCTGAGCAGATGCGCTATCGCGTGGCGTTTCATATGGTGACGCGGGCGCGCCAGCACCGGACTGAAATTGTCGATGCGTTTATCGACGATCTAAACGCCGTGCATCAGTTGCACGGCCTTGAAACACTGGCGGCAGCTAGCGCTATAGCAACGAAAGCAACGGTGGCAACCACAGCCACCGCCACCGCCAGCACCGCCCCGCCGCACGCCGCCGCAACCTAGCCGTCGATCACATCCGCGCCTTTGGGCACGGAGAACTTGAACTGCCCTGCTGGCAATGGCGGGTTTTTCTGCATCTTCGAGAACGTCAACAACGTGACGTTACCGAACACGTCATGCAACTCCATCGCTTCCAGATTGCCATTGCGAAAACCGATCCCCACGCGCTGAAACTGCGTGTCGCTGGCCTTCGGTACCAGTTCAAGCCAGTCGATACCGGCTTTCACCCCCGCATCGTGCAGCGTGAAATTCTTCTCCAGATCGTTGCTGCCAAACAGAATCGCGGCTGGGCTCGCTCCTAGCGCCGCGCCCAGCTTGCGCACCGTCACCTGGTTCAAATCCTTGTCGTACACGTACAGCGTGTCGCCATCGGCTTGCAGCAGTTGCTGGTAGGGCTTTTCATAAGCCCAGATGAACTTGCCGGGCCGCGCAAACATGAACGTGCCGCTCGCGTTGCCACCCGCGGCTCGTGCCGTTCCAGCCAGCGCGGCTGATGCGCCGCTAGCGCCATTCGCGGCAGGTGCGCGCACTTCGCGCTGGGTAAACTCGCCGCGCGCCGCATGGACCTGCGCCACAAAAGCCTTGAGTTGCGCTATGCCGCTAGCCCAAACTGGCGTGCTCACTAGCACTGCGCTCGCGCACAGTGCGCTGAGCAGGTGACGGCGGAGCCCAGAACGGCTCACGTGCCCGATGAATTGCTGCATGGTGTTCTCCGTGGAAAAACCCAGTTAAAAAAACGCCGGGCGGCTCGCATGGGCCGTCCGGCTAACGGGCTGCAAACGCCCGTCTGAGCAAAACGATGTGTGATCCGCGTGAGAGCGCGACGCTTAATCGCTATCGCGCTGCGGCACGAGAATTTCCCGGTTGCCGCTGCCCGACATCGCCGATACCACGCCCGATTGCTCCATTTGTTCGAGCAGGCGCGCAGCGCGGTTATAGCCAATGCGCAGATGCCGCTGCACCAGCGAAATGGATGCACGCCGGTTCTTAAGCACGATTTCGACGGCCTGGTCGTACAGTGGATCGGATTCGCCGTCGGCCCCGCTGGCACCAGTGCCATCCGCCGAGCCTTCATCGCCCTCGCCACCCAGCCCGCCTTCCAGCAGGCCTTCGATATAGTTCGGCTCGCCGCCTTGCTCCTTGAGCCGTTGCACGACGCGATGCACTTCCTCATCCGAGACAAATGCACCATGCACCCGCATCGGCAACCCGCTGCCAGGCGGCAGATACAACATGTCGCCCATGCCCAGCAGCGACTCCGCGCCCTGCTGGTCGAGAATCGTGCGCGAATCAATCTTGGATGACACCTGGAACGCCATGCGCGTAGGCACGTTCGCCTTGATCAGCCCGGTAATCACATCGACCGACGGCCGCTGCGTCGCCAGAATCAGGTGAATGCCCGCCGCCCGTGCCTTCTGGGCGATCCGCGCGATCAGCTCTTCCACCTTCTTGCCCACCACCATCATCAAATCAGCCAGCTCGTCGATCACCACCACGATGTTCGGCAAGCGCGTGAGCGGCTCGGGTTCTTCTGGCGTGAGGCTGAATGGATTCGGGATTTTTTCTTCGCGTTTGGCGGCTTCGTCGATCCGGTTGTTGAAACCCGCGAGATTGCGCACGCCCATCTTGCTCATCAGCTTGTAGCGGCGCTCCATCTCACCCACCGCCCAGTTCAGCGCATGCCCGGCCTGGCGCATGTCGGTGACCACCGGGCACAGCAAATGCGGAATGCCTTCATAGACGCTCATTTCAAGCATCTTTGGATCAATCAGAATCATCCGCACTTCGTCGGCGCTGGCTTTGTACAGCAGCGACAGAATCATCGCGTTGATCCCAACCGATTTGCCCGAACCAGTGGTGCCCGCGACCAGCAAATGCGGCATTTTCGCCAGATCAGCGCACACCGGCTTGCCGCCGATGTCCTTGCCAAGGCCCATGGTGAGCGGCGAAGCCGCATCGGCGTACACCGCTGAGCCGAGAATTTCTGAGAGCCGCACGGTCTGACGCCGCGCATTGGGCAATTCGAGCGCCATGCAATTCTTGCCGGGAATGGTTTCGACCACCCGGATCGAGACCAGCGACAGCGAACGCGCCAGATCTTTCGCCAGATTGACGATCTGGCTGCCCTTCACGCCCGTGGCCGGTTCGATCTCGTAGCGCGTCACCACCGGCCCTGGATAGGCCGCGATCACGCTCACTTCGACGCCAAAATCCTTGAGCTTTTTTTCGATCAGGCGCGAGGTGAATTCGAGGGTATCGGCGGAGATGGTTTCCTGGGCTTCGGGGGCCGGGTCGAGCAGCGCAACTGGCGGCAAGGTGGAGTCGCCCGGCAAATCAGCGAAGAGCGACACCTGGCGTTCTTTCTCGACGCGCTCGGAGCGCGCTGGAACAGCGGCAGGAGCCACGATCATCACAGGTTCATGCTCTTCGATCCGCACCCGGCCTTTTTCGACCTTGCCTTCACGCTTGACCGCAGCGGCTTCGCCCAGACGCCGGTCGCGCCCGGCTTCGCGGCGCTGGCGCAATGAGGTGATACCGGTCATCAAGGCCTCGCCGACGCGCTCGGACAACGACAGCCACGAGAAACGGAAATACAGCGACAGCCCGATCGCCAGCAACACCAGCAGCACCAGCGTGCCACCGGTAAAACCAAACAAATGCGACACCCCGCGCGCGACCGCCTCACCGACCACCCCGCCCGGCGCACGCGGCAACGGCACCTTGAGCGACCACATGCGCAGCGCTTCGATACCCACGCTCGCCAGCAGCACCAGCGCGAACGCGAGGCCTTCGGCCAGCCAGCCATGACTGCGGGAAACGTCGTCGGGCAGCGCCTCAGAGCGGGTGATGCGGCGGTAATTAGCGACAATCCGGCGCAATAGCAGCAGCACCCACCAATAGGCGGACAGGCCGAACAGCAGCAACAAGATATCGGCGGTCCAGGCCCCTGCGCGGCCCACCCAGTTGGACAGCCGGTCGACCTGTGCGGCATGGGTCCAGCAGGGGTCATGACGGCTGTAGCTAAGAAGCGCCATCAACAGAAAGACGCCCAGTGCCACCTGGAGAATCCAGCGGATTTCGGTAACGAGGCGCGACATGCGGTGCGGCAACGCCTGTGCGGGAGCGGAATAAGGAGCTTTTGCCATTGATCCTGTGACGGAAGAAGCGCCAGTCACGGTGCGTCGAAGACACCTGGGCCTTCGCGTGAGATGGGCAATCCGGCATTGTAAACGGAGTGCCCATCTCACGCGAAGGCCCAAGCGGTAAATGACACTGACTGACGCTGACGGAATATGCCTGAAAGGTGTGCTTGAGCGGTACTTGAGCGCAATCTGAAAAAACCTGAGAACCATCTGAGCCGCGCACCTGGGCGTTCACCGGTCGCTCACCGGGCAGCGCCTCCGGCGTCGCCACTGCCACCACCACCGCCCCGAGGCTATCGCTCCGATCAGCAAGCTTCATGAGCGAAGCGCCTGCCCATCCCTTTATAATGCCCCGCGCACGCCCATCTACTGTTCCAGCCTGCCCGCGCTAGCACCACCCGGGCGGCCCGGACGTCTTTTAATGGATCTCGATCATGCCCTCCTCCCCTACGCAACACGCGAAAGTCCTGATTCTCGGCTCCGGCCCTGCTGGTTACACCGCTGCCGTCTACGCCGCCCGCGCCAATCTGGCGCCGGTGCTGATTACAGGCATGGCCCAGGGCGGCCAACTGATGACCACCACGGATGTCGAAAACTGGCCGGCCGACGCCCAAGGCGTGCAGGGCCCAGAGCTGATGGGCCGGTTTCTGGAGCACGCTGAGCGCTTCAACACCCAGATCATCTTCGACCAAATCCATACCGCCAAACTCGACGAAAAGCCCATCCGCCTGATCGGCGACTCCGGTGAATACACCTGTGATTCGCTCATCATCGCTACCGGTGCCTCGGCTCAATACCTTGGCCTGCCTTCCGAAGAAGCCTTCATGGGGCGCGGCGTCTCCGCCTGCGCAACCTGCGATGGCTTTTTCTACAAGGAGCAGCACGTCGCAGTGGTTGGCGGCGGCAACACCGCGGTTGAAGAAGCGTTGTATCTGACTGGCATCGCCAAAAAAGTCACCGTGATCCACCGCCGCGACAAGTTCCGTGCTGAGCCGATCCTGATCGACCGCCTGCTCGAAAAAGAAAAGGAAGGCCTGGTCGAAATCAAATGGAATCACGCGCTGGAGGAAGTCAAAGGCGACGATTCTGGCGTGACCGGCGTGCGCATCAAGCACACCGAAACCGGCGCAACCACCGAAGTCGACCTGCAAGGCATCTTTATCGCCATTGGCCACAAGCCCAATACCGATCTTTTCACGGGTCAGCTTGAGATGAAAAACGGCTACATCATCACCAAGTGCGGCCTGAACGGTAATGCAACGGCCACCAGCGTCCCGGGCGTGTTCGCGGCAGGCGACGTGCAGGATCACATTTACCGCCAGGCCATCACCAGCGCGGGCACCGGCTGCATGGCCGCACTCGACGCGCAACGCTACCTCGAAACGCTTCACGAGCTTGGCGGCGAGCACGTCATGAGCCACGAAGCGAATCGTTAAGCTTGACGTATGCGCGGCTTCAGCGCGGCACGCTACGGTAGCGTTGCCGCGCTGGCCCGGGCGGGTGTTTCGGGTGTTTCGGGTGTTTCGGGTGTTTCGGGTGTTTCGGGTGTTTCGGGTGTTTCGGGTGTTTCGGGTGCTACGGGTGTTTCGGGTGTTTCGGGTGCTACGGGTGCTACGGGTGCTACGGGTGCTACGGACTATGCATCAGGTACTTCGAGCTCTACCTCAAACGCGCGCAAGCCCGGGCAGCGGATATTCCGGTGCTTTTGAATACGGTTCAACCCCAGGACGATGCCGCGCATTCGACGCAAGCACACAGACACACAAGCGCACTAGCGCAGGACTAGCGCGCCCGCCAGCAGCAATCCGATGAGGGGCTTCCCATAGCCGTGTACTAAACTCACCGGTTCCACGCCCTCCTGCTGCTTGCTTCGTGCCATGCCGAAAAACCTGCCCCACCCCGCCGAACCCAAACGCCCCCGCGCCGCCAAGGTCCAGCCGAGCGTCAAGGCTGAAGCCACCACACCACTCAAGCTCGAACCTGCCGCAGGCCTCGCAGGCCTGAACGTATTGCGCAGCGCACTCAAAACCGACGCCCAGCGGCGTGAACGCGAGCGCGCCGAAGCCGCCGCCGCTGCGCGCGAAGCCAGTGCCGACGCTGATCTGTTCCGCCGCGAAGCGGGCAACGTCAAGCCGCTCAACGCTCCACCGCGCGTCGTCGCGCCCCGCACGCTGCCGCCCGCGGTGCCGCTGCAGACCCAGCGCGACGAGCAAGCGGTGCTGCACGAAGCCATTTCCGATGAATTCGACCCTGATCTGCTGCTCGATACGGACGACTCACTGTCGTACCGCCGCCCCGGTATCAGCGAAGAAGTCGTGCGCCAGATGCGGCGCGGCAAGTGGGTGGTGCAGGCGCAACTCGACTTGCACGGCCTGCGCCGCGACGAAGCACGCGAAACACTCGGCCAGTTCATCCGCGAAGCGCTCAAGAATGAGCTGCGCTGCCTGCGCGTGATTCACGGCAAGGGGCTGGGCTCGATTGGCAAGGAGCCTGTGCTCAAGGGCAAAGTCCGTTCGTGGCTGACGCAAAAAGAAGCAGTCATCGCGTTTTGCGAGGCACGCGACCACGATGGCGGCGCCGGGGCAGTGCTGGTACTGCTGCAAGGTGCCACCGCCAGTCAGCCCCCCCCCTGCGCGCCAGCGTGACGCTGTGCATCTCCCGAATCACCTCTGACTAACGCCAGTCAGCACTCCCCCGCCACGCCAGCGTGACGCTGTGGCATTGAACGGCGGTGGTGGTTAGCCGTAGCAATAGCGGCGGCATAGGCATAGGCACCAACACCGCCACAGCAAAACCAAAGGCCCTTGCATGCTGCGCCATTCATCACGGCAGCCTGCAAGGGCCTTCTTCGTTACTTACCTGCGCCAGCACGAATGCCTGAATAAGCGCGCCTCAGGCGATCCGCGCTTCATTCGATGGATCGAACAGCACCGCCTTCGACACATCGAACAGCAAGCTGGTATGAGTCAACGGCTGCGGGTTCGCCGCCGGATGCACCCGGCTCACGATGCGCTTGCCGTTCACCTGGGCGAACACCAGCGTATCCGGGCCAGTCGGCTCAATCACATCCACCTTCACCTGAATCGGCTGTAACTGGCTGCTTTCGTTGGTGTGCGCATTCCGCGCATCGGTAATACGCTCCGGACGCAGGCCGAGAATCACCTCACGGCCGACTTGCGCCTTCACCCGGCCAGGCTCGAACGGCAGACGCAGCACCTCGCGCGTCACGCCGGTATCCAGCTCCAGCCCGATGCCCGCGCCCTGCTCCACCAGCTTGCCCTGGATGAAATTCATCGGCGGCGCGCCGATAAAGCCCGCCACGAACAAATTGGCCGGTGAATCGTAAATCTCCTGCGGCGCGCCAAACTGCTGCACCACTCCATCTTTCATCACCGCAATCCGGTCACCCAGCGTCATCGCTTCGATCTGGTCATGCGTCACGTACACCGTGGTACGGCCCAGACGCTGATGCAGCAGCTTGATTTCCGAGCGCATCTCGATGCGCAGCTTGGCATCGAGATTCGACAGCGGCTCATCGAACAAGAACATCACCGGATCACGCGCCAGCGCGCGGCCCATCGCCACCCGCTGCCGCTGGCCACCGGAAAGCTGACCCGGCTTGCGCTCCAGCAGATGCTGGATTTGCAGCATGTTCGACACGCGTTCGACGATCTGGCTTTGCTCCGCCTTCGGCACTTTGCGGATGTTCAGCCCGAACGAGATGTTCTCGCGCACCGTCATCGACGGATAGAGCGCGTAAGACTGGAACACCATCGCTATATCGCGGTCTTTTGGCGAGAGGTCGTTGACGCACTTGCCGTCGATATGAATTTCGCCGCTGGTGACGGTTTCGAGCCCCGCGATCATGTTGAGCAGCGTTGACTTGCCGCAGCCCGAACCGCCAACGAGGATCAGGAATTGACCGTCTTCAATATCAATGTTGACGCCCTTCAGGACCGGCACCCCATTCGGGTAGGTCTTGTACACGTCACGGATGGAAAGGCTTGCCATGCTGTGAATCCTTATGTCTCGAAGACTGCTTCGTGGGTTCGTGGGTGAGTACCGTCACACGGAACTTTTTTTCTGCTTTGCGACGCGAGGTATGGCAGATGCAGGAGGCCGGCGCACGCGCTTTTAGCCCGCTTTTAGCCCTTCACCGCGCCAGCGGTCAGGCCGCGCACAAAATAACGCCCGGCCACCACATACACCAGTAACGTCGGCAACGCGGCAATGATCGCCCCGGCCATATCGACGTTGTATTCCTTGACGCCGGTCGAGGTATTCACGAGGTTATTCAGCGCCACCGTAATCGGCATCGAATCGACCCCGGAAAACACAATGCCAAACAGGAAGTCATTCCAGATCTGGGTGAATTGCCAGATCAGGCACACCATGAAAATCGGCAGCGACACCGGCAGCAAGATCTTCGTGAAGATGGTGAAAAACCCTGCACCGTCAATGCGCGCCGCCTTCACCAGTTCAGCCGGAATGCTCACGTAAAAATTACGGAAAAACATCGTGGTAAATGCAATGCCATACACCACGTGCACCAGCACCAGCCCGCCCGTGGTATTGGACAAGCCCAGATAGCCCTGCAAGCGCGCCATCGGCAGCAAGATGGCCTGGAACGGAATAAAGCAGCCCACCAGCAGCAGCGTGAAAATCAGATCCGCGCCGCGAAAACGCCAGTGCGTCAGCACATAGCCATTGAACGCGCCGATGATCGACGACAACAGCACCGCCGGAATCACCATACGCACCGAATTCATGAAGAACGGCTCCATACCATCGCAGCGCACACCCGTACATGCTTCACTCCATGCCTTGACCCAGGGGGCAAAGGTGAAGTGCGTCGGCGGGGTCAGCAAATTACCGTGGCGCAACTGATCGAGGTCTTTAAACGACGTCGAGAGCATCACGTAAAGCGGAAACAGAAAATACAGGGCAAACAGGAACAGTGCCGCGTATATGACCGCGCGGCCGATGGTCATCTTAGGCTGCATTGCGGGTGCTCCTTGATTCCAGATACATCAGCGGCACCAGCACCGCGACGACGGTGAGCAGCATCATCATCGACGACGCCGCGCCCAGCCCCAGTTGCCCGCGATTGAACGAAAACGTGTACATGAACATCGCTGGCAGCGACGACGACGTACCCGGCCCGCCAGCGGTGAGCGCCACCACCAGGTCGAAAGTCTTGATCGTGATGTGGCAGAGAATCAGCAGCACCGAGAAAAACACCGGCCGCATGCTGGGAATCACGATCTTGCGGTAGATCATCGGCAGCGTCGCGCCATCCACCTGGGCGGCCTTGAAAATCTCGCTGTCAACCCCGCGCAGACCCGCCAGGAAAAGCGCCATCACAAACCCGGTGGACTGCCACACCGCCGCTATCACAACGCAAAAAATAGCCTTGTCAGGGTCGCCCAGCCAGCCAAACGAAAAGCTGGTCCAGCCCCAGTCGTGCAGCACTTTTTCGACGCCCAGCGCGGGATTCAGAATCCATTGCCAGGCTGTGCCCGTGACGATGAACGACAGCGCCATCGGGTACAGAAAAACCGCGCGCAAAGCGCCTTCGTTGCGAATCTGCTGGTCCAGCAAAATCGCCAGAAACAGCCCCAGCCCGACGCACACCCCGATAAACGGAATGCCGAACCAGCCGAGATTGGCCGCTGAGGTCCACCAGACATCGTTATCGAAGAGTTCGGCATAACGGCCAAAACCCGCGAACTCATAACGCGGCATCAGCCGTGAGTTAGTCAGCGATAAAAAGCCTGTGACCAAAATGAAGCCGTACACAAACACGAGGCTCATGACAATGCTGGGTGCCAGCACCAGCTTCGGCACCCAGCGGTCAGCCAGCGCTGCCAGCGGCGAGGCGCGGCGGCCAGGC
The DNA here is from genome assembly GCF_009455625.1 of Paraburkholderia bonniea. Taxonomy (NCBI): domain Bacteria; kingdom Pseudomonadati; phylum Pseudomonadota; class Betaproteobacteria; order Burkholderiales; family Burkholderiaceae; genus Paraburkholderia; species Paraburkholderia bonniea. The sequence goes on along the minus strand of NZ_QPEQ01000001.1, from coordinate 1,016,593 downwards.
GCTGCTGGACGAGGCACTGTATTTTTCCCGTTGCCGCTCAGAGAAACACTCACGACTCAACTCCTGAAGCTATGCGGCGCACGATGCCGCCGCTCACGCGGGCAGGCATCTGCGGTGCGGATAAATCGGGTGGGGAAACCTCTCGCACCTGGCGTGCGTGACATGGGCTTGTCCTGTCTTGCCACGCCATGCCATGCCATGCCACGCACAGTGCGATACATGGTGCTTCGTGCGGGCTTACTTCGTTCTGGCTGCTTTCGCCAGCGCCTGCACGGCACTCTTTGAGTCCTGCGTCGAGTTCATGAACTTCGTCACGACATCGGTGATCGCGCCAGCGGTGGCATCCGCCTGAGCCATCCCGTGTGCCAGCGAAGGCACATAGCCGCCCGACTTGAGCGCGACCTGTTCATCGGCATAGGCCTTCTTCGCGCAATCGTCGAACTTGTCCATCGGCACGCCCAGACGCACGGGGATCGAACCTTTGTTCAAGCTGAACTGCTCCTGGAAGGCAGGCGACATGATGGTTTTAGCCAGCGCCAGTTGGCCCGGCGTAGCCGAGTTCTGTCCTTTTTGCTGGAAGAACACGAATGAATCGACGTTGAAGGTGAACGAACCCGCCGTGCCCGGCACGGCTGCACAGATGTAATCCGTGCCTGACTTCTTGTGCGCGCCGGCGAACTCACCCTTGGCCCAGTCGCCCATGAACTGCATCCCGGCCTTGCCGTTAATCACCATCGCGGTTGCCAGGTTCCAGTCACGCCCCGTGCGGCCGTTATCGAAATACGACTGGATTTTGCGCACGGTATCGAACACCTGGATCATCCGGTCGGATGTCAACGTTTTCGGATCGAGGTCAACCAGAGCTTTTTTGTAGAAATCCGCGCCCTGCGACAGCACCACGTCTTCCCACAGCGTCAGATCCTGCCAGGGCTGGCCACCTGCGGCCACCGCGACGATGCCAGCGGCTTTCATCTTGTCGGCGACCTGGAAGAATTCAGTCCAGTTTGCCGGCACCTTGCCGCCCGCCTTATCGAGCGCCGCCTTGTTGATATAGAGCCAGTTCACCCGGTGCACCGAGAACGGTGCGGCCACGTAGTGGTTATCGGCATGCACGATCTTGTCGATTTCAGGCGGCAGGTTTTTCTTCCAGTCGGCCGTCACTGAATCAATCGGCACCAGCACGCCCTGGGCGGCCCATTCCTGAATCAGCGGACCCTTGATTTGCGCCGCGCTTGGCGCGTTGCCCGAAATCACCTGGGTCTTGAGCGCCGTCATCGCCGCCGCGCCCGCTCCACCAGCTACCGCGAAATCCTTCCATGCGTAGCCTTCTTTCTGCATGTCGTTCTTGAGCACGCCAACCGCTTTGGATTCACCGCCAGACGTCCACCAGTGCAGCACCTCGATGGATTCAGCCGCCTGCACCGCTGATACGCTGAACATCAGACCTGCGGCGCACAACGCACCCATGATTGCACGGACTTTCATTGCTTATCTCCTCCAGACACCTGAACAAAACAGAACGAATCGCCCCCGAAAACGCCAGGGTGCGGTGGATAGGTCAAGCAGGCACAACAACGGACGCGCGCGCGTCCGTGCGCCAGGCCAGCAGAACGGCCGCCCGACGAAATGACGCACAACAGATGAGGGGGGTGAAATACAACAGGCTGTCTCCTCTTTTTTCAGCATGGCCGTCAGTCGTGTGGCGCGGCAAGTGTGGCCTGCGCGGCAGCGGACATGCTGTCAGACGTTTTTAGTCTCAAAAACAATCACAAAAAAGACGCTGAAAACGAACTGCCGTTTCAGCGTCAACCTGGTTCGGGCTAGCGGTTGAATGAAGAAGGAATCATCTGGCCACCGCTGGCACGACCGGCTTTGTCTTGTATGCGGGCGCTGATTCAGTCAGGCAAACGACTGAATTAGCGCTAGCTCTTGGATTTGAATTGTAGTTAAACTACAATTCAGTGTCAAAAAATATTTTATCGGACTACGGCCGCGTGTTTGACGCTTGTTGCGGCCCCTGGATTTCGACGGAACCCCCATGCAAACCGACTCCGGTTTTACCTTCGTTCTCTTTGGCGGCACGGGCGATCTGGCCATGCGCAAGATTCTGCCCGCACTCTATGAAGCGCATCGCGCCAGCATGCTCGAAGCCAGCGGCAAAATCGTCGCGGTGGCGCGTCAGGCCGCTGATCTTAACGACTATCTCGAATGGGTCAACCAGCACGTCAAACCGCACATCGCCAAAACCGGCATTGACGAAGCCGCGTGGGCCAGCTTTTTGCAGCGCATTGCCTACGTCAAGCTCGATCTCGGCTGCGCCGCCGATTTCACGCTGCTGCGCGATGCGCTGACACCAATGGGCGGCACCCGGGTGTTCTATCTAGCCACCGGGCCTTCGTTATTCGTGCCGGTCTGCCAGGCGCTGGCCGCCGTCGGGCTCAACGAAAACGCACGCATCGTGCTCGAAAAACCGCTGGGCTACGACCTGCAATCGTCCACCGCGATCAACGATGCAGTCGGCGAGATTTTCGCTGAAGGCCAGATCTACCGTATCGACCACTACCTCGGCAAAGAGCCCGTCCAGAACCTGCTGGCGCTGCGCTTTGGCAATGCGCTGTTCGAGCCGCTGTGGCGCCGCGAATGGGTTGAAAGCATCCAGATCACCATCGCTGAAGAACTCGGTGTCGAAGCGCGCGGCGATTTCTATGACAACACCGGCGCATTGCGTGACATGGTGCAAAACCACCTGCTGCAACTGCTGGCGATCATCGCCATGGAGCCGCCGCACTCGATGGATTCCGATGCGGTACGCGACGAAAAACTGCGCGTGCTGCGCGCGCTCAAACCCATCGACCCACGTGATATCGGCAAGGTCGCGGTGCGTGGCCAGTACCACGCTGGCGTGATTCGCGGCACACCCGTGCCCGCTTATTCAGCCGAACCTGGTGTCAAGCCTGGCAGCACAACCGAAACCTTCGTCGCGCTGAAAGTCGAGATCGAAAACTGGCGCTGGGCGGGCGTGCCATTCTTCCTGCGCACGGGCAAGCGGCTGGCGGACCGGGTCGCGGAAATCGTCGTCAACTTCCGCGCGGTGCCGCATTCGGCGCTCGGGCCCAGCGCGCTGCGCCCCGGCGCGAACCGGCTGGTGATCCGCCTGCAGCCCAACGAAATGATTCGCCTGTATTGCCTCGCCAAGCAGCCCGGCGAAGGCATGAACCTGTCCAGCGTGCATCTGGATCTCGCCTTTGACCAGTTCTTCCCCGACGGCCAGATGGAGGCTTACCAGCGTCTGCTGCTGGACGTAATCAACGGCCGTCTCGCGCTCTTTGTCCGGCGCGACGAACAGGAAGCCGCGTGGCGCTGGGTCGAACCGATACTCGCTGAATGGGCCGCTCCGGGGAAACCCCCCAAGCCCTACGCAGCAGGCACCTGGGGGCCCGCGGCGTCCAGCGCGATGCTCGCGCAACACGGCACCTGCTGGCTCGAAGAAGAAAACTGAAGCGCCGGGCGCAACGCATCGCGCCCGTGCTGCACCAGCACCAGCGCTGGCGTTCGCACTCACACTCGCACTGACACGGGCCTCACACTGCCCTCAACCAGCCAGCGCGCCTGGCCCGCAAGGAGAAGCCATGATTGAGCTGCATACCTTCGATGACCCTCACACGCAAGCCAACGCGCTCGCGCAAGCTGTCGGCGGCGCATTGCAGGCCGCGCGGGCCCAGCGCCCCCCGGCACTCGCATCGGTCGCGCCCAATACACCGCGCGCCACCCTGGCCGTATCCGGTGGCAGCAGCCCGCGCCCATTCCTGCAAACGCTCTCCACCCAGCCGTTTCCATGGGCCTGCATCGACGTGACGCTGGTCGATGACCGCTGGGTGCCCGACACTGACGCAGCCAGCAACACCCGCCTCGTCCACGACACCCTGCTGCAACACGCCGCGAGCGCGGCCACCTTCTGGCCGCTCACCGACACCACTCAGGCGCTCGAAGCCCACGTCGCCGCGCTCAATGCCGACACCCGGCGCGCGCTGCCGGATGTCGCGGTGCTCGGCATGGGCGAAGACGGCCACACCGCCTCGATTTTCGCTGACGCCCCCGAATGGCAGCACGCGATCAGCACCAGCCAGCGCTTTGTCGCCGTGCATCCGGGCAACGCGCCGCATGCCCGCATCAGCTGGTCGCTCAGCGCACTGAAACAAACCGGCCGGCTGTTCTTGCTGATCGCCGGGCAACGCAAGCTTGAGGTGCTGCAACAAGCCGCTGCCGCAGCACAAGACAACGCCATATCAAAACTAGCCCACGACAAGGGAGTGAGACTCGATGTCTACTGGTGTACCCACTAAAAAAACATCCGCCAGCCTGAACCAGCACGCCGACGGCCCCCGTCTGCTGGCCGATGTCGGCGGCACCAACGCGCGCTTCGCGCTTGAAACTGCGCCAGGCGAAATTGGCCGGGTGCATGTCTACCCCTGCGCCGATTACCCGGGCATTGCGGAGGTCATCCAGAAATTTCTCAAGGACACCAAAGTCGCGCGCGTCAATCACGCGGCGATTGCGATTGCAAATCCGGTCGATGGCGACCAGATCAGCATGACCAACCACGACTGGCGTTTTTCGATTGAAGCCACCCGGCGCACGCTCGGCTTTGACACCTTGCTGGTGGTGAACGATTTCACCGCGCTGGCGATGGCGCTACCCGGCCTGACAGAAGCCCAGCGCGCGCAGATCGGCGGCGGCACCCGGCGCGCTCATAGCGTGATCGGGCTGCTTGGCCCCGGCACCGGCCTGGGCGTATCCGGGCTGATTCCCGCTGACGACCGCTGGATCGCGCTCGGCAGCGAAGGCGGCCATGCCAGCTTCGCCCCGTCCGATGAACGCGAAGACCGCGTGCTGCAATATGCCCGCAAGCAGTGGTCCCATGTGTCGTTCGAGCGAGTCGCGGCCGGGCCAGGCATCGAGGTGATCTACCAGGCACTGGCCGAGCGCGACAACAAGCGCGTCCCCGCCGGGCTCGATACCCCCGCCATCGTCAAGCGCGGGCTGGAAGGTGAGGCACTGGCCAGTGAAACCCTCGACTGCTTTTGCGGCATTCTCGGCACCTTCGCCGGCAATATCGCGGTGACGCTCGGTTCGTTAGGCGGGATTTATATTGGCGGCGGCGTCGTGCCACGGCTGGGCGAGCGCTTCGCGCAATCGCCATTTCGCGCGCGCTTTGAAGCCAAAGGCCGCTTTGAAGCCTATCTGCGCAACATCCCCACCTATGTGATTACCGCTGAGTACCCAGCGTTTCTAGGCGTATCAGCGATCCTCGCGGACCAGCTCTCGAACCGCAGCGGCGGCAGCTCAGCAGCGGTATTCGAGCGCATCCGGCAGATGCGCGACGCGCTGACCCCCGCTGAGCGTCGCGTGGCTGATCTGGCGTTGAACCACCCTCGCTCAATCATCAACGACCCCATCGTGGATATCGCCCGCAAGGCCGATGTCAGCCAGCCCACCGTGATCCGCTTTTGCCGCTCGCTAGGCTGCCAGGGGCTGTCCGACTTCAAGCTGAAACTCGCCACCGGGCTGACCGGCACGATTCCGGTGAGCCACAGCCAGGTGCACCAGGGCGATACCGCCACCGATTTCGGCGTGAAGGTGCTCGACAACACCGTGTCCGCGATCCTGCAACTGCGCGAGCACCTTAATTTCGAGAACGTCGAAAAAGCGATTGACCTGCTCAATAGCGCCCGGCGAATCGAGTTCTACGGCTTGGGCAATTCGAACATCGTCGCGCAGGATGCGCATTACAAGTTCTTCCGCTTCGGCATCCCAACCATCGCTTATGGCGATCTGTATATGCAGGCGGCGTCCGCCGCGCTGCTGGGCCAGGGCGATGTGATTCTGGCGGTGTCGAAGTCCGGCCGCGCGCCTGAACTGCTGCGGGTGCTGGACGTGGCGATGCAAGCTGGGGCGAAGGTGATTGCGATCACCTCAAGCAACACGCCGCTGGCGCGGCGCGCGACGGTAGCGCTCGAAACCGATCACATCGAGATGCACGAGTCGCAGTTGTCGATGATCTCGCGCGTGCTGCATCTGGTCATCATCGACATTCTTGCGGTGGGTGTGGCGATCCGCCTGGCCAAGCCGGACACCGACGTCAGCCGGAGCATGGCGAAAGCGCGCAAGGGCGCGGATGAGAACGCGTCGGCAGTGCTGGACTGGTTGAGCCATGGCGCGGCTTCGTCGGCGAAAGATTAGGCGGAATGGCCAGGCTGGGACGCAACGCTAAACGGCCAGACCGGGTTAGTGCGGGTTAGCCTGGCCCGGCTGTCGCTAATCCGTCGCCAACCAGCGCTCACCGCCACTAACCATCGCGCAAACAGAAACACCCCAAACGCTGGACGCTGCTGCTCCAGTTTTTGGGGTATTTTTTTAGGCCCGTCCGGCCCGCCGGACAACCTTCGAAGCGGGCGGTTTTGTGCCTGTGCCTACCTCAAACCACGCAGCCGGCCACCCGGGCCAGCGTGCTCCATCAGGCCGCCGCCGCATCCGGCGCTGGCCGGTTATGCAGCCGCACCAGCAGAAACCGTCCGGCGTAGCACAGCAATCCAGCGACGCCAATTGTGACGCCCATGCCATTCGGCCCGGTACCCCCCCACTGGCCTACCGCCAGACTAGCCAGCGCCCCAAGCGCAAGCTGCACCGCACCGAACAGCGCGGCCGCCGCACCCGCGTTATGGGGATAGCGATGCATCAGATCCGTCGTGCAGTTCGCCGACAACAGCCCCACCACACCAACCACCAGGAAGAGCCCAGCGACAATCGACCACAACCCGCCCCACCCAGTCAGACTCGCCAGCGCGACAAACAGCGACGCGCCGCTGCTCACCCGCGCGGCAGACGAGATCAGCGTCAGCGAGCCCAGTTGCCCCACCAGCCGGGTATTGATGAAATTGCCCAGCATGATGCCGACGATGTTCAAACCAAATAGCAGCCCGTAATACTGCGCAGGCACCCGGAAATGCTCGATATACACAAAGGGCGTCGCGGTGATGTAAGCAAACATCGACGCCACCGCCATCCCGCCGCACAGCAAATACCCCCACACCACCGGGTCGCGTAGCAACCGTCCATAGGCCGCGAACGACTGCAGCACCGCCGCATTCGCGCGCTTCTCGCGCGGCCAGGTTTCGGGAATACGGAAAAAAGCCGCCAGCGCGCACACCACACCGAACAGCGTCAGCAGACCAAACACCACCCGCCACCCGCCCAGCAGCAGCAACTGCCCGCCAATCAGCGGTGCCAGCAACGGCCCAATCGACGTAACGATCGACAACATCGACAACACCCGCGCCGCATCCGTGGGTTCATGGGCATCGCGGGCGATAGTCCGCGCCAGCACGGCAGCCGCCCCCGCGCCCAGCGCCTGGACAAAGCGGAACAGCACCAATGCATCAATGGAGAGCGCCAGCATGCAGGCAATCGTCGCCAGCGCATACAGGACAATGCCGCCCAGCAGCACCGGACGCCGACCGTAGGTATCCGAGATCGGCCCATACAACAGCATGCCGAACGAAAACCCGAGCATGAAACTGGTGAGCGTCGCCTGCGCCGCGCTTGATGACACGCCAAATGCCAGCGTCAGTGACGGCAGGCTGGGCAAGTACATGTCAATCGAAATCGGCCCGCAAGCAGCCAGCGCGCCAAGCAACAGAATCAGCCGGCCATCGGGCCGGCGTCTGACGACATGAGACATGAGGGAAATCCACAAGAAGATGGGCTGGCCACCGCTTAACGACGGCTTGGCGACTGCTTAACAACGGCTTAGTGACGGCTTAGTCATGCGCGTAAACCAGCGGCAGAAAAACCGCTGAAAACCGGCTGCGATTGTAACTGAGGCCTGCTGCCGCTCACGTGCGGACGGCCGCCGTTAGCGCAGGCTGACTCCGGTACAATTTCGCCACGCTCGCCAGCCGTCATAGGGGCAACATTCTGGCCACATGCGAGTCAAAGGCCGGCAACGCCATCGGGGCCCCCCAGGCAAGCGCCACGCTCACCACCCGCATGCCAGCCCCAGTCAATGAGTTTCACCCAAAGATGCCCAGGCGCGGCGGCCTCACCCCGATTGTCGTCACAGCCCTCTTCGTTCTCATTTCATTCAGGCCAGCACCTTTCCCATGTCTAAAAATCAAACTCTGTTCGACCGAGCCCAGATCACCATTCCTGGCGGCGTGAATTCGCCTGTGCGCGCGTTCCGTTCGGTGGGTGGCACGCCCCGCTTTATTGAGCGCGCTGCTGGCCCGTACTTCTGGGATGCCGATGGTCAGCGTTATATCGACTACATCGGCTCGTGGGGCCCGATGATTCTCGGCCACGTCCATCCAGAAGTGCTGGAAGCCGTGCAACGCGTGCTAGCCAATGGCTTTTCGTTTGGCGCGCCCACTGAATCCGAGATCGAGATCGCCGAAGAAATCTGCAAGCTGATGCCCTCCATCGAACAGGTGCGGATGGTCTCAAGCGGCACCGAAGCCACCATGAGCGCACTGCGTCTCGCACGCGGCTTTACCGGCCGCAGCCGCATCGTCAAATTCGAAGGCTGCTACCACGGCCATGCGGACAGCCTGCTGGTCAAGGCCGGCTCCGGCCTGCTGACCCTGGGCAACCCCACCTCGGCAGGCGTACCCGCCGATATCGCCAAACACACCACCGTCCTTGAATACAACAACGTGACCGAGCTTGAAGAGGCGTTCAAGACGTTCGGCCACGAAATTGCCTCGGTCATCATCGAGCCAGTGGCCGGCAACATGAACCTGGTGCGCGCCACGCCTGAGTTTCTCGGCACGCTGCGCCGCCTGTGCAGCGAATACGGCACCGTGCTGATTTTCGATGAAGTGATGTGCGGCTTTCGCGTGGCGCTGGGCGGCGCGCAAGCGCTCTACGGCATCCAGCCTGACCTGAGCTGCCTCGGCAAAATCATTGGCGGCGGCATGCCAGCCGCAGCCTTCGGCGGACGGCGCGACATCATGGCTCACCTCGCACCGCTGGGCGGCGTCTACCAGGCAGGCACGCTGTCGGGCAACCCCATCGCCGTCGCAGCGGGCCTGAAAACCCTGCAACTGATCCAGGCACCCGGTTTTTACGACACGCTCAGCGCGCGGACCACGCGGCTGGCCCAAGGGCTCGCGCAAGCAGCGCAAGAAGCGGGCGTGCCGTTTGCGGCAGATTCGCTGGGCGGCATGTTTGGCCTCTACTTCACCGAGGCCGGTGCCACGGCTCAAACCATCCCCGCGCGCTTTGCCGAAGTAACACGCAGCAACGTGACGCGCTTCAACGCGTTCTTCCACGCCATGCTGGACGCAGGCGTGTACTTCGCACCTTCGGCTTACGAAGCAGGCTTCGTCTCAAGCAGCCACGATGACGCCGTCATCGACGCCACGCTTGCCGCCGCCCGTGGCGCATTTGCCACGCTAGCTTAAAACGCCGCTGCCCCCCGCCCCTCAGCCCCGCCATCACACTCGCACTGACAGGACGCCGATGTTTTCACAAGCCGACTTTGTCTATATGGAGCGTGCGCTCAAGCTCGCCGTCAACGGGTTGTACACCACCGATCCCAACCCGCGTGTCGGCTGCGTGCTGGTGCGCGATGGCGAGGTGATCGGTGAAGGTTTCACCCAGCCAGCGGGCCAGGACCATGCCGAAGTACGCGCCCTCAAGGACGCGCGCTCACGCGGCCATGACCTGCGCGGTGCCACGGCCTACGTGACGCTTGAGCCATGCAGCCACTTCGGCCGCACCCCGCCGTGCGCGCAGGCGCTGGCGGACGCGCACATCGCCCGCGTGGTGGCGGCGATGGAAGACCCCAACCCGCTGGTCGCCGGGCGTGGCCTCACGATGCTGCGCAGCGCAGGGATCGAAGTGCGCTGCGGCCTGCTGGCTAATGAAGCCCATGATCTGAACCTCGGCTTTGTCTCACGCATGACCCGCGGGCGGCCGTGGGTGCGGATGAAAGTCGCGGCGTCGCTGGATGGCCGCACCGCACTGCCTTCCGGCGTGAGCCAGTGGATCACCAGCGCCGCCGCGCGCGACGATGGCCACGCATGGCGCGCCCGCGCTTCGGCGGTGCTCACCGGCATTGGCACCGTCAAGACTGACAACCCGCGCATGACCGTGCGCTCCGTCGAAACCCCGCGCCAGCCACTGCGCGTGCTGCTCGACAGCCATTTAGAGGTACCCCTCGACGCGCAGATTCTGCACGGAGCGCCTCCGCTGATTTTCTGCGGCACGCTTGATGAGCGCCATGTGGAACACGCCGCCGCGCTGCGCGAACGTGGCGTGCAGATCGTGCAGTTACCCAATGCCAGCGGCAAGGTGGACCTGGGTGCGATGCTCAAAATGCTCGGCGAACGCGGGGTGAATGAACTTCATGTCGAAGCCGGTTACAAACTGAACGGCTCACTGTTGCGCGAAGGCTGGGTCGATGAACTGCTGCTGTATCTCGCCCCCAGCCTGCTGGGCAGCGATGCCCTCAGCATGTTCAGTCTGGCCGCGCCCAGCACGCTGGAAGAACGCCTTAACTTCCGCTTTCATACGATTGACCGGATCGGTGACGACCTGCGGATTCTCGCGCGTATCGCCCCCCCGGCTCCCCCTTCACGCTGAACCAAAAGGAACTACGCACCATGTTTACTGGAATCGTTGCTGCACTTGGCCGTATTCAGTCAGTCACCCCGCTTGGCAGCCCAACTGATCTGGACGCCGGTGTGCGGCTCACCATCTCGACTGACAGCCTGCCGCTGGACGACGTGCAACTGGGCGACAGCATTTCGATTCAGGGAGCGTGCATGACGGTCATCAACAAAGCCGCACAAAGCTTCGATGTCGACGTTTCACGCGAAAGCCTGAACCGCACCGCCGGGCTCGACCAGCCTGGTGAAGTCAATCTGGAAAAAGCGTTACGCGCCCATGACCGGCTAGGTGGCCATATCGTGTCGGGCCATGTGGACGGCCTGGGCACTGTCACGCATTTCGCTGCTGTCGGCGAATCGCACGAACTGCGCGTGCTGGCGTCGCGCGAAATTGGCCGCTATCTGGCGTACAAAGGCTCGATTACCGTGAATGGCGTGAGCCTGACAGTAAATGCCGTCAACGACCGCGACGATGGTTGTGAATTTTCGATCAACCTGATCCCCCATACGATTAAAGTAACCACGCTCAAACATCTCAGCGTGGGTACGCCGGTCAACCTGGAAGTCGATCTGATCGCGCGGTATGTGGAGCGGATGCTGTCGACCTCATCCGATACCGCGAAACCATTACGATAACGCGCCCTTAAACCCGCCTGGCTTACCCCAAAACAGATTCGACGCGCAGAGCCTGATCAGCCGGGCTCTGCGCCGAGGCCGAAACGCGATTCAGCCCCCCCGCCCTCCCACACCGCTAATTTGCGGCAATCCTCACCATCGCGCTATCTGTCAGATGGCTTAGGCCACTCAGCCGGGCCACGAGCACGCTGGCGTGGCGTAAAATACGCGCTTTCCCAAATTTACCGCCATCCCATCATGATGCTCGCCTCTACCCTTGAGATCATCGCCGAGCTAAAAGCAGGCCGGATGGTGATACTCGTTGACGAAGAAGACCGCGAAAACGAGGGTGACCTCGTCATCGCCGCCGACTTCATCACGCCAGAAGCGATCAATTTCATGGCACGCCATGGCCGCGGCCTGATCTGCCTGACGCTGACCCAGGAACGCTGCAAACAGCTCAACCTGCCTTTGATGGCCTACCGCAATGGCACGCAGTACGGCACCGCTTTCACCGTCAGCATCGAGGCCGCTGAAGGCGTCACCACTGGCATTTCCGCCGCTGACCGCTCCCACACCATCGCCACCGCCGTCGCCCCTGGGGCTCGTGCCGATCACCTCGTGCAACCTGGCCACGTGTTTCCCGTGATGGCTCAGCAAGGTGGCGTGCTGGTCCGGGCGGGCCATACCGAAGCCGGGTGCGATTTCACGGCGCTGGCGGGCCTCACCCCAGCCGCCGTGATCTGCGAAATCATCAAGGATGACGGCACCATGGCCCGCCTGCCCGATTTGCTCGAATTCGCCGCCGAACACAGCCTGAAAATCGGCACCATCGCTGACCTGATCCACTACCGCAGCAGCACTGAATCCATCATCGAACGCATTGCCGAACGCACCATGCAAACCGCGTATGGCCCGTTTCGCGCGGTGCTGTATCTCGATCGCCCCAGCGGCTCGCCACATATCGCGCTGGTCCGCGGCACGCCAGTGCCGGAACGCGATACGCCCGTGCGCGTCCACGAACCTCTGTCGGTGCTGGACCTGCTCGAAGTGAATCTCTCCACCCACTCGTGGACCCTCGACGCCGCCATGAAAGAGATCGCTGAACGCGATCTAGGCGTGGTGGTGCTGCTCAACTGCAGCGACTCCAAAACCCATCTGGTCGACGTCTTCAAAGCCTTCGACGAAAAAGACCGCGCGGCAGCCCTCAAACGCCGTCCCGTTGACTTCAAGACTTACGGCATCGGCGCGCAAATTTTGCGCGAACTCGGCGTCGGCAAGATGCAAGTGCTGTCGACTCCCCGCAAGCTCAGCAGCATGTCGGGCTATGGCCTTGAAGTCACCGGCTTCGTGCCGATGCCAGGGCACGCCGCGCCAGCCGCGCCAACTGTTTCTCCGGCCTAAGGCACTTTGCCCACACCGCCTTACCCGCATTCAACCAACACTACGGATCCCAATATGGAAATCGGACAATATCAACCGAATATCGACGGCGACGGCTTGCGTATCGGCATCGTGCAATCGCGTTTTAACGAACCCGTCTGCAATGGTCTGGCTGACGCCTGCATCGAAGAACTGGAACGCCTCGGCATCGTCGGCGAAGACGTGCTGCTGGTCACCGTGCCAGGCGCGCTCGAAATTCCGCTGGCGCTGCAAAAACTGGCTGAAAGCGGTCAGTTTGATGCGCTAATCGCGCTGGGCGCGGTGATTCGCGGCGAAACCTACCACTTTGAACTCGTCTCAAACGAAAGCGGCGCGGGCATCACCCGCATTGGTCTCGATTTCGGCGTGCCTGTGGCAAATGCGGTGCTCACCACCGACACCGACGAACAAGCCGTTGCCCGCATGACCGAAAAAGGCCGTGACGCTGCACGCGTGGCCGTCGAAATGGCCAATCTCACCGTGGCGCTGGAACAGCTCGACGGCAACGATGACGACGCAGAAGAAGACGGCGACATCGACAGCGACGGCAAGGGCCGGGCATGAAGAGCGCCCGCCGACGCTCCCGCGAACTCGCCACCCAGGGGCTTTATCAATGGCTGCTGTCCGGTTCGACCGGCAGCGAAATTGACGCGCAGTTGCGCGGTGCCCAGGGCTTTGACAAAGCTGACCACGCTCACCTGGATACGGTGCTTCACGGCGTTATCCGGGATGCCGCAACCCTCTCTGCCGATCTCGCCCCTTGCCTCGACCGGCCGATCGAGCAGCTTTCTCCGGTCGAACGGGCGGTACTGCTAGTGGCCACGTTCGAGCTGAAAAATCACGTCGATATCCCGTATCGCGTCGTGATTAACGAAGCGGTTGAACTGACCAAGACCTTTGGCGGCGCAGATGGCTACAAGTACGTCAACGGTGTGCTGGACAAACTCTCCGCCCGTTTGCGCGCGGCGGAAACCCAGACACCTCGCACGTGAGCACATCAGCACGTAACACTGGACGCATCACGCCATAACGACAAAAGGGCAACTCGATTGAGTTGCCCTTTTGTTTTTTCGCTACTGACGTACCTGATTCAGACGCCCACGCCCAGCCTGGTTCCATTGGCGCTCACGCCCGGATCATCTTGCGTCGCGCTCTTCGCCGGTTCTTCATCAGATTCCGCTTCGGCCTTGCCCTGAGGAGTCAGCGCATGGCCGCCTTCGAGCGTTGCCTGAACCCGCTTTGGCAACGCGACGGGCGTCACGCTCACGCTAGCGACGGTGGTTGCAGGTGCCTGCGGTGCATTGACCGGCACCTTGACGCCATGCGCCACATCACGCAAACGTCCACGCTCAGCCATGACTTTCGCCCCATAGCCGCCATCATCCTGCGAACTTGAGCCGACATACAAACGCAAGCCACCCGCCAGTGAGCCGCCACGCGCGATGCAGTCTTTCAGCACCAGCGCCCCAACGCGAATGTTGGTCAATGGCTCCAGCGCAGCGCGCTGACCGCCAAAATATTGCAGCTTGTCCGAATGCACCTTCGACATCACCTGCATCAGCCCTTGGGCACCAACCCCGCTTTCCGCATACGGATTGAAACCTGACTCGATTGCCATCACCGCCAGCAGCAGCAACGGATCGAGCCCAACGTCACGGCCGGTTTCGAAAGCGGCCTTGACCAGTTCACCCACCGGATCTTGCGCCACGCGATAACGGCGCGACAGATAAGAAGCCACCAGTTGCTGCTCGCGGCTAGAAACCAGCACACGGTCATCACGTGCTTCGGCCGCCACCCGCTGTGCTGGAATCAGGCGAGCCAGCGTACCCACATCAGGCGCTGTGCCAGCCCCGCCCGCGCCACTGCCATCAAAAGCGCCGTCGTAGCTGGCATTGGCGATGCCGCCCACCGGAGCCGCCGACAGCGAATCATCCAGCGTCTTGCCAAACGCGCCAAAGGCCGGCAGCGGATGACCCTGAAGCAGGCGCGCGGGACCAGCCTGCACAGCTGCCGAAATCACCGGCATCAGCCGCGCTGCCAGCGTGCCACGCCAGCCAGGCATCAGCCACAGCAACAGCGCCAGAAGCACTGCACAACCACCCACAACGCTAAACAGGTAATGACTCATTCGCGTCCCACGCCGCAGCATGGCACGCACACTTTGCGCCAGTTGCTCATCAGGACGCCACGATAACCAGGTGTTCATTCAGATCTCCCAATTTCATGATCTGCGAATGTCCCAATCAACCGGGCAACTGCTATTCGCAAAAATCAAGACGCCACGCGCGTTGGTTAAGGCAACAGCGGCGTCGGAGAAACGGTGTTTATACCGTCTGGGGGAGCTAGCTTGAAGAATCCAGCCACATGCGCTCAAGCATGATCGCGGAAGCTCCCACACAAAAAACCAGCGTCAGAGCGCGCTGGCGAGGAAAAAACTTGGGGCCGTGTGATGCCGCGCAGGGAGCGGCAAGAGGTGACGCGTTGCGTCTGAAAGACCGGTGAGCCAAGGTAAAAATATCAGCCCTGCTACTTAAGGTGACGCGATTCTAGCAGGGTTTTATAGATCGTCAACACTACAATAATTCAAAATCATTACTTTTAGTTATATAAAAACAGGCCCAGATCGGCCCTTTCCGCGCCACGCGGCACTGAGTCAAAACGCATTTTTTGCCGCTCAATCCACCCCATCGACAACCCATCGACAACCTCAAGACGGCCTCACAAGCGCGCCGCGCCAGCAGGTAAAATCCGCCATCCGTCGTCACGGTATGTGTCCTTCCCCCTCCTGTTTTTTGTGCCGTTTGCGGCTCTCGTGGGTATCCAGATCCGATGAAATACAAAGACTTGCGCGACTTCAGCCACCGTCTCGAAGCGCTCGGCGAGCTACGCCGTATTCCGCAGCACGTGTCGCCTGTCCTGGAAATGACCGAAGTGTGTGACCGCGTATTACGCGCAGGCGGTCCGGCGCTGCTGTTCGAAGCCCGGCAGGAACATCGCTTTGCCGTACTCGGGAATTTGTTTGGCACGCCGCGCCGGGTCGCGCTCGGCATGGGCATCGACGCCGACGCGCAAGCCGGTGACGGTGCCGCGCTCGAATCGCTACGCGATGTCGGGCGCTTGCTCTCCGCGCTCAAGGAGCCCGAACCGCCTAAAGGGCTAAAAGAAGTCGGCAAGCTGTTCACGCTGGCACGGGCGGTCTGGGACATGGCACCTAAAACCGTCAGCGCGCCGCCGTGTCAGGAAATTGTCTGGGAAGGCAAGGACGTCGACTTGAACCGCCTGCCGATCCAGACTTGCTGGCCTGGCGACGCCGCGCCCCTGATTACCTGGGGGCTAACCGTCACACGCGGGCCAAACAAGACCCGGCAGAATCTCGGCATTTATCGCCAGCAACTCATCAGCCACAACAAACTCATCATGCGCTGGCTGGCGCATCGCGGCGGCGCGCTCGATTTCCGCGAATTCGCCCTGCACAACCCGGGCCAGCCGTATCCCGTCGCCGTCGTCCTGGGGGCCGATCCGGCCACCATGCTGGGCGCGGTCACGCCGGTGCCAGACACGCTGTCCGAATACCAGTTCGCCGGCCTGCTGCGCGGTGCCCGCACTGAACTAGCGAAGTGCCTGACGCCCGGCGTTGACACGCTCCAAGTGCCCGCACGTGCGGAAATCGTGCTCGAAGGCTTTATCTACCCCGAAACCGGCACCCCCGCCGCCTCGCCCGCGCATGCCCCGCCACGGCCCACCAAAGGTGCCAGCGCCGCCTATGAACATGCGCTCGAAGGCCCCTACGGCGACCACACCGGCTATTACAATGAACAGGAATGGTTTCCCGTGTTCACCGTCGAGCGCATCACGATGCGGCGCGACGCCATCTATCACTCCACCTACACCGGCAAACCGCCCGATGAACCCGCCGTGCTCGGCGTCGCACTGAACGAAGTGTTCGTGCCGCTGCTGCAAAAGCAGTTCAGCGAAATCACCGATTTCTATCTGCCCCCCGAAGGCTGCAGCTACCGGATGGCAATCGTCCAGATGAAGAAAAGCTACCCAGGCCACGCCAAACGAGTGATGTTCGGCGTCTGGAGCTTTCTGCGGCAGTTCATGTATACGAAGTTCATCGTGGTGGTCGATGAAGACGTCAACCTGCGCGACTGGAAAGAAGTGATCTGGGCTATCACCACCCGGGTCGATCCAGCCCGCGATACGGTTCTGGTAGAACGCACGCCCATCGACTATCTCGATTTCGCCTCGCCGGTGGCAGGCCTCGGCTCCAAGATGGGGCTCGATGCCACGAACAAATGGCCCGGCGAAACCGAGCGCGAATGGGGCCGCCCGATCACCATGGACCCCGCCGTGAAACAGCGTATCGACCAGCTCTGGGGGGAACTCGGCCTGTAGCAAGGACGAACCTGTCTCGCCTTCCGCCTCACCTCCCGCCTCACGTTTGGCCGCCCCGTCACGGCGGCCTCACTCTCACACGGACAAGCCACGCCGATGCATGTTTTATCGCTGTTTTCCAATGGCTTCTTTCTGTCGCTATCGCTGTGCCTCGATATTGGCATCGTCAACGTTGCGCTGATCTCGCTCGTGCTCTCGCATGGCTTTCGGCCTGGGTTCTGGCTTGGTCTCGGCTCGTGTTTTGGCGACCTGATTTATGCCGGGCTGGCACTGCTAGGCATGGCTGCGCTGCTGCAGTTCGAATCCGTGCGCTGGGTGGTCTGGATCGGCGGTGCGGCGACCTTGCTGTTTTTGACCTGGAAAATGGCGCGTGAGGCGCTCTACCCAGCCTCCGCGCCGCCCGTCGAAGGTGAGGCTAACCAGACCCCGCCGCTCACGCCCGCCCGCAACTTCGTGCGGGGCGTATTGCTGGCAGTCTCATCGCCCACCGCGATTCTGTGGTTCGCAGCCGTTGGCGGCGCGCTGATCGCCAAAGCTGGCGCGACCTCGCTCACCACTGCGCCGATTTTCCTGGGGGGCTTCTTTCTGGGCGGACTGTGCTGGACGCTCTTCCTGTGTGCGCTCGCCAGCCACGGCCGCAAACGCGCCGGAACCGGGCTGCTGCGCATCTGCCACGTGTTCTCCGCGCTGCTCTTTGCCTACTTTGCGTACAGCGTGATCGTGCATGGCTACAAGGATCTGATCGTGAATGCCGCGCAAAGCCTGAACTAGCCTGATTCATCGAACTGCGGGGGCAGTCAGGGCGTTTGCTGAACGTTTGTTGAGCGTTTGTTGAACGTTTGCTGAGCGTTTGTTGAGCGTTTGTTGAGCGTTTGTTGAGCGTTTGTTGAGCGTTTGTTGAGCGTTTGTTGAGCGTTTGTTGAGCGTTTGCTGAGCGTTTGCTGAGCGTTTGTTGAACGTTTGCTGAGCGTAATAGCAGCGGCGTTATCGCAGCACAACGCACTACCGGCACCACGGGCACCACCGGCATGGCAGACGACGGCAGAATCAGGCCATCAACATGATCTGCCAGCCCGAGGCTCTGGCAAAAACCCAAGCAAAACCCAAACCAGACTCAGGCAAAAAACTGCCCGAAACGGGCCAGATCGACATTGCCGCCACTCACGAGCACACCAACGCGCCGTCCCTGCACCGGCATCGCGCCATTAAACAGCGCCGCCGCCCCGAGGCAACCGGTGGGTTCAACCACCAGCTTCATGCGTTCGGCAAAAAACCGCATCGTCTCGACGAGCTGCGCGTCGCTCACCGTGACGATCTGCTCGACCAGACGCCGGATCACCTCAAACGTGTACACACCCAGATGCGTCGAAGCCGCGCCATCGGCGAGCGTGTGAGGTGTGTCGATATGCACAATCTCACCGCGCGCCAGCGATTGCTGACCATCGTTGCCCGCTTCCGGCTCGACACCAATCACCCGGCAACCAGGACTTAACGCAACCGCTGCGAGCGCACTCCCGCTGAGCAAACCACCACCGCCCAGGCAGACAAACAACAGGTCCAGCGGCCCGGTTTCCTCGATTAATTCCTTGACCGCCGTGCCCTGGCCCGCCATCACGTGCGGGTGGTCATAAGGCGGAATCAGCGTCATGCCACGCGCCTGAGCCAAATCCAGGCCAAGCGCTTCACGGTCTTCGGTGTAACGGTTATAGACCAGCACCTCCGCGCCATACTCTTTGGTCGCGGCCACTTTAGCGGCTGGCGCGTCGTGCGGCATGATGATCGTCGCGTGAATCCCGGCCAGCCGCGCCGATAACGCAATCGCCTGCGCGTGATTCCCCGATGAATAAGTCAGCACTCCGGCCGCGCGCTGCGCGGCATCAAATTGCGCAATCGCGTTATAAGCACCGCGAAACTTGAATGCCCCCATGCGCTGAAAGTTTTCGCATTTAAAAAACACCGATGCGCCGCTACGCGCATCTGCCGTGCGGGAAGTCAGGACGGGCGTGCGGTGCGCCACACCCTCAAGGCGTGCTGCGGCTGCGAGAACATCATCGAACGTAGGGGCGGGAAGCGCGGTCATTGGCAGCAGACTCCGGTAGAGGCGATGGCGCATTCTCCCCGCTTCGCCTGCATCCTGGAACAAGCGTCAACAACAAGCCCCTGAATACAACAATGGCGCGCTGCCAATATCTGCAGCACGCCATTCGACTGATTGAGACTGATTGAGACTAGCTGTGCTAACTCCCCCTTGGCCGGTTAAACGGCCAGGGCTGACCAGTACCTGCTTCGTTCACCAATGCCGGTAATTGCCCCGGCCGTAATAACCCCCGCCGTAGTAGCCATGCGCACGGTAATAGCCGTGCCGCCAGTACGGCCTTGGATAGCCGTAATAACCCCCAACTACCACCGGCGGCGGCCCATACACCACTGGCGGCGGAGCGTAGTACACCGGCGGAGGCGGCGGGGCATAGGCCGGATAGACGGGGAACACCGGCAACCCGATGCCAACATCAATCGACACCCGCGCTTCGGCAGCATTAATCAGCCCAGCGCCTAGCGCAGCAGCAACGAGATAAGGGACAAACATTTTCACTTCGGTTCTCCTGGCAGCGCGGCCACCTGGCCACACCGCAAATTGGCATGTTCTATCTCGAATTTATCGCAAAGCCCCGCCGCTCACCGCGATCATTTGTTGCAAATTGCAATTGCCGGGAGCGTTCGATGGCGTGCCGCCAGCCCGGGGCTGAACCATCCAGCAGACGTGCAAGCACCGCCCAGCAGACCATGCGCCACCGGCCGCTCCTGCCAGCACACGCTAAAGCCCCCCACCCGCGCCGCACCCGCTCAGGCGCCGGTAATTTTTCATTACACAATCCTGTTCGCTTGCACACGACTGCCCCACAAGAAAGGAATGGGCGATACTTCAGTTCGATTTTTTCTGGCTCCTTCGCTCAATCCGATATGACCCAACTCACTCTGCCCAGACTCGGTTTCATTGGTGCTGGCCGCGTCTCGCGGTGCCTTGCGCCAGCGTTCGCGCGCGCGGGCTATCCCGTCACCGCCATCGCCAGCCGCACGCTCGACAGCGCACGCACCGTCGCCAGCCAGCTTGAAAACTGCCAGGCCTACGCCGATCCACAACAAGTAGTAGATACCGTGGATCTGGTTTTTCTCACGCCTCCCGATGACCAGATCGTGCCGAGCGTCAACGCTCTCCAGTTCGGCCCGTCCGAATCCTCCCCGAACACCACACGCGCATGGGCCATCGTGCATTGCAGCGGTGCCTCACCGGTCAGCCTGCTGGACTCCGCCCGTGCCCAGGGTGCCGCGACAGGCGGGTTTCATCCGCTCTATCTGTTTGGCGGTAGCGTGGAAGATATCGAGCGCATCGCAGGCTGCTCCGTCACGCTCGAAGCCCAAGGCACGCTAAAAAAAACGCTGATCGCGCTCACCGCCGCGCTGGGCTGCCATCCGCTGTTTATTCCGCCCGGCAAGCGCATGCTGTACCACGCCGCAGCGCACTACGCCTCAAGCTTCGCGCTCTGCGGCCTCGCTGAAGGCACACGCCTCTGGCAAACACTCGGGTTCAGCCAGGCCGACGCACTACGCGCGTTGTTGCCAATGCTCGCCGGCACGCTCGAAACAGCACGCGACCGAGGGCTGGCGCAAGCGCTTGCTGGCCCGGTATCACGTGGCGACACCGGTATCATGCAAGCCCAGCTGGACTTGCTCGAACAATGTGGTGGCGACCATGCGGCGCTCTATGGCCTGCTAAGCCGCCGCGCAGTCGATCTGGCCCGCGAACGCCCCACGCCGCCTGTCGCCCTCGATGAAATCGCCCAGATGGTCGAAACCTCGCTGGAGCGCTCACTGCTACAGGCACGTGATATTTCGCCCATAAAGGCAAGCCGCCAGTAAGCCGTGATAATGTGACGCCGCGCGACGGACCGCCGCGCTTGCAGCACCAGGCGCTCGGCTATGCCTGGCGCTGCTTTTGCGGCACCTCACCAACGGGATTTGCCCCGGATATTTTTTGAAGGAAAGGACACGAGATGTTCGGCGAAATCGCCCATTTTCTGCTCAGCACGGTTTTCACTCTATTCGGCGCGGCGCTGCTGCTGCGCGCATGGCTGCAAGTCGTGCGCATGCCCCCGTACAACCCAGTGACCAGCACCGTGCTGCAAGTCACCAACTGGCTCGTCCTGCCGCTACGCCGTGCGATTCCCGGCACACGCGGCGTCGACTGGGCCACCATCGTGGCAGCACTGCTGACCGCCTTTGTCTACGGCCTGGCGATGGTGGCCGTAACCGGCACCGATCCATTCGAGCAATTACCGCTGTCGCTCATCATTGCGGTCTTGATGGTAATTAAATGGGCGTTGAATCTGGTGATCTGGCTCACCATTCTGATGGCGCTGCTGTCGTGGCTCAATCCACGCTCACCTGCCATGCCGATTCTTTATCAACTGACCGCACCATTACTCAATCCGTTACGGCGCGTGATCCCGCAACTTGGCGGCATTGACCTGTCACCTATTCTTTTATTCGTGATCGTGCAGGTGCTGCTGATGATTGTGACGCGTGCGGGAGCGTCATTAGCGAACTTCCCACTGTAATAAAGGTGGCGGCGTGCGGTGGCAGGACTAACGAAATCCTTGCAGCCGCACCGCCCCCACAGATTTACTCAGATCTAGAGCCTGGCCAGTAACAACAATGCCACCGCGCTAACGCCCTCAACGGCCGTTAGTTGCGCTTTGGCCGCTTAGCGAAACGCCCCTTCTGCATCCGACATTACTTCGTGGCTTCCCCGTTCTCAACGAGAGCCCATGGGTGCGCCAGGCGAGAATACGCCTGGATAAAAACCCATGAGTGCACTTATTGCAGTAGGCGGCTATAAAAATTTTTCATCGTAGATACCGATAAAACATATCCCATTATGGAAAAAATAATTACCGAGAGAGGCTCACCAACCTCACAACGAATCGACTATGTCGATGCGATGAAGGGAGTCGGCATAATTCTTGTTGTATTCGGGCATATGCTCATTAACGGGCAAGACTGGATCTCGGACCGGATATTCGATTACATTTATCTATTCCATATGCCGCTCTTCTTTTTTATTTCTGGCTTTCTCTTTAAACCAGAGCGACACCCTTTTTTATTACCCTTCGCCGCCGCGCGCTTTAGGTCGATAATACTACCGTATCTGATTTTTACATTTTTCTCGGTAGCATTATTTTTACCTCAAGCCCATCGAGTGACGCCCATCATGCTCGACATTATTATGGCAAAGCGGCAACAAATGCCATTTAATGAAGCACTTTGGTTTTTGCCAGCCCTGTTTGTGGTTGAAATTGCTTTTTTCTCGATCCGAAAGATTCTCCGGATTCCCGTCGCAATCTTCCTTGTTACGCTAGTCGCGTCGTATTTAGGCTATCCGTACACGTCACAACCAAATCTTCCGTGGTCGGCTGATGCGGCGGCATATTATCTTATTTTCTATTGTGTGGGTTACTACTGCGCCAATTCCAGCATCATTTATAATCTCAAAAAACTCCAGGCTTGGGCCGCTTGCGCATTTATAACTGTTGCAGCTGTCATTAATATCTGGGGAGCCATTCTGGCGGATAAAATACCCAATTACTACAAAACAGTTTCGCTTTACTACCCTCGCCGATACGCCCTGTTTGTGCTGATTGCATTTTCAGGCATCGTGCTAGTTGCAGCGCTCGGCAAACTGTTAGAAAACTACCAACCCCTTTCCCGGGTAGGAAAAAACTCTCTTCTTATCCTCGGATTACATATACCGATCCGATTTTTAATTCTTGAGCCGATCGTTATCTGGCTAGCACCTGAAATTTATGTCGCTGAAAATAATGCCGGAATGTTTTATTTCACGATAGTGTGCATGACCCTGGTGCCGTTCGTTTTGGTATTTAAAAAAATAATGAACCACCTCAGTTAAGAAAAGACTACTCTCCGGCGCCGTTATCGCAGCGCCGGTATTTCCCCGCATTCGTCGCCATGATAAGCGGGACGCATAGAGTGGCTGGCCGAACGGCCAAAACTGGCCCGCCATCATTGCCAAAGCGCTCGCATTTTTCACGCCAGCAACTCAATCCCACCTCCCCAAAGCGCCCAAACCCCTGTAAAATAGCGCGCTCTGCGGGCGTCGTATAATGGCTATTACCCTAGCTTCCCAAGCTAGAGACGTGGGTTCGATTCCCATCGCCCGCTCCAGCATGCCCCAACCCCTTTCACGCAAGCCGCTGAAAGGGGTTTTCATCATCCGCCGCACCCACACTTTTTGCTCAAAGCAGCGCTTGAGAACAGGCGGCCGGACACCTCACGCCTCACCCGAAATCTCCCGCTATGTTTCAACCTCCGCCAGGCGCTTATCATCAGCCCTCGCGTGATCCCCTCACAGGTCTGCCATGAAGAAAGTCGTCCTTGGTTTGCTCGCGGTTCTGGTTATTGGCTGGCTGGCCATGACTACGCATATCCCCACCCCGCCAACCGCCGCTCCTGGCACCCCGGAATGGGCCGCCTATGTCAACCAGCATTACTTCGATACCTCAGACGGCCAGGGGCACGGCCCTGACATTGGCGAAAGCGAATGGGTAGATGCGATAGCCAGGCACGCCAAAATGCAGCTCGATGAAAACTTGCCACTCGCCCAACGCTGCCAGCTGATTCAAAACCAGTTTGAGAAACACACCTATGTCATCAACCAGAAACTGGGGTTTGTTCTGGCCATGTAACGGCAAAACCCCCATTAAAACGCATACTGTGCGGCCACTTGCCTCGCTTGCCTGTATTCACCTGGTTGCCCCTTCTTACCCGTCTTTCTCCTGACACCATTGACAATGATTCACGATCCCAATGAACCCGGTTTGCCGGAAACCTTCTCAACAGGGCCGGGCGACACCACACCTGATGAAGCAACCGACTCCACCAGCGAGCCGCTTCATCTGCGCCGTATCCGGAGTTTCGTCACACGCGCCGGACGCGTCTCGACCGGGCAGCGCCGCGCCATGGATGAATTCGGCAGCCGCTTTGTCGTGCCCTTCGCCCCCACCCAGCCCGACTGGGCAGCAAACTTTGGCCGGCACGCGCCACGCGTGCTGGAGATCGGCTTTGGCATGGGCGCGAGCACAGCGGAAATCGCGGCTCATCGTCCTAACGAAGACTTCATCGGCGTTGAAGTCCACGAGCCCGGCGTTGGTGCATTACTCAAGCTGATCGGCGAGCAGGAGCTAAGCAATATCCGCATCATTCAGCACGATGCCGTCGAAGTGCTCGAACAGATGATTGCGCCCGCCAGCCTCGACGGCGTGCATATTTTCTTTCCCGATCCGTGGCACAAGGCGCGGCACCACAAACGCCGCCTGCTTCAGCCGGTGTTCGCCGCCCTGCTGGCCTCGCGCCTGAAACCCGGCGCGTATCTGCATTGCGCGACCGACTGGCAGCATTACGCCGAACAGATGCTCGACGTGCTTGGCGCAGAACCCACGCTGGAAAATACCGCCGACGGCTATGCGCCGCGTCCCGCTTACCGTCCTGTGACCAAATTTGAACGGCGTGGCATACGGCTCGGCCATGGCGTCTGGGATCTGGTTTTCCGGCGGCGCAACGCGGCCTGAAAAGCAAAAAAGTCTGCGGCTCACTACGCCGCAGACTTTTTTCACTTCATCTCAAACCTGAACCCAAGTGGCACCGCACTTAACCCGCCCAGTTCAGCCCGCCGCTATACCCGACCAGCAAAATCAGCAGGCCAAAGGCGATGCGGTACCACGCAAACACCGTGAAATCATGGGTAGCGATGTAGCGCAACAACCAGCGCACACAGGCAAAAGCACTCACGAATGCCGCGGCAAAACCGATGCCAAAGGTGCCAAAATCCGCGCTTGAAAGCCCGGCCCAGCCCTTGTGAAGCTCATAGGCCGTCGCACCGAAAATAATCGGAATAGCGAGAAAAAACGAGAATTCGGTCGCTACCCGACGCTCAAGGCCGAACAACATGCCGCCGATAATCGTCGAGCCAGAACGCGACATGCCGGGAATCAGCGCAAAGCACTGCGCCAGCCCTACCTTGAACGCATCGAGCGGCGTCAAGTCATCGACCGCCTGCACCCGGGGCGGCTCACTCTGGTCGCGCTG
Source organism: Paraburkholderia bonniea (assembly GCF_009455625.1). NCBI lineage: Bacteria > Pseudomonadati > Pseudomonadota > Betaproteobacteria > Burkholderiales > Burkholderiaceae > Paraburkholderia > Paraburkholderia bonniea. The sequence goes on along the minus strand of NZ_QPEQ01000001.1, from coordinate 991,331 downwards.
ACGCGCTTCAACCCAGAGAATCAGCACCCCACCCACCACCAGCGCCAGCGCCACCGGCACGGGCGAAAAAAGCGCCGCTTTGATCGCTTTCTCAAACAGCAAACCAAGCACGACCGCTGGAATCGTCGCCACGCACACATTCAACGCGAAACGCCGCGCACTGGACTGAGTTGGCAAGCCGGCCAGCACGCAACCGATACGGCGCCGGTACTCCCAGCACACCGCAAGAATCGCCCCAAGCTGAATCACGACATCAAACGTTTTGGCCTGTTCACCTGTGAAGTTGAGCAAGCTGCCGACGACGATCAGGTGACCCGTGCTCGACACCGGCAAAAACTCGGTCACACCTTCAACGATGCCTAAAATCAGTGCCTTGCAAATGAGAATCCAGTCCATCCGTCAGTCCCGCCCAATAATTGTGATTTGTGATGAAGGCTCAAAACAGCAACCAGCGTTGCACTCAACCATTCGCTTACCGCACAACGCTGCAGCTGTTATTTTTCGACGATTTCAACGCGTATGCCGTTTGTAAGGACGGTGATTGTACCGGGTTCATAATTCACCCCGGCAAATTGCAACTGCTCGGGCTTGAAGGTGTAAACCGGGTAGTTATCCAGCAACTGCGTGGAAAGCATCGCGGCCGCAGCGCTGACCTGCTGTGTATAGGCCTGCCCCTGGCCATCCAGGCTGACGTTCTCGACCGTCGGGCTTTTGAGCACCACGGCATGGTTGGTTGAGTCATACGCCAACTGGCTGGTCAGCGTGAATACCCCCGCCACAGGCTGCGTCAGAAAAGGACTCGCCAGACGGATATCGAGGCGCACCGAAACACGGTTTGAATCCGCCAGGAAACCTACCACCGGATTCGTCAACGCGATCTCGAATACCTGCGAGACCGTGCGCTGATACGGAAATTTGCGTTGCACCGCAGCGAGCACCTGCTGCTGTGAGAACGTGTAGTGCTTCGGCATAAAGGGAAAGATCGACACGGCCTGAACCGGCCACGGTGCCACCGCACCCACGGTAGCTGCCGCAACCATGGCGGCAAGCAGGAAACCGCGCCGTCCCGGCGCGACAGAAACAGAATCAGTCATGCGAATTCTCCGCTTCAAAATCGAGAATTGAGAATTAAGAATGGGAACAGGAAATCGGGGGATTAGAAGATAAGGGCCCTAGGCCAGCATCATCCAAACTAATGAGACCCCATCACAACCGGCTGGGTTTGCGTTTCAAGCAACACCAGCCATGCCAGCGCTTCATCGCGCGTCGTGCCGCACATCGGCATTTGCGGTTGCAGACCCGAGCAACAGGCCGGTCGTTCGGGCTGGCCAAAAATCGCGCAGCGCATATCGTCGCCCAGTTGCACGCAGCGCTCGCCTGCCGCCTTGCCATGGGGCATGCCGGGAATCGGGCTGGAAATAGAAGGAGCGATGCAGCATGCGCCGCAGGCCGGACGGCACGCGACGCTCGTGGCATCAGACGAACAAGACGAACCATTGGCAATCAGCACAGCTTTCCTGAATCGAAAACAACGGACCCGCATTGTGCCATCGTGGCCCGCGCGGTTTTGATCTGGCGTTTTGGTGTTTCTGGCGGGAACGGATGGGGCGCGTGGCAACGCAGCGGTTTTTCGAGCATTTTCGAGCGCTTGTGACTAACCTAGGCACGCGCGACAGAACATGGCTATGTGACTTGCCCAGCATCATGTTTTCCGCCATAATCTACGTTTTCGCCTAGTGCAGCCTTGTGCAGTAGCAGCCATAGACGAAAATTCAGATCATGCCTCGGTGGTGAAATTGGTAGACGCGCCGGACTCAAAATCCGGTTCCGAAAGGAGTGCCGGTTCGATTCCGGCCCGAGGCACCAAAAAGTATTCCGGTTAGCTCCGGACAAGTGCAAAAACCCGCGATAGCTTGAAGCTTCGCGGGTTTTTTGTTGCTTTGGTAATCCGGTTTGTTCCATGGACAGCCGGTGGTATCGAGTGGTGCGGGCGGTACTTTTGTAACACTAGGCGAATGACCACCGCTTTTCTTCGTTTGGAGATACCACTGGACATAACGTCATGCCGCTCACCGACAACGTGAAGAATGGCCTGTTCAAACCCTAACTCGGATAAAACCACAACAAAAAAATAATACCGGCCATGCCAATAACAAAAGCACGGCTAGAACAGGCTGTAGACCGCAACATAAGCCATTCCCCGCAGATATTCATCAAGCACATTGATATCGAATTGCCGGATTTTACTGACTGATTCAACGATAAATGACAAAAACTCCACATCATGCCCAGAAAAATAAATCCGGCCAAAATTACCTGATTAATACAACAACTCCGACAACAACTCCGACAACAACCCTGGCAACAACCCCGGCAATAAAACTGCTCAACTTCCCGCCAGCCAGCTCTACGCGTTAAAGCAAACTGAAAATCCCCAGATGCTGTTCAGCGGCAAAACACCTCAGCATCACTGCACCAACATCAACTCAAAACGCGCTTCACCATCGCTTCGACGCTGCGCTAACTCACACACCGCGCCACGCCACACGACGCCAGAAACCGCCCGCCAGGACCTGCTGCCTTGCATCCAGCGACTAAGGCTTACCCTGGTTTCGCGTCATTTGCTTCACCGGCGGCAGAACCGAACGAATTTTCCGAGTACCATTAAGCGTTTATTTCGTCACAAAATCCAACGAAGCAAATGTCATCCTATAAATATCTTAGATACCCCCTGATTCTTAAGAATTTTTGCTTGTGCGCCTTGGCGAAAAATTCTTAAAAAAATCACGAACGTCTTAAAAATGTTGACTGAATAAGTCACTCATTCAGCCAATCTCCCACAGCATCCCTATCAATCATTACGCCGGTTTTTTTACAAAGCATCAACCTCAATGGCCCAATATATAAACCGCGTTATCCAGACAATTTTAATTTTTATAAAAAATCCTGCGTTACCTTGTCTTTCCAGTGACAACGGAACATCACTTGAGTTTTAATACGCAGCGCTCGGCCACACGCTAAAAAATGTTCGTGCTCACGCGTGCTCTGGCCAGCATCACAGGCTTCGATTCGGGCGCTGGCACGCTAGCCCCAGTCAACAAACGATTTACCCGGTTAGAAGGAGACAGCAATGATAGATGGACTGATCGCGGGCAAGGTCTACGGCCAGCCCTCGGCGCGTGAAGGCCAGCAGGGCCGCACGTTTGTCACAGCCAAAGTGCGGGCCACCAGTCAGAACGGCGAAATGCTGTTCGTCAATGTCATTACGTTCGACCCTATGGCGCAAACCGTCTTGCTCGCGCTGGACGACGGCGACAGCATTGCGCTGGCCGGCACGCTAACGCCCAAGGTGTGGACCGACCGCCATGGCGTCGTGCGTCCAGCCATTGACATGGTCGCGCATGGGGTCCTGAGCTCGTATCAGGTGCAACGCAAGCGCCAAGCCACCGAGTGGCCCGAGGCCAAGCCACAGCACAGCGAGGTCACGTTCCAGGACGGTGAGCTCAACGTGGCGGCAACAAGCAGTGAATGATTGCGCTCCACGAGCGGCCGTTACGCTTCAACCGCGGGCCGCTCAGTAGCTCCTCAGTAGCTCCCCAGCAACGCAGTAATTCAGCGCTCAAGACGCGCGGCAAATTTGCGCGACCGCGCGATCCAGTCCCGCCAGATGCAGCCCGTCCAGGTTATTTTTCTGCGCCACTTCTCCCGCCGCCAGAGCCACCTGGAGTGGACAATCAGCGCTCGCCCGCAACGGTGCGAGCGCTTGCAGGTTTTGCAGAATCAACACCTGGAGCGCGTCCAGTTCGGGGCGAATCACATTAGTCAAACTCTGCCGTGGCGTCGCCGGCGCACCCGCCAGACGTCGCCAGTTGTTCAGCAGCGCGTACTGCACCTCTTTATTGGCTTCGATCTGGTCAGCAAAAATCGCGCTGGCATCAGCGGCTGTCACGTTATACGTTGCTGCCATCGCAGCCGCATTCGCCAGCACCTGAGCCTCACGCTGCGGGTCGTAGACACTCTGGCCGCTATCCCATTTGCTCAATGCAACCTGATCGGCAATCACCAGGCGATCGGCCATGCCCTGAACCAGTGGCACAAAGGCATTCGACTGGGCGCTAACGCCCGGCGAGCAGGCTGTGGCCAACCATAAAGCAGCCATGCCAGCGGCAAGCCGTCGCGCGCTCAGACAGTCAATCAGTTTCGTCATTGTTTTCGTCTCATGAGATCGGATTCGGGAGCGTATCAACCGCTCTCCCAGTGCTGCGAAGCAGCGCCAAACTGCGCCTTCATGCGGACATAGGTTCATACGCCCCGCCACGCACAGCTCACTGAGTAACGCCACGTGCCGGATCGTTCATCCCTGATCCTGTCCGGCACCTCAAAAAAAAACGGGCTCGCAACGCTGCGAGCCCGTTTTCCTGCCTATATCGCCTATCGCCTATCGCCTATATCGCCTATATCGCCTATGTGGCCTTATATCGCCCGTATGGAGTAAGAATGGCCCCGGCCACCCACTCGCACCTCAAGCACGATCGGCCCCCATCAGTTGCGCTGAACTGCGGCGGCGCTTCACCTGATAGCCCACCCACATCACCAGCAGCCACACCGGCACTAGCCAGACCGACACCGAAAGCCCCGGCGTCAGCGCAAGAATGACGAGAATCATCGCCATGAACGCGAGGCAAATCCAGTTGCTTACCGGGAACCAGAACGACTTGAACACCAGCGTCTGACCTTGTGCCTCCATGGCCCGGCGCGACTTGATATGAGTCAGGCTGATCAGCGCCCAGTTCAGCACCAGCGCAGCGACGACCAGCGCCATCAGCACGCCCAGTGCTTCGGCTGGAATCAGATAGTTGACGATCACACAGGTGAAGGTGGCCAGCGCCGACAAACCAATCGCCATGTACGGCACACCCCGGCGATCGACTTTCATCAGCACGCGTGGCGCGTTGCCCTGCTCGGCCAGGCCGTACAGCATCCGGCTGTTGGCATAGACGCCACTGTTGTAGACCGATAGTGCCGCCGTCAACACCACCACGTTAAGAATGTTCGCGGTCAGGCCTGAGCCGATCTGCGAAAAAATCATTACGAACGGGCTGCCCCCAGCGGCCACCTGGCTCCACGGATACAGCGACAGCAGCACCACCAGCGAGCAGATATAGAAAATCAGGATCCGGTAAATCACCTGATTGACGGCTTTGGGAATGCTTTTTTGCGGATCAGCGGCTTCAGCGGCCGTGATGCCAATCAGCTCTAGCCCGCCAAACGAAAACATGATTACCGCGAGTGTCATGAACAGGCCATGAAAGCCGTGCGGGAAAAAACCGCCATCGCGCCACAGGTTGGTGATCGACGCTTGCGGGCCGCCCTGGCCGCTCAGCAGCAGATAACCACCGAACAGAATCATGCCGATGACCGCTGCCACCTTGATGATGGCGAACCAGAATTCGGTTTCGCCATAGGCTTTCACGTTGGCGAGATTAATCGCGTTAATGCCGATGAAACAGACCAGCGCCGACACCCAGCTTGGCACCTGAGGCCACCAGTAATGGACATAGGCCCCAACCGCCGTCAACTCAGCCATGCTGACAAGCACATACAGCACCCAGTAATTCCAGCCGGAGAGAAACCCCGGAAAATCGCCCCAGTATTTATAGGCGAAATGGCTGAAGGTGCCCGCCACCGGCTCTTGCGCCACCATTTCACCCAACTGCCGCATGATCATGAACGCGATCACACCACCCATCGCATAGCCGAGAATCATCGACGGCCCGGCCGCCTGCAAAACACTCGCCGAGCCCAGAAACAAACCCGTGCCAATGGCTCCGCCTAGCGCAATCAGCTGAATGTGACGGTTCTTCAACCCGCGCTGCAGGCCCTCTTGCTGCTGTGGATTATTCAAGATGTACGCCTCAGTATTTGAAAATCAACCACCCGGCCAGACGGGCTCTGGCCAGTTGCGGTGTCGCTGTGTCGCTGCGTTTCGGCGTCGGAAAAACCGAAAAACAACCCAGGAACAAGCGAAAAATAGACGCGGAATTCTACGTGACCCAAGGTCGCGCACCTAGTGGGATGAACCCGGGTGCGGCTTGGGTCATGGCTTGGGTTACGCCCTGGGTTACGCCCTGGGTTACGCCCTGGGTTACGCCCTGGGTTACGCCCTGGGTTACGCCCTGGGTTACGCCTTGGGTTACGCCTTGGGTTACGCCTTGAGCCACCGCTTGAATCACACCATCAACCTGGCACCGGCCACCGTCTCCCTTGCCCACGCTTTCCCGCCACCAGCCAGTTCACGCGCCGGGTAGAATACACGCCCCGCATCCGCCCTTCGCATGGCTTTCCAGCTTTTTCCGCCACCGCGTGGGCCTGGCCCGTTTTTCTCTCCCGATGAATCTTGAAAATATTCTCTTCAGCCAGGGTTTTGGCTCGCGGCGCGAATGCCGGGCGCTGATTACCCAAGGCCGGGTGACGCTGGCAGGCATCGCATGTCTTAATCCGGCCCACGAGGTCGAACTTTCCGATGCGTTCACCTTCGGCGTCGATGGTCGGGTCTGGCCCTGCCGGGAGCGTGTGTATGTGCTGCTGAACAAACCCGCAGGTTACGAATGCTCACGTGAGCCGCAACACCATCTCAGCGTGCTGAGCCTGTTGCCGCCGCAATTCGCCACGCGCGGCGTGCAATGCGTCGGGCGGCTCGACCAGGATACAACCGGCCTGCTGCTGTTCTCCGACGATGGTCAGTTCATTCACGCGCTGACCTCGCCAAAGCGCAAAGTGCCGAAAGTCTATCTGGCGCGCACTCGGCATCCGCTGGATGCCACGCAACTCGATGCACTGCGCACAGGTGTTCTGCTGCACGGCGAAGCGAAGCCAGTCGCGGCGCTCGCTGCTCAGGCCCGGAGCGAACATCTGCTCGAACTCACCGTGCAGGAAGGCAAATATCACCAGGTCAAGCGGATGGTCGCAGCAGCGGGCAACCGGGTGGAGGCGCTCCATCGTGAGCAGATCGGCCAGTTGACGCTACCCGCAACGCTGGCAGAAGGCGCATGGCAGTGGCTCGACGCAGCCGACCTCGAACGCCTGGCGCAACGCAGCCCAGCCGCAGCACCGGGCCACGACCTGGCGTAACAAGCACTGCGTCGGTCAGGCCATCGGTCAAGCCATCATCAGTCAGGCCAAAAAATTCCGGCGCGGCTAACTAGTCAAGACAACCGAACAAGTGGCATGAACAGCAGCAGCACAAAAAGCGTGGCGGACGGGCGTGGCGTGGCGTGGCGTGGCAAACATAGTTAGCGGCACTGCGCTGCAGTGCGTAAAAAATGCTCCACGCTGGGATAACGCAAACGAATCCGCAACTCTCGTTTAAGCCGCTGGTTCAGCAAACAGCGGGATTCCTGCATAAACGACAGCAGCACCGGCTCAAGCTGCTGCGCGGCTTGCTCACGTGTCACACGCGGCGGCCGTGGCAGCGCAAATGCATCCGCCACGCGGTCGAAGTACTCGCCCATCTTCATCCGGCTGTCATCGCTCGCGTGCACCACCCGGGCGGCCCGGCCATGCGTGGTCAAACGCACAAGAATCGCTGCGAGATCGTCTGCATGAATGTGATTCGTATAGACATCGCACGCGTCGGCAAGCGCGGGCGTGCCGCGTTCGAGGCGAGCGAGCGGCAAGCGGTTGGCGGCGTAAATGCCTGGAATGCGCGCAATGCTTGCGCGAATCTGGCCGCGTGCGGTGGCGCGGCGCAGTTGCTGTTCGGCTGACACGCGGCGCTTGGCCCGGGCGTTGACGGGATGCACCGGGCGCGTCTCGTCGATCAAGGCACCTGCGCAATCACCATATACACCCGTCGTGCTGGCATACACCAGCGGCAGTGAGCGGCGCGGCCCGGGAGGTACTGCGGGTACAATGCGCGCTTGGCGTTTGCCCCATGCAGAACCCGCGTGGAGCCAGCGGCGGCAAGTCTCAGACGGGTTGTGCAGAAGCCGCCGCCGGGGTCTGGCCAGCGCCGCCAGCAAGGCCCGGGTGCGGCGATCATCGTCGCCATTTTTTTGTGGTGGTGCCAGATGGATCACCGTGGCACCAAGACCAGCCAGTCGTTTCAGACTACGGCGAGCGTCGAGGTCACCCACCAGCGGGCTCGCCCCTGCCGCGCGCAACGCGGCACAACGTTCAGGCTGGGTGGTCAGTGCAAAAACATGGGCGCGGTGGCGCAGCAGTGCAACGCAGCGCAGGCCGACATCGCCGCAACCAACAATCAGCACGCGCGGCCGGCGCAACCTTCGGGGTGTTTTCATGGTGGCCGCATTGTAAGTCAGGCACGACTCGCACCTATTACCGACCCTCCCTTCTCGACTTCTCTTATGGCATTCAACGTAACCCTTCGGCAAAGCGGCCGACAGTTTCAGGTAGAACCTGGTGAACCCGTACTGAGCGCCGCGCTGCGCCAGGGCATTGGCTTGCCATATGGCTGCAAAAATGGTGCCTGTGGCTCGTGCAAGGGCACGATCATCAGCGGCCAGGTCGAACAAGGCGCGCATTCATCGTCGGCGCTGCCAAACGACGAAAAAACCCGCGGCATGGCGCTTTTCTGCTGTGCCACAGCCACCTCCGACCTCGAAATCGACATTCGTGAAGTCGCTGGCGCAGGCGATGTGCAGACCCGCAAACTGCCATGCCGGGTGAACAGCATCGAGCGTCTTGCTGATGACGTTATCGTGCTCAAGTTGCAACTGCCCGCAAATGAACGCCTGCAATATCTCGCCGGGCAATACCTCGAATTTTTGCTGAAAGACGGCAAGCGCCGCAGCTATTCGATGGCGAACGCGCCGCACGCCGAAGGCCCCATCGAGCTGCATATCCGCCACATGCCCGGCGGCACTTTCACCGATCACGTGTTTGGCGCAATGAAAGAGCGCGACATCCTGCGCTTCGAAGCCCCGCTTGGCACCTTCTTCCTGCGCGAAGATTCGGCCAAACCCATCGTGCTGCTCGCCTCAGGCACCGGCTTCGCGCCGCTCAAGGCCATCGTCGAACACGCGGTGTTCAAGAACCTCGAACGCCCGATGACGCTCTATTGGGGCGCGCGCCGCAAGAAAGACCTGTACCTGTTCGAGCTGGCCGAGCAATGGGCCCGCGAGATCCCGAACTTCCGTTTCGTGCCAGTGCTCTCCGAGCCCGATGCCGCCGATGCATGGACCGGCCGGACTGGCTTCGTGCACCGTGCCGTGGCCGAGGATCTGCCGGATTTATCGGGCTACCAGGTGTATGCCTGCGGCGCGCCCGTGATGGTTGAATCGGCCCAGCGTGATTTCACGCAAAACCACGCGCTGCCGCAAGACGAGTTCTACGCCGACTCATTCACCAGCGCCGCCGATCTGGCCAACCCCGTTTAAGCCATTGCGGGTGCGCCGGAATTCAATCCCGGCGCACCCGCCCCCGCGTTACCCCCGCTACCGCCATTACCCACGTTCCCCTTCATTCATTCGCCTTACCGCATTGCCAGGAGCTTGCCGCCATGAATTTCAACGACTACCCGATTGATTCGCTGATGTACATCACGAACCGGCCTGAGATTATCTTCACGCATGGCAAGGGCTCATGGCTGTATGACAACACGGGCAAACGCTATCTGGATTTCGTCCAGGGCTGGGCGGTCAACAGCCTCGGTCACTGCAACGACGGCATGATCGCCGCGCTCGACAAGCAATCGCGCCAGCTCATCAATCCATCGCCTGCGTTTTATAACGAGCCGATGGCCCAGCTCGCTGGCCTGCTGACGCAGCACAGTTGCTTCGACAAGGTGTTCTTCGCCAACAGCGGCGCGGAAGCCAACGAAGGTGCGATCAAGCTGGCGCGCAAGTGGGGCAAGAAATTCAAGGATGGCGCGTTCGAAATCATCACCTTCAACCATAGCTTTCATGGCCGCACGCTGGCCACGATGTCCGCCAGCGGCAAGCCCGGCTGGGACACGCTCTATGCGCCGCAAGTGCCGGGATTTCCGAAAGCTGAACTGAATGATCTCGATAGCGTGGCCGCGCTCATCAACAGCAAAACCGTGGCGGTGATGCTGGAGCCGGTTCAGGGTGAAGGCGGTGTGGTTCCGGCAACGCCTGAATTCATGCAGCAGTTGCGGGCGCTGACACAGCAACACAACCTGCTGCTGATCGTCGACGAAGTGCAAAGCGGCTGTGGCCGGGCCGGCACGTTATTCGCGTATGAAGCCTCAGGGATCGAACCAGACCTGATGACGCTGGGCAAGGGCATCGGTGGCGGCGTGCCGCTCGCGGCGCTGCTGGCCAAAGCGCATGTCAACGTCTTCGAAGCGGGCGACCAGGGCGGCACGTACAACGGCAACCCGTTGATGACCGCTGTCGGTTATGCGGTGATGTCGCAACTCACCGCCCCGGGCTTTCTCGACAGCGTGCAGGCGCGCAGCGCCTATCTGAGCGCGAAGCTGCTCGAACTCTCGCAAGAGCGCGGCTTTGCGGGCGAACGTGGTTCGGGCCTGTTGCGCGCCCTGCTGCTGGGTAAGGAAATTGGCCCGCAGATCGTCGAAAAAGCACGTCTGATGCAACCCGATGGCCTGCTGCTCAATGCCGCCCGGCCGAACCTGCTGCGCTTCATGCCCGCGCTGAATGTCAGCGAAGCCGAGATCGACCAGATGCTGGTCATGCTGCGCCAGGTGCTCGATTCGCTGTAACGCAGCTGCCTGGCGCGTGCGTCACGTCACGTCACGTCACGTCACGTCACCTCAGCGTCACGCAACGCAACGCCATATAGGCAAAAAAAACGGCAGGCGCTCATAACGAACACGCCTGCCGTTTCTGCTTCACATGCCTCACATGCCTCAAGGCTATTCACCCAGATAAGCCGCCCGCACCTTCGGATCATCCAGCATCTGTTTCGCGTCGCCCGACATCGTCACCATGCCGGAATCCATCACATAGGCGCGATTGGCCGCCTGCAATGCCAGCCGCGCGTTCTGCTCGACCAGCAACACCGTCAGACCTTCAGCCGAAATCTCCCGCACAACTTCAAAGATCTTCTCGACCATGATGGGCGACAGCCCCATCGACGGTTCGTCCAGCAACAACAGCTTCGGCTTGCTAATGATCGCGCGGGCCATCGCCAGCATCTGCTGTTCGCCGCCTGACAACGTGCCCGCGAGTTGCGTGGCGCGCTCTTTCAGACGCGGGAAAAAGCCGAACATGCGCTCGACGTCCCGCTTGATGCCATCGGTATCGTTACGCAGATACGCCCCCATCTGCATGTTCTCGATGATCGACATGCGCGCAAAAATGCCTCGTCCTTCCGGCACCATCGCCAGCCCGCGCTTGAGCAGTTCATGCGCCGGCACGCCTTTGACCGACTGGCCCATGTACTCGATATCACCCGCTGCGTAGGGCTTCAAACCCGTAATGGCTTTCATCGTGGTGGTCTTGCCCGCGCCGTTCGCGCCGATCAGCGTCACCAGTTCGCCAGCCGCAACTTCGAGATCAATCCCCTTGACCGCCTGAATCCCACCGTAATTCACCTGCAAGCCTTTGATTTTCAGCATCGCTGTCGTGCCCATCAGTGAACTCCCGCGCCGAGGTAAGCCTCGATCACCTTCGGGTCACGCCGCACATCCTGCGGCACACCTTCAGCGATCACCTTGCCGTAATCGAGCACCGTCATGCGATTGCACAGGCCCATCACCAGCTTGACGTCATGTTCGATCAGCAAGATCGTGCGGCCATCGCCGCGAATCTTGTCGAGCAAACCCGTCAGTTCCACTTTCTCCGTCGCATTCATCCCGGCAGCGGGCTCATCCAGCGCCAGCAGCTTTGGTTCGGTGGCCAGCGCGCGGGCAATCTCCAGACGACGCTGGTGCCCATAGGACAAATTGCGCGCGGTGTAATCGGCGTATTGCAGCACGCCGACGTATTCGAGCAGCTCCAGCGCGCGCGCCTTGATCTCACGTTCTTCGCGGCGCTCCGAGGGGGTTTGCAGCACCGCGCCAATCAGCCCGTGCTTAGTCCGCACATGGCGGCCGACCATCACGTTTTCGAGCGCCGTCATGCCGCCAAACAGGCGGATATTCTGGAACGTCCGGGCAATCCCAGCCTTGGCTACCTGATGCACGGCGGTCGGCGTGTAGTTCTCGCCATCCAGTTTGAATTCGCCGGAGTCCGGTGTGTACAGCCCGGTAATCACGTTGAAAAACGTCGTCTTGCCTGCGCCATTCGGACCAATCAGGCCGTAAATCTGGCCCTCCTGGATTTGCAGCCCCACATCGGACAGCGCCTGAAGGCCGCCAAAACGCTTGTTCACTCCTTTCACGGACAGCCGGATGCGCTTACTGCCCACATCCCCGCTCACTGCACTGCTCACGTTATCGCTCATAGTGTTTTCCTCTGACCTCACGCGCGCACCGGCTTTTTGCCGTTGCGTTTCGCCAGTTTCGCCATCTTGTCTTCGTGCTTCGGAGATGGCCACAGGCCTTCCGAGCGATACAGCATGATGAGCACCATCGCCAGGCCATACAGCAACTGACGGATCACTTCGGTATCGACCACCTCATGGCCGAATAGCGCGTGTTGCAGCGGCCCCATCGTCGAGCGCAGGAATTCAGGGAACACCGCCAGCAGCACCGCCCCCAGAATCACGCCGGGAATATGCCCCATGCCGCCCAGCACCACGCATGCCAGCACGACGATTGATTCCCAGAAGGTGAACGATTCAGGTGAGACAAAACCCTGAAACGCGCCGAACATCGCCCCAGACAAGCCGCCAAACGAAGCGCCCATCGCAAACGCCAGCAGCTTGACGTTGCGGGTGTTGATGCCCATCGCCTTGGCGGCGATTTCGTCTTCGCGGATAGCAGCCCAGGCCCGGCCAATACGCGAATGCTGCAACCGGGTACAGACCCAGATCACCAGCAACGCGCACAGCACGAACAGGTAGTAATACATATAGACCGAGGGAAACTTCACGCCGAAAAACTCGTGGGTTTGCGCCAGGTTAAAACCGCCGATCGTCACCGGATCAATCCCGGTAATGCCTTTTGGCCCGTTGGTGATATTCACCGGGCGATCCAGGTTGTTCATGAAGATCCGGACGATTTCACCAAAGCCCAGCGTCACGATGGCCAGATAGTCGCCACGCAGACGCAGCGTCGGGGCCCCCAGCAAGACGCCGAATAACGCAGCCACGCCCATCGCACACGGCACGATCAGCCAGATCGGCGCATGCAGGCCGTTCGGCACGAGCTGGGCGATCCACTCGAACTGGGTCGTCAAATGCGGCGACGACAGCAACGCGCCCACATAAGCCCCCACCGCATAAAACGCGATATAGCCTAGGTCCAGCAAGCCAGCAAAGCCGACCACCACGTTCAGGCCCAGCGCCAGCATCACGTAGAGCATGGCGAAGTCGAGCACGCGCACCCAGTAATTGCCGCCAGCGGCACCGATCACCATCGGCGCGGCCAGCACGAACACAGCCACGATCAGGCCAACGAGGGCCGAGCGGGCACGGTTTTTTTCGGGGATGAGCGTCGTGGACGGCTCAATCGGTTGAATAGAAGTCATCTGTGTGGGCTCCTTTAAGCGCGATCCGCTACCCGCTCACCGAGCAGGCCCGACGGACGGAACACCAGCACGACGATCAGCACGATAAAAGCGAACACATCCTGATAGTTACTACCGAACACCCCACCGGTCAGATTGCCGATGTAGCCCGCACCCAGTTGCTCGATCAAGCCCAGCAACACGCCGCCGACCATCGCACCACCCAGGTTGCCAATCCCGCCCAGCACGGCAGCGGTGAACGCCTTGATCCCGGGAATAAAGCCCATATAGAAGTGCGCGTTGCCGTATTCGGAAGCAATCATCACGCCCGCCAGGGCGGCCAGCGCGGAGCCGATCATGAAGGTCGCCGAGATCACGAAATTCGGATTCACGCCCATCAGGCTAGCGACGTTCGGATTTTCGGCAATCGCCCGCATGGCGCGCCCGAGACGGGTTTTATGCACCAGTAGCAAAAGCGCTCCCATGACCACGAACGCGGTCACGATGATGACGATTTCGGTCATGGAGATCACCGCGCCCGGCGTGGTGTCCGTCGGATGAATCACGTTGATCGGGTTGGTCGGCAGCAGTTGGGGGAACGGCAGTGGATTGCGTGACCAGATCATCATGGCCAGCGTTTGCAGCAGGATCGACACGCCGATTGCGGTAATCAGCGGCGCGAGGCGCGGTGCCCGCCGCAGCGGCCGATACGCGACTCGTTCAATGGTGTAACCGACCAGCGCGCACACAACAGCGGCAATCAGCAACGCGATAATCAGCGTTGGCACAGCGCCCAGCCCTGGAAAATGGTTTTGCAACACGCCTATCGCCGACAGCGCAACCATCGCGCCGACCATCAGCACGTCGCCGTGCGCGAAATTGATAATGCCCAAAATGCCGTACACCATCGTGTAGCCCAGCGCGATGATGGCGTAAATGCTGCCCAGCACCAGACCGTTCAGAATCTGCTGGATGAAAATATCCATTTAATGCTCCTTAGCCTGTACCGCCAGACGGGCCTGTGTCGAAGGCAATCGTCGCGGTACAACGGATACTGAAAAAAAGACCCGTGAAAACGGCGGGCGAAACCCGCGATCTGTTTCACGTTTCGTTGCCAGCCGCCGAAAGCGGATGTGAAAACGGCACCGCTAGATGGTCTCCGGTGCCGTCAATGTGTCAATCCCCGTTAATAGTCGCGTTATTGATTCGTAAAAAAAGCTCGCCATGATACCGGTTTGCTTCTTGCGATTGTTTTTTGTGCGGCATACGGGAAACCCCACTACCGATCATTCTGATTTTCATTAACAGGCCTCCCTACGTGTTACAGAATCGGCCTATAAAGACCTGAAACCGTTAAGACGGGCGCATTGTAACTCCAATTATGCGATAGGCAATATACCGTAGCGGCAGGGTTTTCCTGCATTGCAACCTCAATTTAAGATAATTAAATGGGGCTTGTTGCAACCTGGTTGCGATTTTTTGAAATTCAGTAGTTGCACCATTAGTGAGACTGAGTGCACCAACAAAAACCCGTGATTTTTAATCATGGAACGGGCCACCGCCTGGGTCAGGCTTGCCGCATTTTTTCTGGGCTGATGTCAGCGCCGTACCGGGTGCATTTGATGCACCCCAGTAGTGCGGGAGATCAATGCCAGGCTCGGGCAATGGCGGGCAAGCGTCGTGATCGGACAGCTTTCGCGCGCGCAATAAAAAACCCCACGAATGTGGGGTTTTCAACGGCTGGACCAGCCTGAAGCTAGCCCAGCCGATTATTACTTTGAAGCATACGCGTTGCGGCATACGCCTCCATGCATTGCGGCAGAAGCCGAAATTACATGTCCATGCCCATACCGCCCATACCACCGGGCATGCCACCAGGCATTGGTGCATCTTCCTTCGGCAGCTCGCAAACAGCCGCGTCAGTTGTCAGCAGCAGGCCTGCGACCGATGCTGCGTTCAGCAGCGCAGTGCGCGTAACCTTCGTCGGATCAACCACGCCAGCCGCAACCAGGTCGACGTACTCGCCCGTTGCTGCGTTGTAGCCGTAGTTGCCTGTGCCGGCTGCCACTGCTGCCACCACGACGCTGGCTTCCTCGCCACCGTTCGTCACGATCTGACGCAGCGGCTCTTCCATCGCGCGCAGCACGATCTTGATGCCAGCGTCCTGATCCGGGTTAGCACCCTTCAGGCCTGCGATTGCCGTGCGAGCACGGATCAGCGCAACACCGCCGCCAGCCACGATGCCTTCTTCCACCGCTGCGCGCGTAGCGTGCAGAGCGTCTTCGACACGTGCTTTTTTCTCTTTCATTTCCATTTCGGTTGCGGCGCCAACCTTGATCACTGCAACACCGCCAGCCAGCTTGGCCACGCGTTCCTGCAGTTTTTCACGGTCGTAATCAGATGACGCTTCTTCGATTTGGGCACGCACTTGCTTCACGCGTGCTTCGATGTTGACCGCCTCACCAGCGCCGTCGATGATCGTGGTGTTTTCTTTACCCACTTCGATGCGCTTGGCCTGGCCCAGTTCGGCCAGCGTGGCTTTTTCGAGCGTCAGGCCAGTTTCTTCCGCGATAACCTGGCCGCCGGTCAGGATAGCGATGTCTTCCAGCATGGCCTTGCGGCGATCACCAAAGCCAGGTGCCTTCACGGCAACGGTCTTGAGAATGCCGCGGATGTTGTTCACCACCAGCGTAGCCAGCGCTTCGCCTTCGACATCTTCAGCGATGATCAGCAGCGGACGGCCAGCCTTGGCAACTTGCTCCAGCACCGGCAGCAGGTCACGGATGTTCGATACCTTTTTGTCGTGCAGCAGCACGAACGGGTTTTCGAGCACAGCAACTTGCTTGTCAGGATTGTTGATGAAGTACGGCGACAGGTAGCCACGGTCGAACTGCATGCCTTCAACCACGTCCAGTTCGTCTTGCAGCGACTTGCCGTCTTCTACGGTGATGACGCCTTCCTTGCCAACCTTGTCCATCGCTTCAGCAATACGGTCGCCAATTGACGAGTCGCTGTTTGCCGAGATCGAGCCGACCTGTGCGATTTCTTTATTGGTGGTGCAAGGCTTGCTGATCTTGCGCAGTTCTTCGATAGCGGCCGTTACAGCCTTGTCGATACCGCGCTTCAGATCCATTGGGTTCATGCCCGATGCAACGTACTTCATGCCTTCGCGGACGATCGACTGAGCCAGCACGGTTGCCGTGGTGGTGCCGTCACCGGCGTTGTCGCTGGTCTTGGAAGCTACTTCCTTGACCATTTGCGCGCCCATGTTCTGGAGCTTGTCTTTCAGTTCGATTTCTTTTGCGACCGATACACCGTCTTTGGTGACCGTCGGACCGCCGAAGCTGCGTTCGAGCACGACATTGCGGCCCTTTGGTCCCAGCGTAACTTTTACTGCGTTGGCGAGAATATTCACGCCTTCAACCATCTTGGCACGGGCGGAATCGCCAAATACGACGTCTTTAGCTGCCATCTTGTAACTCCTTGAATTCTTGTGAATATGAGGCGAAATTCGCGCTTACTTCTTCACCACGGCCATGATGTCTTCTTCGCGCATCACGAGCAGTTCATCGCCATTGACCTTGGCGGTTTGGCCTGCGTATTTGCCGAACAGAACGCGGTCGCCCACTTTCACGTCGAGCGGAATGTAGGCACCTTTGTCGTCGCGCTTGCCCGGGCCAACGGCCACGATTTCGCCCTGATCCGGCTTTTCTGCTGCGCCTTCTGGAATCACGATGCCTGATGCAGTTTTAGTTTCCTGATCCAGGCGTTTGACGATCACGCGATCATGCAAAGGACTAAGTTCCATAGATACTCCTCTTGATTAAGACGGAAGAACGCTGAAAAAAACCGGCTGGCAAAAGCCAGCCGACGATGTTGTTAGCACTCTCGTGCCGCAAGTGCTAAGTATATGGACGACCGATGACAAATTCAAGAAGGATGGGACGGGCAATTATGTTGAGCAGGCTTGGCGAAGGCGCGAAAAACCCCGGAAAACGCATGCGGGATAAGCCTGCCCCGTCTGTTATCCCGCTCGCCTGAAGTGCCTTTTCGCCAGCGGATACCGGTTCGGCCACCTCGCTCGCCGTTAATTTATTCGAGGGTATACCCTTGTTTGCTCGCCGCTCAATGCTCACCCGGCATTTATCCTGAGCGCCTTTCCATCGACTCACGCGTCTAGTTCGCCTCACATCTCACCAGCATGCGCCTTGCATAAGACACGAAGATTTAACAAATCTTTCAATAAGCATCCCCGCGCTGCGCCAGACATAAAATCCCCTCTGCCGTTTCAGTTTTCACATGGCACTCGTGTAACGCTCACGTGGCGCTATCACACTTTGGAAATTTAATTTCTCAAAAAATGTGAAACGCAGCAGGAAAGCTGCTAGCCTCGCCGGAGGTTTATCTGCCCCTTAATCGACACCCTTCCTGAGCCACGGTTAATCGCTTTGTTAACCGGCAGCGGTATCGCCTGATATTCAGCATAAAAATGGCTGAGCCGCGCCAGGATTAGCGCCACGCCATCCTTATCACATCAACACTGCTTAAAAGCACTTCATACAGGCATCACGCAGTAGTTTCAGCCGTTGTAGTTGATCCGCTGGTTTGATCCGCTGGTTTGATCCGTATCGTTTGATCCACGTTAATCGTTTGGCCTTGCCTTCACGCCAGGCCATTCAAGGCAACGGCTACCCCAGTTTCAAACGCAGTCCACTTTTTATGCATCGTCCAACCGGGAGAACTTCATCGTGAAACGATCCGAAGCCTACAAGCGCAACGTGCTGCTTCTTTGTGCTGCACTCGCAGGCGCACCGCTCTTTATCGGCATCGCCGCCCCAAGTGCGGCGTGGGCGCAAAGCGCCGCGAAGATGTCGAACCAGCAGCTAGATTCGCTCGCCGCGCCTATCGCGCTCTATCCCGACGCGCTGCTGGCCCAGGTGCTGATGGCGACGACCTTTCCTCAGGATGTCGCGGCAGCGGCGGCCTGGTCGAAGGCCAATCCGAATCTCAAAGGCGATGACGCCGTCAAGGCCGTCGCCGCGCAGCCGTGGGACCCGAGCGTGCAGTCCCTGGTGGCATTCCCGCAAGTGCTCGCCACGATGGCCTCGAAGCCTGACTGGGTGACGCAACTGGGCAATGCGTTCCTGGCGCAGCCAAACGATGTGATGGATTCAGTCCAGCGGCTGCGCAAGCAAGCCCAGCAAGCGGGCAACCTGAAATCGGGCGAGCAGCAAAAAGTCGTGGTCGAACAAAACACGATCCAGATCGTGCCCGTCAACCCGCAGGTGGTGTACGTGCCCACCTACAACCCCACCGTGGTCTATGGCACGTGGCCTTATCCGGCGTACCCGCCGGTGTATATGCCGCCGCCTCCGGGCTATGCCATCGCTACCGGCTTTGCCACCGGCCTGGCGTTCGGCGCGGGCGTGGCTGTAGCCAACTCGTTGTGGGGCGGCTTCAACTGGAATACGCATGACGTCAATATCAACGTCAATCGCTACAACAACCTCAATGTCAACAACCGGCTCAACGTGAATGGCGGCACCGCCAACTGGAGCCGCAACGCCAGTTTCAACCGGAATACCAGCCTCAATGGTGGCGTGAGCGGCGCGGAGCGCGCCCAGCGTGATGCGTATCGCGGCCGTGACAACGTGAACGCGAACGCGCGGGCCCAAGCGCAGCAGACCCTGCAAAACCGCACCGGGCAAAACCTCAGTGGAACCGCCAGCCAGCGTGTGCAAGGGATTCACCAGGGCGGAACGAACGCCAGCGATCAGTTCCGCCGGGCGCAAAGCGTCAACCACGATAACGCGCTACGCGGCGCGGGCGATGGCAATGCCGCGCGTCAAGACATGCAACGCGGCCAGGCCAGCCGTCAAGCGCTCTCGGAGCGTTCTGCGGGGGGCGGCGGGCTGCCCGGTGCCAATAGCGGCGGCGGGCAACACGGCGGTGGACTGGGGGTCAACGGCGGTGGCGTGCAACACGGCGGTGGACTGGGGGTCAACGGCGGTGGCGTGCAACACGGCGGTGGACTGGGAGCCAACGGCGGGGGCGTGCAACGCGGCGGTGGACTGGGAGCCGGCGGCGGCATGCAACGTGGCGGTGGCGCTCAGCGTCATTTCCATCGCTAATCACATTTGAACCATCCAGAAGGAGCCGCTCATGATCCACTTTTCCGCATTGCACTCGCGCCACGACCGCGCGGGACGTTCACGCCCCTACGCCATGGCCTGCGCGCGCCTGACGCTGGCGCTCGCCACATTCACCTTTGGCGCTGCCAGCGCTTTCGCCCAAGCGGTCTATCCTGGGCCGGATGCCGCCGCCAATGCGTTCGTGGATGCGCTCGCCAGCAACGATCACGACGCCATGAAGCATGTTCTCGGCAATGATTTCGGCCGTTTCATCCCAACCCGGGAACTGGGTGAGGACGATATCTATGCGTTCCTCGGCGCGTGGGCGCAAGGCCATGAGATCGTCAATGACCCCACCCCGAGCCATGGCCGCCCGAGTGCGCATCTTGCGGTGGGCACCAGCGGCTGGACCTTGCCCGTGCCGCTGGTACAAACGGCGAAAGGCTGGCGTTTTGATCTGGCCGCAGCGAAGGATGAAATTCTGACGCGGCGGATTGGCCGCAACGAGCATGCCGCGATGATGACCTCGCTGGCCTACCTGGATGCGCAAAACGACTATCACGCGCAAACCCAGCGTTACGCCCAGCGCATTGTCAGCACGTCTGGCCAGCGCGACGGACTGTACTGGCCAGCCGCAGCAGATGCCACGCCAAGCCCGCTTGGGCCGCTGGCCGAGGTGATGGCGCAAACAGGGGGAATCAAGAATGGCGAGGGATATCACGGCTATCACTACCGGATCTTGACGGCGCAAGGCCCTCACGCGAAAGGCGGCGGGCAAAGCTATCTGGAACAAGGCGCAATGACCAAAGGCTTTGGCCTGATCGCCTGGCCGGTTGAATATGGCAAAACCGGCGTGATGAGTTTTATCGTCAACCAGGAGGGACAGCTGTATCAGAAGAACCTCGGGCCGAAATCAGCGAGCGCGGCTGCCGCGATCAAAACGTTCGACCCTGATCCTTCATGGCAAGCCGTGCAGCCGTGAAGTAGTTGTGCCGTCAGGCTGCTGTGTTGTAAAGCAACGCTTTGCAGCACAGCCAGCCGGGCTGGTGTGAGTGGCTCCGGCAAAAGCTGGTAAGACCTGGCGAGAAGCGGCCCCGGCGGAATTTGGCACAGCCTGGCGGGGGCGGCCCCGGCAGAGTCTGGCACAGCCTAACGAGCGGCGGCCCCGGCAAAAGCTGGCAAAACCTGACGAGGGGCCACCTCGCCCGCACAGCGTTGCTATGCCAATCCTTACCGCCGCCCTTTCCTCATCAAGCTCCGCGCTCCCGTCCGAACCGCACGCGCCACAGGCTTTCGAGCGAATACAGCGCCAGCGCCGCCCAGATCGCGCCATAGCCCACCAGCCGGACTTCGCCAAACGCTTCCTGATAAATCAACACGCCTAGCAAAAGTTGCAGCGAGGGAGTGATGTACTGAATCAAGCCGAGCAGCGATAGCTGAATCCGGCGCGCGCCTGCGGCAAACAGCAGGAGTGGCACGGCTGTAATGGGTCCGGCCAGCACCAGCAGCAGCTTGATGCCCAGCGAGGCGTCAGCGAAGCCGCTTTCGCCTTGAGCCGCCATCAGCCCGAGATACACCACCGCCAGGGGAAACAGCAGCATGGTCTCCAGCGTGAGCCCTTCAAGCGCGCCCAGTTTGGCAGTCTTGCGCAAGAGCCCGTAGCCGCCGAAAGTCAGTGCCAGCGCCAGGCTGATCCATGGTGGCTGGCCATTTTGCCAGGTAAGCCACAGCACGCCTGCCGCCGCCAGCGCGACGGCTAGCCATTGCACACGCCTTAAGCGTTCGTGGAGAAAACCAAAACCGAACAGCACGTTCACCAGCGGATTAATGAAGTAGCCGAGGCTGGCTTCGACGATATGCCCGGCGTTCACGGCCCAGATATAAAGGCCCCAGTTCGTCGAGAGCAGGACCGCGCTGGCGGCAAAGCGCGCCAGCAGACGCCGGTCGCGCAGCACCGGGCCGAGCCAGCGCCATTGCTGGCGCACGGTCAGCACGACGAACAGGAACAACATCGACCAGACCATCCGGTGAGCCAGCATTTCCAGCGCGGAGATTTGATGCAGCGCTTTGAAATACACGGGGAACAGGCCCCAGATCACAAAGGCAAGGAATGCGTAGATAACGCCGGGATTCATGTTGGACAACCAGCAAAAAGAAAGGAAAGAAGAAAAAAACGTGTCGGCTGGCCCGGCTGGCAAACACCCTGGAGGCCGCACGTGCCGCGATTGTATGCCTGCCTGGCAAGCGTCTGCACGCTAGCTATCCCGGCATTTACCGTATGAACCTTATTTCGCTGACCTGATACACCGGCACGCAGGTTTTGCGACAATAGCGGCTTTTTTGCGCGGCTGGCGGCTGGTGGCTGGTGGCTGGCGGCTGGCGGCTGGCGGCTGGTGGCTGGTGGCTGGCGGTTTGCTTTACGACAAGCGCAGCAAAAGCCACGCGTGCTTCAAGGCTAGCGCGGCAACTCAGACAAAGACGGCTGACGACCACGGCAATGCTGCAATGCTGCCGCGCGCCGCCCGGCCCCTCACCGTCACACTCCTTTCTCTCACCTTCCCGGCCCTGGTCGGCACTGGGCACCATGGCACTTCCCGATATCAATCTTCTGTATTCCCTCTCTGGCCTGTTCGTCGGTTTTCTGGTTGGGTTGACCGGCGTTGGCGGAGGCTCGTTGATGACGCCGATCCTGGTGCTGCTGTTCGGGGTCCATCCCGCGACAGCAGTCGGCACCGATTTGCTTTACGCCGCCGCCACCAAATCCGTGGGCAGTTGCGTGCATGGTCTGAAAGGCTCCATCGACTGGCACATCACGTTGCGGCTCGCCGCAGGCAGTGTGCCTGCGGCAGCCGTCACGCTGCTGGTGCTGCATCGCTACGGCATGCATGCGCCGGGCACTAGCCTGCTCATCCTGAACGTGCTGGGTGGTGCGTTGCTGCTCACTGCGCTGGCGCTGGTGTTTCGGCCGCAACTTGCAGCTCTCGCCGCACACCGCAACCAGGGCCCCACCCAGGCGCGAGCGCTCGGCATGACCGTGCTGACCGGCGCGGCACTGGGAGCGCTGGTGTCGCTCACCTCGGTGGGCGCGGGGGCCATCGGCGTGACAGTGTTACTGCTGCTGTATCCGCTGCTGCCGACCACCCGGATCATCGGCTCCGATATCGCTCACGCGGTGCCACTCACTTTGCTGGCGGGCACAGGCCACTGGCTGCTGGGATCGGTTGACTGGGCCATGCTGCTGTCGCTGCTCATCGGCTCGCTGCCCGGCATCGTGCTGGGCAGCCTGCTTTCGTCACGCGCCCCCGATGCGCTGCTGCGGCATATTTTGGCCGCGACGCTGGCGCTGGTCGGCCTCAAGCTGATCGTGGCTTAAGGACGGCAAGCGTCCGGCTTGCCTGGCGTATGCCGCGTAGTTGAGGTGCAATTGCCGCTAGCATTCCCACCGCCACTAGCCGAACACTGCAGCAAGTAGCCGCTAGCGGCGGCTAGCGGCGGCAGGCATCAGATGCCCGGGTAAACGGCTGCAGCAAAATCCGGTGTGATTAAAGCGCGCCATGCGCGCGCGGCACGCACGGTCACTACGCTGGGACGCAGTGGTTCAGTGGTTCAGTGGTTCAGTGGTTCAGTGGTTCAGTGGTTCAGTGGTTCGGTAGTTCAGTGGCTCAGTGATTCAGTAGCTCAACAACCCAACAACTCGCACAACCAGTCACTGAGGCGTCGCCGGGCTGGCATAACTGCGGCATCCGCACCACGCCCAGGCTCTCGCCCAGCAAAAAGCGGCCTGCCCGCGCGGAACATCAACTCCGCGCGGGCAGGCCGCTTAGCGTTACTTCATCTGCGCCAGACCTGGATCAGATCCGCGTCAGGCCAGACACCAGACACCAGATGCCGGATAAAAACCAGGCGATCTCGCCCAGCTCATCTCGCTATCTGTTTCCAGTTATTCGCGCCCATTCCATTTACTGAGACTGGACCGACAGCTTGTTCTGCACCGATTTCACGCCTGCCACGCTCTTCGCGGCCTGCGTCGCCAGATCAATCTGGCCTGCGTCAGGCACCGAACCCGTCAGCGTCACCGAACCATTGCGGGCGCGTACCGAGATTTTCGAGACGTCAATGCCCTGAGCCTTGGCCAGCGCACCGCGTACCTTGCGGCCGAGCGCACCGTTCGCATGCTTGCTGGATGACTTCGCTGCGGGCGCAGCCGCTGCTGGCGCGCTTGCCATCGTGCCCGCTGCCATCGCGTCACTGCCTTGCGCCGACACCTGGCACGCAACTGTCAGTGCCAATACACCACCCAGCATCTTCATCAACTCGACCGATTTCATCACTTCTCTCCTTTTGACTTCGATTTAGACCGCCTCTAACCAGCGGCTCAGGAACAACATCCGGCAATTCATCCGGTACAACCTGCGGCAATCCAGCGGACCCGCAAAAGGCATGACGTGACGCGCCATGCCGCAGGCCCGTTCTGGCGAACGTATGAGATATGAGAGGCGGGAAGCAGTACAGATACAGAAAACCAGGCGTGGGCCAGTGCGAGCCGTCTGAATGCGGTGCTAGCTGGCGGGCCGGGCTTATCGCATGATGCTGGCTGCCTGGGTCCGGCTAAAGGAGCCGGTTCGACTCGGGAGAAGACACAGGCAAGTTGCGACAGCGCCGCACAATTTAATCCAGCCAGGCCAGAAGCGCAAAGAGTTTCATCAACTGCGGCCAAAGCTCTCATACAAAGCGCTGGGGTAATGAAGCGGATGTAGCAGCGGAAGCAGCAAAAGAAACAAAAAAACAAGAAACAACTGGGAGTAACGAGAAACACCGAAAAGCAACAACGTCCAGACACACTCACGCACGCCGTCAGCGCACTCCAGCGACACCCAGCCGCACTTCCACCACACGCTTGGCCGCTGTCAATCTCGGTTACCATCTGCGCCAATCCCGCCTCGCCAGCCCTTTCAGCGCTTCAGATGCTCACGCCGAAGCGCCTGGCTGATGCCCGGCCCTGGTTTTTTCCTCGCATGCACCGTCTCATGAAGCCATCTTCCGCGCGCAAACGCCCGCCTCGCCTTGTCGCCCGTTTCGTCGCCATCTCCTGGCGTGATCTGGCCGTGTCGTTTGGCCCCATCGTGCTGATCTGCGCACTGGCAATCTGGGCTGCGGTGCGCCTGATCCAGCCCGCCCCGCCCACCACGTTGACCATCAGCGCAGGACCCGTCGGCAGCTCGTTCTGGAATTCCGCGCAAAAGTACAAGGCGATCCTCGCGCGCAACCACATCACGTTGAACGTGCTGGCGTCCGAAGGCTCACTGCAAAACCTGAAACGCCTGGCAGAGCCTGGCACCACGGTCGATGTCGCGTTCATTCAGGGGGGGCTGGCACCCGATGCGCCTCATGCCGGCCTGGTCTCGTTAGGCAGCGTGGCGTATGTGCCGCTGGTGATTTTTTATCGCGGCCCTACGCTCACGCGCTTGTCCCAGTTCGCTGGACAGCGCCTGGCGATTGGCGCGGAAGGCAGTGGCACGCGTGAGCTCGCGCTGGCGATCCTCAAAGCCAATGGCATCACGCCCGGTGGCTCAACCGCGTTACTGCCGCTCTCCGGTGAAGATGCCGCCCAGGCGCTGATCGCCGGGCAGGTCGAAGCCGCTTTTCTCGCGGGTGATTCTGCTCAGCCAGCGGTGATGAGCAAGCTGTACCGCACCCCCGGCGTGCAGTTGTATGACTTTGTCCAGGCCAACGCCTACGCCAGGCGCTTTCCGTATCTGACCAAGATCACGCTGCCCATGGGCTCGTTCGATCTGGGCCGCAATCTGCCGTCGAAACCGGTGTATCTCATCGCGCCAACGGTCGAACTGATCGCGCGTGAGAGCTTGCATCCCGCGTTGTCTGATTTGCTGATTGAGGCTGCCCGTGAAGTGCATGGCAAGGCGAGCCTGATGCAACATGCCGGTGAGTTTCCCGCCCCACTGGTGCATGACTTTCCGGTCAGCGACGATGCCGCGCGCTATTACCAGTCAGGCAAGAGCTTTTTGTACCGAACCTTGCCGTTCTGGCTCGCTAGTCTCGCGGACCGTCTGCTAGTGCTTCTGGTGCCGCTGATCGTGGTGCTGATTCCCGGGATGCGGCTAGTGCCAGCGTTGTATGCGTGGCGGGTCAAATCGCGGATTTACCGCTGGTACGGCGCGTTGATTGCGATTGAGCGTGGTGCCTTCAGTGACATCACACGGGCCGAGCGCCAAACGCTGATCGAACGGCTCGATGTGATTGAAGAATCCGTCAATGGGCTCAAGATGCCACTCGCCTACGCGGACCAGTTTTACGTGCTGCGCGAGCATATTGGCTTCGTGCGCTCGCGGCTGCAGCGTGGACGTCATGCCAGCCAGGACGTCCAAGATGCCCCGCAGAACCCGGACGGCACCTCCACCGCGAGCACTGCGCCGGATCATCCAGCGGCCTGACTCGCTGGCCTCAGGCAATGCAGCCTTGGCCCCGCGCCGAGGCTCGCCACTGGCTCAACTCGCCACTCAGCATCACCCATCACCGAAGCGCGCGGCAGGGTCGCGCCTGGCGGCTGCGGCACAGCACAGCACAGCAGCGGCAATAGCAACGGCAGCAGCAAGAACACGGCACCGGCACCGGCACCGGCACCGGCAACATCAACGTCACTGCTACTGCTACCGCCACTGTTACTGCCACCGCTACCGCTACTGCTACTGCTACTGCTACTGCTACTGCTACTGCTACTGCCACCGCCACCGCCACCGCCACCGCCACCAACAACTCCACCGTCAACACCAACACCAGCAACGTCACCACCAGCCCAGCGTAAGATCCACGCAGCGCTCTCACCCAGCGTGGACACCTCCTGCCATGACAGGCCTTCCGGAGACACCATGACGCATGCTCTCGACGCAACTCAGCCCCTGTGGTTTTACGATTTCGTCTCACCCTTTAGCTATCTCTTGCTGGAGCAGCACGAGAAATGGCCCAACCTGCCATTTATCCCGACTCCGGTGCTGTTGCGCGAAATCTATCGTCATTGGGGTCAGCGCTCCGCCTACGGCGTGCCAGCCAAACGTTGGTTCACTTACCGCCACGCATTGTTTCGCGCAGAACAACTAGGCATCCCGTTCAAAATGCCGCCGGCCCATCCGTTCGATTCCAGCGCCGTAATGGGTCTGGCGCTGACGATGGGAGCGGATACGGCCTGTGTGCGGGAAATTTTCCGTTTTATCTGGCGCGAAGGACGTGACCCATCCACTGCCGAAGGCTTCGCCAGCCTGGGCGAGCGCCTAGGGTTAAGCGACGGCGCAGCACGCGCCGCCAGCGACGAGGGGCAGGCGCAATTGCGGCGCAATACCGACGAAGCGCTGGCACTTGAGGTGTTCGGCGTGCCGACATTTCGCTTGGGCGGACAGTTGTTCTGGGGGGAAGACGCGCTACCAATGGTGCTGTATTGCGCTCGCACGCCAAACTGGCTGGAATCGAAGGAAGTGAAGCGGATCAGCGCGTTGCCGTCAGGTCTGGGGCTGGATTAAGCGCCGCAGTACCTGTGAGCGTGGCCGTGACGGTCATTGCGGGGGCAAGAAACACTAGCGTGGCACCGGGCCCCTGCGCCAGAAGACAAACAGAAGCCCGGCGCTTGACGACGAGCGGCAAGCGGCAAGCGGCCCAGGCAATGAGCATTTTTAGAGGCTGTTTTTAGACAAGGACAAAGGGGACGATGCAAGCAAAGCTTCAGGCGACGACGAAACCGAAGACTCCAGCGATGCCCCAGACGACTGCAGGGTCGGAGTCCAGGTCGAAGTCAAATTTGGCGTGGGGATTGCAATTGGCGCTGAACTTGGAGCTAACAGTGATTTCCGGGTCAAAGCCAAAACCAAAGACTGAGTCCCGGCCGGAATCGAAGCCCTAGCCCAAGGCGATACGCCAGATGCAAGCGGCGGTTTGCCAGGCTTGCTGAGCGCCTCCTGCCTGACGGCCTCCGTCAGCAAATCACCCATGATCTTTTCAAAAAATGCGGTATTGGAAAAACGCGTTACGGGCTTCAGCGTAGTCGAGGCAAGCGCATTAATCACCACACACATCGTATAGCAGGCCGCGAGAATTTCCCGGCTAATTGCCAAATTTCGATCTGCAATAGCAAGAAATGCCTCCTCAATTTCCCGCTTATAACGAACGGTTGAAAAGTTATTTTTTTCTGGATTTATCTTGCCTTGAATTTGATCCAGTTTACAGCGCAAAACATCATGCGTATAAACTATCAGGGGGCCAATCATGTTAGAGCAAACATCTTCACCAGCAAAATACTCAAGCAGCACCTTAATCTGCCCTTCCAGCTTTTTACTTCTGGAATCAACATGCAGCCTTAAAACTGCGTAAATTTCCGGTCTACTATAAGGCTTGGAATGGGCCGAATCTCCCGTAGAACGCTGAAACATCAAACCCTTTTCATTTTTATTTTCTATGGCAAATTTATAAAAAACACTGACTGCCTCGAAAAATTTCTCCAGATTTTCTTCGGTTTCCTGCTCCGGCTTGAGAAAATCAAAAGTCATGCACTGTGCCAGATCATCACGAACCGCCCGATTAGTCATCGCAATATAAAAATCGAAAACCCTGCTCAATAGCCGAATCTCGCTCGGCCCAGCCTCTGGGAAAGCCTCGCTTAGCTTCGGATTATTGCATCTGACATATTCTTTTGAGAACAAATCAGGCCCCGCAAAAAAACCTTTGCACAAGTGATCTTGAATAAACCTGATGCCCGGACCCAGCTCTTTTTCAAGTTTCAGCAGACTGCGGACCTCAATTTTCAGATCTCCATGCTCAATCTTTTGGTCCTCTAAATTAACCGGCACCATTGTCTTAAATGGCGATTCAGGGCGATTTTTCTCATCAAAAATGCCTTTCGGATCAGATGCTCCCTGCTCATTAAAATAACTCAAATCACGACATTCCCACAGCCCATCAATAGTAAAATCTTTTAACTTCTGCCCTTTCGCCAGTTCGACCTTGCCCTTCAAAAGGGCAGGGTCGCACAAAATATGATGGATATTAATATTTTTCGGAATATGCTTCTGACTGGCATGATAATCAAAATTCAACTTCTGATATTCGCTCGCACGCGTGGTATCACCACTGGTTTCCTGGCTCACCACCGGATTAATTTCATTATAATCAATCAGCGACTTAACCAAATTAGATAATTTTTGACCAATCGGTTTGGACATATTTTTAAACTCAAATCGTGAGAATATTCCGGACTATTCAGAAAATAATTTCTGCTCGTACTCGGCATCCGGCACTGAACCCCCTGCTCAGCTTGAGTAACACGGCAGACCAGCGAGTTCCAGCAACGGAGGCGATTCCGGCCAAAAAATACGGCGCATGGCGCAGCCGCTCATCAGACCACCTTGGCCCAAGGCCCTAAACGGGCTGCGCCATGCGCCGCAATGACGGCAGTCCAGGCCCCGCCTCGCGGTGAGCCCGGGAGCGCATGCACAACAGCTCCGCGCAGACCGCCAGCGCAATCGAAGCCGGGGCTTTGTCAGCGATGCCGGGCACGCCAACCGGGCACACCATCGCACCAATCCGGGCCGGATCAACGCCGCGCTCCAGCAAGCGCCGCTCGAATTTCACTCGCTTGGTGTGCGAGCCAATCATGCCGAAGTAAGCGAAATCGCCACGCCGCAGGATGCGCTGCGCCAGCGCGAAATCGAGCGCATGGTCATGCGTCATCACCAGAAAGTACGCCCCGGGCGGCGCGGCATCGACCAGCGCCTCGGGCGTATCGGTGGCTTCGATCTGGACGTTGGCGGGGGTTTCATCGGGAAACTGTTCATCGCGGACATCCACCCACTGCACCACGCAGGGTAAGCGCCCTAGCAGCGTAACCAGCGCCTGGCCCACATGGCCCGCGCCAAACAGCAGCAGATGAAACAGCGGTGGCAGTGCCTCATCGCGTGGGGTTTGAAGCGGGCTATGAAGCGGGTTATGAAGCGTCGTCTGCCGTGGCAGAACGGGCAGAACCGCAGCGGTAAGCGCCGCGGCAGGCTCAGCGCGGCGCATCACTCACCTCAGCCACTGATGTTGATGCTGATACCGACGCAGCGGATGCAGCCGACGCCGCCGGCGCACAGGCAGCGCGCACCGCCTCCACTGCCGCGAGAATCGCTTCGCTAGTGGCGGGTGCGTTCAACGGCGGATTCACCCTCACAGCCCCTGAAGCATCCGCGTCATCCGCAACGCTCGCCACCGCATCCCTAAGCGCGAAGAACACCGCGAACGACAGCAACAATGGCGGCTCCCCACCGCTTTCGAGCGATGAATGCTGTCCACCGCATTGCGGTTGTTGAACAGCTTCACGTGGAATGCTGGCGGGCAATCGTTCGTCGCTGGAATCTTGTACGTGGATGGCGCGTGGGTCGTCAGCAGGCCGTCCTGGTTCCAGCACAACTCTTCTGTCGTCAGCCAGCCCATGCCTTGAATAAACCCGCCTTCGACCTGGCCCAGATCCAGCGCGGGATTGAGCGACGCGCCCACGTCGTGCAGCAAGTCGGCGCGCAGCACCCGCATTTCGCCGGTGAGGGTGTCGATCACGACTTCAGCGACTGCCGCGCCATACGCGTAGTAATGAAACGGATGCCCTTGCAGCGTGGCCGCGTCCCAGTGCAGCCCGGGCGTAGCGTAAAAACCATCGGACCACAATTGCACCCGGGCCAGATAGGCGGCAGCGACCACCTCGGTGAACGGCACCACGGTCGCGCCAATCGTTACGCAATCGTTGGCGAAACGCACTTCGGCGGGCGTGATGCTCGCCTGGCCGCTTACTACTGCGGTGGCGCCTGTGCCTGTGCCTGTGCCTGTGCCTGTGCCTGTGCCTGTGCCTGTGCCTGTGCCTGTGCCTGTGCCTGTGCCTGTGCCTGTGCCTGTGCCTGTGCCTGTGCCTGTGCCTGTGCCTGTGCCTGTGCCTGTGCCTGTGCCTGTGCCCCAGCGCGTCGCGGCGAACGCCGCGAGACGCTCACGCACCTGGCTTGCCGCGTGCTGCGCGGCCTTGCCATTCAGGTCGGCCCCTGTCGAAGCGGCCGTGGCGGAGGTATTCGCCACCTTGCTGGTGTCGGCCGCGCTCACCCGGACACGGCTCAGGCTTAGCCCGAACTCCTGGGCCACCACCTGCGCAACCTTGGTATTGAGCCCCTGTCCCATCTCGGTGCCGCCGTGATTCACCAGAACCGAGCCATCCACGTAGAGATGCACCAACGCGCCCGCCTGGTTCAGATGCGTCACGTTGAAAGCAATGCCGAACTTGACCGGGGTCAGCGCCAGGCCTTTTTTCAGCACCGTGCTGCCTGCATTGAACGCTCGCACTACCGCGCGCCGCGCCCGGTAGTCGCTGCTCGCTTCCAGCTCGTCCAGCAGCTCGGGCAAGACGTTGTCTTCGATGATCTGGCCATACGGCGTCTGATTGCGCTCCGTCTGGCCATACAGGTTGCGGCGGCGGACATCGAGCGGATCGAGTTGCAGCGTGCGCGCGATGTTGTCGATGATGTATTCGATCGCAAACGCCCCCTGGGGGCCGCCAAAGCCGCGAAACGCGGTGTTCGACTGGGTGTTGGTGCGGGCGCAAAAGCCTTCGATCTGCACATGCGGCAACCAGTACGCGTTATCGAAATGGCAGATTGCGCGCGTCATCACCGGCCCTGAGAGATCGGCGGAAAAACCGCAACGCGAAGTCATGTCCAGCGCCACGCCTTCGATCAAGCCGGTGTCGTCGTAGCCCACCTCATAGCTGTAGTGAAAATCGTGGCGCTTGCCGGTAATCAGCATGTCGTCGTCACGGTCGGCGCGCAGTTTCACCGGGCGTTGCAGCTTCCACGCGGCGAGCGCCGCGCAGCACGCGAACAGGCCCGATTGCGATTCCTTGCCGCCAAAGCCGCCCCCCATCCGGCGGCATTCGACCTGCACGCTGTGTGCGGGCAAATTGAGCAGATGCGCAACCAGTTGCTGCATCTCGGACGGATGCTGGGTCGAGCACCACACATGCAGGCCGTGATCTTCCTGCGGTGACGCGTAAGCCACCTGGCCTTCGAGATAAAACTGCTCCTGGCCGCCCAGCAGCATTGCGCCGCGCTCGCGCCGCGCCGCTGCGCTGATCTGGCTGCTGGCGTCGCCCCGGGCCAGCTTCATCGGCGGCAGCACCTGGGCTCCCGCTGCGCGGGCCTGCGTTGCGCTCAGCAACGCAGGCAGCGGTTCGTAGACCACTTGCGCAGCCCGTGCCGCGCGCCGCGCAACCTCATGCGACACAGCAACCACGAGGAACACCGGCTGCCCGACGTACTGCACGACGTCATCTGCCAGCACCGGATCATCGTGAATGATCGGGCCGCAATCGTTCGCCCCCGGAATCTCCGCTGCGGTGTACACCGCAACCACGCCGGGCATCGCGCGCACGGCATCCAGCGCGACAGAAACCAGCCGTGCATGTGCGTGGGTCGAGAGGCCCAGCGCGGCATGCAGCGTGCCAGCTAGCAGCGGGATGTCATCGGTATAAAGCGCTTCGCCGCTGACGTGCAGATGAGCGGATTCATGCGGCGGCGAAACCGGCTCCCGGGTGAAGGCGCTGGACGCATTGGACGCATTGGACGCATTGGGTGTGTTGGGTGTGTTGGGTGTGTTGGGTGTGTTGGGTGTGTTGGGTGTGTTGGGTGTGTTGGGTGTGTTGGGTGTGCTGGGTGTGCTGGGTGTGCTGGGTGTGCTGGGTGTGTTGGGTGTGCTGGGTGTGCTGGGTGTGCTGGGTGTGCTGGGTGTGCTGGGTGTGCTGGGTGTGTTGGACGCATTGGACATGCCAGAAGTGCCGGACGCACTGGACAAAGGCTGAGCCAGAAATGATGAAGCGGCGGGCTGGTTCATGCGAAAAATCTCCGGGAGCGGCGGGCTGTGCTGGATAGGGGCATGGGCGTGTGGGGTGAACGCAGGAGGTCAGCAGTCAACACATGGGGCTCAAACCGGCTGGCCGGTGAGCGGCACGGCGCGGACATCCAGCGCTTGCGGCAGCAAAGGCTGATGCGGGCGGGTTTCGAGCCAGAAGCGATACAGCAGGTTTTGCGCGGCCTGCAGGCGATAGGCGCTGCTCGCGCGCATATCGCTCAGCGGCGTGTAATCACGGGCGAGCGCTTGCATCGCGGCGCGCACCGTCGTGTGATCCCACAACGCATCAGCCAGCACCGCTTCAGCGTGGGGCGCACGCTGTGGCGTAGCAGCCATGCCGCCGAAGGCGATACGCGGCAAGCGCACGTGCTCACCCTCAGCGATAAACGAGAACGCCGCGCACACCGCGGAAATATCCGAGTCGAAACGCTTCGACAGCTTGTAGGTTCGAAAGCGCAATGGTGCCCATACGCCGCTGCGCATCGGCACCTTCACGCTGACGACGAACTCGTGCGCGGCAAGATCTTTCTTCTGATAGGCGAGGTAAAAATTTTCGAGCGGCAGCTCGCGTGTCGTGATGCTGCCGGTGCTGCCGGTGCTGCCGGTACTCCCCTGGCTCCCGAGCACCACATGCGCGCCTAGAGCAATCAGCCCCGGCATGGCGTCACCAATCGGTGAGCCATTGGCGAGATTGCCGCCCAGGGTGCCCGCGTTACGGATAGGCAACGAAGCGAAACGCCGCCACATGTCGCGTAGCTCGGGATAGTGCTGCGTCAGCGCGGCATACGCACGCTCCAGCGTGACGCCCGCGCCGATCTCGATCCAGGCGGGCCCCACCTCGATCTGCTGCAATTCAGCGATTTGCCCGAGATAAACCAGATCGCCCAGCTCGCGCATCTGTTTGGTAACCCACAGGCCGATATCGGTGCTGCCTGCCAGCAGCCGTGTGGCGGGGTGCGCGGCCTTGATCCCGGCCAGCGCCTCCAGTGTGCGTGGCGCGCTGAACTGCGGTCCGCGCTCGCCATGCGGGCGGTAATGGAAGGTGTCGCTGCGCTGCAATTGCGTCAGCGTGGCCGCCAGCGCCGCCAGATCGAGTGGCGCGGCGGGCGCGGGCAGCGTGAACATGCGCTGCGCCGCATCGAGAATCGGCCGGTAGCCCGTGCAGCGGCACAGGTTGCCACTGAGCGCGTCGCTGATCGCCTCGCGCGTGGGCGGTGTGATGGTGGCACCGGCAACGCCCGTGGCACCCGCTGCAGCGCCCGCTTCAGCACCATGCTGCTGATATAGCGCCCACATCGACATCACAAAGCCCGGTGTGCAAAAACCGCACTGTGAGCCGTGACAGTCCACCATCGCCTGCTGCACCGGATGCAGTGAACCATCCGGCTGACGCAAATCTTCGACGCAAAGCAGTGCACGCCCATCAAGCGTCGGCAGAAACTGGATGCAGGCGTTGACCGCCTTGAAGCTCATGCCGCCGGAGGCCTCCACCTCGCCCAGCACCACCGTGCATGCGCCGCAATCGCCTTCCGCGCAGCCCTCCTTGGTGCCGGTGCAGTGCGCGTCCTCGCGCAGATACTGCAAAACCGTGCGGGTCACCGGTGCCTCGCTGATCTCGCGCACGGCACCACGGTGATAGAAGCGAATGGGCTGATTCATGGCAAAAGGCTCGTCTCGAATAATGGAATGGGGGATGGTTCTGTGTGCCGCCAGCGCAGCGCGGGTGCTAACTGCGAATGCGCGGATAGAGCCCTGGCTCCTGAAACCGCACTGCCAGTCATCGCTAGTCACGAAGGTTAGAACGCTAACACCGGCAATAAGTGCGCCCCATAAGCCAAATCACATGCAGAAGATGTGCTTAAGCCCATAGAGGGGCAACCGATGCCGGATCGGCGCGGCATGCGGTTTCAGCGGGTGTAACGGTTCCATGGGAAAATCGCGCTTTTCGCCGTTTTCAATTGTCGTTTTCCCTATGCCTAATGATGCAAATTCTGGCTTGAGCGCTCGCTTCAAGCCTCACGCCGCGACCGGGCAGATTCTTCCCGTGGTCTTTTTCACCTTTCTTTGCTACCTCACGATTGGCATTCCGCTCGCGGTTCTGCCGGGCTACGTCCATGGCGATCTGGGTTACAGCACGATCCTCGCCGGAGCAGCGATCAGCATGCAGTACCTCGCAACGCTGGCGTCGCGGCCGCTAGCTGGACGCTGCGCGGACACTCTCGGGCCGAAGAAAACCGTGACGCTCGGGCTGAGCGGCTGCGCGCTAAGCGGCGCGCTGCTGCTGGCGGCGGCGCTGCTCCAGCACTGGCCTGTGTTCAGCCTGATCCTGCTGGTGCTGAGCCGGCTGGCGCTGGGCTGCGGTGAGAGCCTGTGCGGCACCGGCGCGATTCTGTGGGGCATCGGCCGGACCGGGCCATCGAACAATGCCCGGGTAATTTCATGGAACGGCATCGCTACCTACGGCGCGCTCGCCGCTGGCGCGCCGCTTGGCGTGGCGCTAGCGCATACGTTTGGCTTTGCTGCGCTGGGGCTGGCCGTGCTGGCGCTGGCTGCGCTCGGTTATACGCTGGCGCGCCGGGTCGCCCCCGTGCCGGTGGTCCATGGCGAGCGTATGGCATACCGCAGCGTGTTCACCCGAGTGCTGCCGCACGGGCTTGGGCTGGCGCTCGGTTCCGCTGGATTTGGCTCGATTGCGACGTTTATCACGCTGTTTTATGCCGCGCGCCACTGGCCGAATGCCGCGCTTTCGCTGACCGTGTTCGGCACCTTGTTTATCGGCGCGCGGCTGCTGTTTTCCAACGCGATCCGCAATTACGGCGGCTTTCGCGTGGCGGTGGTGTCGTTCTCGATTGAATGCGCGGGCTTGCTGATGCTGTGGCTGGCACCCGATGCGCAGATCGCGCTGGCAGGTGCCGCGTTGACTGGCATTGGCTTTGCGCTGGTGTTTCCGGCGCTGGGAGTCGAAGCGGTGGCTCTGGTACCGCCCGCCAGCCGTGGCTCGGCGCTGTCGGCGTATTCGGTGTTTCTGGATTTGTCGCTGGGCATTACCGGGCCACTCGCCGGGTTTATCGCCGGGCAGTTCGGCTATAGCTCGGTGTTTTTGTTTGCCGCGCTGGCTTCGGCGGCAGCAGCAGGATTGTCGCTGGTGCTGTATCTGCGGAATGGGCGAAATGAGCAAGGCGGGCAAGCAGCGGCAGGTTAGGGGCGGGTGCCGGGCATAACAGGGCATCAGGTGTGGCTTGGCTGGTGACCAGCGACCGGCTAACGCGAGTTTCGGGTGCTCATTCAGGTGCTCATGCAGATGCTCAACTCGAAGCGGCATGTCGTGCCCGATGCTGCGCCGCTGCGCTGGCCAGCATCATCAGTGTCAGGCGGGCATCCGCTTCAGACAGCCACGCCCCCCCCACATCGGCAGGCCTGTGTCCACGAGCCCACTCTCCCGGCAAAAAAACAGGCCCTATCCAGCCGATTAATTCATCGACCCGATAGAGCCCATTACGGCAACCCTCAACCGCCCTACTTCACCTTTTGCGGATCGAGCTTCTTGCCGGTTTCCTTGTTATAGCGCTCGACGTATTCCTCCATCAGGTGACGCAACGCGCGGCCGATCTTGCGGTAGTCGGATTCGTTCAGGTTAGCCAGCGAGACCCGTCCCGACGGATGCTTCGTGCCGAAGCCGCGCCCTGGCAGCAGCACCACGCGGGCTTCGCGGGCCAGGCGGAACAGCAGCTCTGACGGCTCGGTATTCTTGAACAACCATTCGACAAACTCGCGGCCAAACGCCCGTTCACCCAGAAACTCCAGATCCAGAATCGTGTAGTAGTCCACCTGATTGGGATCGTCGTCTTCAAACGAAATCCCAACCTCTTCATACAGCGCTCGCTTGCGGCTGCGAATCAAGCGCTTCAGCGCGTTCTTGTACGCGTCCGGCGTATCCATCAGCGAGAACAACGAGAACAGCACCATCTGCACCTGTTGCGGTGTCGACAGCCCAGCCGTGTGATTCAGCGCGACGGTGCGGCTGTCGGCCACCAGGCGGTCGATGAACTTGAGCTTGTCCGGCTCTGTCGTGATCGACTCGTAACGCTTGTGCAATTCCTGTTTAACCGCTTTCGGCAACTCGGAAATCAGCCGGTCGAGCACGTTGTCGTGATGCGTGGCAATCGTGCCCAGACGCCAGCCCGTCGCGCCGAAGTATTTCGAATACGAATACACGAGGATGGTGTTTTTCGGTGCCAGCGCGAACAGCGACACGAAGTCGTCAGCAAAGGTGCCGTACACATCGTCGGTCAGCAAGATCAGGTCCGGACGCTCCTTGATGATTTCCGCGATGTATTCAAGGCTTTCGTCGCTCATCTTCACCGAGGGCGGATTGCTCGGATTCACGAGGAAGAACGCTTTGACCTTCGGATCGCGCAGCTTGTCGAGTTCCTTTTTCGAGTACTGCCAGCCGTTTTCGACGTCGGCGTTCAGGTTCACGACGTTCAGGTTGAAATCGTTCAGACGCGGAATTTCGATGTACGGCGTGAAGATCGGCATGCCGAGCGCGATGGTGTCGCCTGGCGCAATCAGGTGGTTCTCGCGCATCGTGTTGAAGATGTACGTCATCGCAGCCGTGCCGCCTTCCGTGGCGAACACATCGAAATCGCCGATGAACGGCTGCTTGCCAATCATCTCGCGCCGCAGGTATTGCCCGACGATCACTTCCGACAGCTTCAGCATGCGGTCCGGCACGGGATAGTTCGACGCGAGAATGCCTTCGCACATCTCATAGAGGAAATCGCCCGCACTCAGGCCCAGCTGGTCACGCACGTAGGACACCGCGCCGCGCAAAAAGTCGATGCCTGGCACGCCACGGTTTTCGCGCAGAAACAAATCGAAGCGCTCGGTCAAGCCCTCGCGCTGCGGAAAGCCACCCACGCCTTCTGGCAGGAACGCAAACGAGCGCTCGGATTCGCGCATGGCAAACAACCCAAGCTGCCAGAAGCCATGCCGCGGCAGCGTCGCAAGAAAGTTCGGATTGCCGCGCCCAGCATTGAGCATGGCCACATTGGCGGCCCGTTCAACCGCCCCACCGCCCGCTGCTTTAATCAGTTCATCCTTCAGCTCGAACGGGCTGAGTGCGGCCAGTTTGGCCTGTTCACTGCTGCTTTTGCCTTTGGTCATGATGCGTTCTCCGGTAACAGGAAATGAGGGCGCCAGGCGAGCGGTGAGGATTGCACCGCTCGCGCCAGGGCCAAGAGAAAAATCACGGAATAAAAACGGAAAAAGTACCGCGCGGACTGCGCTCAATACGCTCAATACGCTCGTTGCGCTAGACCAGCCCGACCACCAGCGGCCCGAGCAAGGTCAACGCAACGTTGGCAATCGCATAGGTAATCGCAAAAGGCACGGTTGGCACGGCGCTTTCGGCCTTGTCGAGCACACCACCGAAGGCGGGGTTAGCACTGCGCGAGCCGGACAGCGCGCCAGCGAGAATCGCCGCGTTGTTATAGCCCAGCACATAGCGGCCAAACAACATGGTCAGCAGCAGCGGGAACAGCGTGACGAAAACGCCCAGCAGAAAGATCGTCATGCCGCTTTGCTTGACGGTCACGATGGCCTGCAAGCCCGAGTTCAGTCCAACCACCGCGACGAACGCCGCGAGGCCAAAGTCTTTCAGCAACTGCGAGGCCGCCGATGGCATCACGCCATACATCGGGTGCTTGCCGCGCATCCAGCCAAACAGCAGACCCGCCAGCAGGCAGCCGCCGCCCGAGCCGAGTGTCAGCGGAATGCCCGCCACATTCACCACGATCAAACCGATCAGCAAGCCCAGCACCAGCCCGACGCCCATATAGATGAAGTCGGTCTTGTTGCTGTATGGCAGCTCGTAGCCAGCGGCATCGACTGCGCGCTTGGTGTCCTTTGCCAGGCCGTAAAAAGTGATGACGTCACCGTGCTCGAGCTTGGTTTCCGGCATCACCGGCAGAGGCTGCCCAGCACGCATCGCGCCCTGGATAAACACCCCGTGACGCAGTTCGCGGTCAACCCGTGACCGCACTTCGGCAATCGTCGTATGGTTCATGCCCTTGCGCGTGAACACCCCCTGGCGGGTCTGCATCACGAGAC